>JBICHZ010000239.1:0-13393 GCA_043101355.1 Rhodopirellula sp. JB044
CATCCTGCTGCATGTGACTGGTTGTTTGGCATCCCACTACACCAACCAAACCAAGGGCAGTAATAGACCAGCAAAGACACCGGCGATGCATCAGTTTCATTGTCATGGAACACTCTTGGAATTGGGGGGATCGATGACGACGCGTCGACTCGCAGCATAGACAAGCGAACCGTCGCCAACAGGAGTCTGTCCGCTAGTCAGTTTGCCACGTGAAGGACGACAAACCGGTCGCGATAGGTTCCTCTCTTTCGGCCCCGCGACGACGCAGCATCCAATCATTCGTGAGATACGCACGTCGGCCGTCTTCATGCGAAAATGAATCGTACGGGCCAAAGGACTTGGGGAGCCCGAACCGTGAAAGGCATCTCAATCGAGCAGCCACTGATACTCGATCGTGTGTCACGATGTCAGTTCGCATTGAACCGATCGTCAATGCGTCAACTGAATCGTCTCTTCGCGATTGCTCGATCGGACAGATCGCATGACAACCTGTGCTGGGCGAGCGATCGTGGCAGTTCTCAAACGCTACAGCAGTTCAAAGGACAGAGTGCCCATCTTTCGACCGTTCACCTGCAGAGCGAGTTGATGCGTCCCAGGATACAGGGTGTAGGTCGTCGCGTTGGCACGAAGAACATGCTTCTTTCGGAGAACCGTCTGGCTGCCCTTTTTTACTTCGAGTTGTTTTAGTTTGTGCACCTTCGGCGAACGTTTGCCGTTTGCTTTCATGAAATCGATGACAAAATCTACCATCAACATTTCGTTTCGCCGTGCATCGATAATGAACGAAAACTCGACCGCCTCACCGCGACGGATTTCGGTGCGCCGCAGCGAAAACTCCGATATCTCGACGTCCGGGCAACTGCGAAACCCGAGAAATTCGAGTGCTTCTCGATCGCCTTTTTTGACCAGCGTGCGCAACGCGTGCTGAGACATCCAACGCAACTCATCGGCAGATTGTCGCTCCTCTCGCTTCCATCGCTCGAGCGTTGAAAGCACCACGTCCGGATGCGATTTCGAGATGTCGTTTAGATGGTTGGCGACCGATCGCGTCACATAGCGAGTGCGATCCGCGTGCACCGCATCGAGAATCGGAATCGCAGCGGTGTTTTCAATCAGCAATCGTTTCGACCACGGCAATAACGGACGAGTGCCTTCACTCGCCAACCGTCGCACGTGGTAGTGGGAATGCGTCGCCCACTTGCTCAGTTCGCTCATGGTCTCATCGGGATACTCGTTGATGAACGAACGAATGGCATCCTCCATGGAAAACCTCTGCGTTAGCGATTTGAGAGTTCGCAGCGACAACTTCAGGTGCTTTCGGGCCATCCCGTTGCGGACGACGTACTCTCCCAAAGGAGCAAAAATGAAATCACCGAAATCGTCGTCGCTTCGACGAGGATCCAAAGGCGGCGGCAACGCCTGGGTGATCTGCTTTGCGGCCATTCGAAAATCGTCGGACAAGAATCGCTCGAGCGTCGTTGCGATTTGCACGATGCGTTCTTTCAGTTCGAGTTTCGAGAACCCTCGCATCGTCCTCCGAACGAATGCGGTCTGATCGAATTCGTGATTCTGTTCGTGGAACAATTTCGCCAGATAGGTAACCCGCTCTCGATTGAAAAGTTGATCCTTCAGGCTGAACCCGGATCCGGATGACGCGGTTGACATGGAATGCTGTCTCTTGGCTTAACGCATTTCGAAATTTGAGTGTCCGATCCCTATAGCAGCATTCGCGGGAATTCAGGTTTCCGAAGTTTGGCGACATCGGCTACCTGATTTGCAAGAACGCTCTAACGTGATCCGCCGTTGGGATTCACGTCATAGGTCGATTGGACAAAACCGAATTCGTACGTTTTGGTGCATCGATGTGTCAACCATCGGTCTTCCACCGCTAAACCGAACAGCGGGATACCCGACCCGATCACCACCGGAATCACGGTAATGATCATCTCATCGATCAATCCTGCGTTGAGAAAACGGCAGATCGTCGCCCCGCCATCGATATATAACTTCTCGGCTCCCTCGTCGGAAAGTCGTTCGTGCAGCGTCGCTGGAGACTCCGACGAGTGCGACACGCAGGACGGCATTTCGGCTGGAAACGAGATGTCTTTTCGGCTCAAAACAACGACGCGTTGATCCCCATAAGGCCACTTTCCGAACGTACGCACTTTCTCATAGGTTTTTCGTCCCATCACGAGCACGTCGACCGACTCCATGAACGCCTGATAGCCACAATCCTCGCCCTCAGGGACCATCGCATTTGCCTGATCGAGCCAATCCAATGATCCGTCGCTCCGCGCGATAAAACCGTCGAGACTCGTGGCGATAAATACAGAACACTTTGCCGGCATAGGAACTCACTCATTCGCGGAATTGACGACTGGCAACATCGTAGACTCTTTCGAAACTCTCGAGCCAGCGATGGCGATTCGGCAACCCTCATTGCATGAACGTTCGAGACAGGTCGGCTTCTTTTCGGGTTTACAATCTTGTCGCGGTAAACGCTTATTCCCGGTGAACGACTTTCTGCAGAACGATGAACCCGAGCAGCAGCATGCCGATCGCGATCGTTGCCAGTGAGGAACGGAGGCTCGCAAAGAACGTGACTTGATAGATTGTCGCGTAGATCAGCAGCCCCAGCAACGTGCCTGCGACATATCCGACCCCGCCGGTCAAAAGCGTTCCGCCGATCACGACGATGGCGATGGCGTCCAACTCCAACGCGGTCGCATTGATCGGATTTCCCGAATCCATATAAAGAGTCATCGTGATCCCGGCCAACGCGGACAGAAAACCGTTGACGGTGTAGACCAAGATCTTGGTCTTGCCGACGGGCAATCCCATCAACACCGCCGACTCCTCGTCGCCACCGATCGCATAAACGTTACGTCCGAACTGAGTGTAATGAGCAACCACCAACGCGATCGCGAACAGGCTCAGAAAGATCAGCGGCGGAATGCCTAGCTCGGCACCGCCACCGATTGGGATCGCAATATCACCGAGACGGTCATAGAGAGGATGGTCGATTTGCACTGCCTCTGGTTTGACATGGAAAGCCATCCCACGTGCAAAGAAAAGCCCTCCGAGGGTCACTAAAAACGCGGGCAAACGATACACATGTATCAATGTCCCCATCGCTGCCCCGAGCGTCGTGCCGAGAGTGAGTGCGATCGCCCAGACGATCCACGGTGACATGCTGTGATCTGTGATCAACGAGGCAACCAAAATCGAGGTAAAGCCGATCACCGAACCGACGGACAAGTCGATTCCACCGGAGAGAATGACAAACGTCATCCCGATGGCGGTGATCCCCAAAAACGCATTTTCGGAAAAGAGGTCCGCGACGACATACATCGACGCGAATCCCTCAAATCGCATCGATGCGGACGCGAATAGAACCACAAACACCACTGCGGTGACCAACAGTGGGATCCACTTCTTCGGCAGCAGGCTGTTTCGCGTTTTTCCGCTGCCTTGGTTGGCATTGCTTTTGTTGTCGCTCACGCCGTCGCCCCCCGACCAACCAACCGTTGTGCCTTGGATCGAAACACTGGTGATTGCAAAAGGCAAACTGCGATGATCACGAGTGACTTCGGAACCGGTGCAACGTCCGACGGCACACCGTAGGTGTACAGCGTGGTCATCAATGTCTGCAGCAGGATCGCGCCGATAAGAGAACCGGTCAAGGAAAATCGCCCGCCGGTCAGCGAAGTGCCACCGACCACGACGGCAAAGATCGCGTCCAGTTCCGTGAACACTCCCGCGTTCATCGTGTCCGCCGCGTTGATATTCGAACAATCAATCAGCCCAGCGATCGCAGCGCAGAAAGCCGCGAAGATGTAAACCGCGATCTTGATGCGACGATCGGCAATCCCGCTCGCTCGACTCGCTGTTTCGTTCGCGCCCACAGACTCGATGAACAAACCTAAAGACGTCGATCGGACGAGCAGGCACGCCAGCAAAAACAACACAACAAAAAGAGTCACCGTGAAAGGCAGACCGAACAGATGTCCTTTCCCAATGAAATCAAAGTAGTAGTTATGCGATTCATCACCGATCGTGATGATCTTTTCCCCGGTAATGAACTTCGCAATACCACGTCCCGAAACCATCAAAATCAAAGTGGCGATGATCGGTTGGATCTGGAGGTACGCGACCAGGACGCCGTTCATCAATCCTGCTAACAACGCAACCAACAGGACCGCAGGCAACAACCCCCACATGCCCAACTCGGTCTCAGTGAGGATTAAGGCGGCGACCGCTCCGGAAATTGCCATCACCGAACCGACTGACAAATCAACGCCCCCTGTGGCGATCACCAACGTCATTCCCAACGCGAGAATGATTCCGATCGAGCCACGGTTAAGCACATCGATCAGGCTGCCATAGAAGGCACCGTCTCGTACTTCGATCGTAAAGAACGAGGGAATGAAGATCGCGTTGAACACCAGCACAACGACGAGACTTACCAACGGCCACAAAATTCGATTGCCCATTACCTTGCCAAGGGTATTGGAAGACGTGCGGTTCGCCTCGGCATTCTGATTCGATTCAGTCATGACTGCGTGCGATCATTTCCATGATTCCGTGTTCGTTGACGTCGTCTCCGGCGAGCGTTCCTACTACTTTCTGATCGCGAAGAACCGCGACGCGTTGACAAGTGCGTACGACTTCATCCAACTCCGATGAGATGAAGACGACCGCCATCCCTTCTCGTCGCAGCGACGCCACGAGAGTTTCAATTTCGGCTTTCGCTCCCACATCGATCCCTCTCGTGGGTTCGTCAAGGATGATTAGTTGGGGACTCATCACCAACCAACGAGCCAGCAAGACCTTTTGTTGGTTGCCACCCGATAACGTGCCAACAGCAGTCTCCGTTGACGGTGTTTTGATCTTCAATGCATCGATGTAGTGATTGGCCAACGTGACCTGTTTTTTCATCGGCAACGTCCGCAGAACCGAACGACTCGCTTGCATCGCCAAAACGATGTTTTCCCGCACCGACAACTCAGCGATCACGCCTTCCACCTTCCTGTCTTCAGGGCAGAACGCGATCCCGGCATCGATCGCGCGGCGAGGGTTCCAATTGGTTCTCTCTTCCGAGTCGACTTCCAGCGTTCCCTCGGTCGGCGGGTCGAGCCCGAAGAGCAGTCGAGCGATTTCGGTTCGACCGCTTCCGAGCAAACCGGCGAGCCCGACGACTTCCCCTTTGCGTATCGAAAAATCGAAAGGCTCAATCGCACCGCGGCGGCCATATTGTTTGGCACGAACAAAGGCAGTTTGCTCTGTATCGTTTCCATCGGCGATTGTGTCTTGATGGTGCGCGGCAGCCGTCGCCGCTTCCATCGATTCGATATCTGCAGCTTCTTTACCGAGCATCTTGGCGATCAACTCGATGCGCGGCAGGTCGGCGGTCACGTACTCTCCGACATGCTGTCCGTTTCGCAGTACCGTGATTCGGTCACATATCCGATAGACCTGATCTAGAAAGTGGGTCACAAACACGATGCCCAAACCTTGGTCGCGCAGTCGCTGCATGACCGAGAACAGTTCATCAACTTCTTTCTCATCAAGGCTCGAGGTCGGTTCATCGAGAACGAGCAGTTTGGCGTCGAGGTCGATGGCCCTCGCGATAGCGATCATTTGCTGAGTCGCGACCGAGAAAGAACTCAATTCGCGATCAACATCAATCGACAGACCGAGACGCTCGATCGCCGTCCGCGCCGATCGTTTCACCTCGCGCCAGTTCACCAAACCGAAACGCCGAGGTTGTCGTCCCAACGCGATGTTTTCGGCGACTGAGAGGCTGGGGATCAGGTTCACTTCTTGAAACACCGTGCTGATTCCGAGCGACTCTGCCTCGGCGGGTGCCCGCGGGTGGATCACCCGGCCATCGAGGCGGACTTCGCCTGAGTCTCGATCGTGCACGCCATTGAGGACTTTGATCAACGTCGATTTGCCAGCGCCATTCTCTCCCATCAGCGCGTGCACTTCGCCCCGGCGCACGCGAAAATCGACCCCGGCGAGCGCCTTGACGCCCGGGAAACTCTTTTGCAAGGCCTTGATTTGCAGTAGTGCCGGATCCGACATGCCGTGTCCTAGTATTTGCGAGAATCAATGACCTCTTTGGCATTCTCGCGTTCATAGACTTCGTCCTTGATCATTTGTTTCTTCGGCATGTCTCCGATATCGCCCGAGAGGATCTTGTCCATCGCTTCGAACGCCATCGGTCCCTGCAATGGATTGCATTCCACGGTGCAATTCAGTTTGCCTTCGACCATTGCTTCAAACGCTCCTCGCACGCCGTCAATCGAAACCAGGATGATGTCGTCGCCCGGTTTCTTGCCTGCGTCCTCGATCGCCTGAATCGCGCCGATCGCCATGTCGTCGTTGTGGGCGTAGACAACCTCGATTTCGTCTCCGTGCTTTTTCAAGAAGGCTTCCATTACCTCTTTTCCTTTCGAGCGGCGGAAGTCACCACTTTGTGAAGCGATGATTTCGATGCCGGATTCTTCACCGATCACGTCCCGGAAGCCGTTGTAACGATTGATCGTTGGCGACGCGCCTGGCGTTCCCTGCAGTTCGACGACTTTGGCCTTTCCTCCCGTTTTCTCGATCAACCACTCTGCGGCGAGACGACCTTCGTTGTACGTATCCGCCCCGATGTAGGTGACG
Source organism: Rhodopirellula sp. JB044 (assembly GCA_043101355.1). GTDB lineage: Bacteria > Planctomycetota > Planctomycetia > Pirellulales > Pirellulaceae > Rhodopirellula. Next base: position 6,673 of record JBICHZ010000239.1, read on the forward strand.
AAAAGGGAGTCGTCCTTCACGTCCACTTGGCGGTCGAGAATCAACACCGGGATGTTTCGCTTTTGGGCCTTTTCGAGAACGTTGTCCCAGCCTGTTTCAACGAGCGGTGCCAGGATGATTCCGTCAACACCCTGCGCAACGAATGAGCTCAATGCCTTGATTTGGTTTTCCTGTTTCGCTTGGCCATCGGCGAAACGCAGTTCGTATCCAGCCGCTTCGGCTGCTTCGCGAACAGAAACCGTGTGAGCCTTCCGCCAGTCACCTTCCGAGCCGGTCTGAACAAAGCCGATCACCGGTTTGTCGTTCTCGCCCGAACTGCCGTCCGCGGTGCTGTTGTCGGATTTCGAACTGCAACCGATGACAGAAATCATGATCATCGAGCCAACAGCGAGCCAATGCCGGGTCATCCGAAAATGGGTACTCATTGATCTTCTCCAGGAAAGAATAGAGCGAGAGGTTGGGGATCGGGAGTTTTCACGCACGCGCCTATGCAGCAACGCACGAGCGAACGTTCACTCAGCGGGAGGGATTTCGCGCGGCCGCTTCGATGCGTTTGCGCTGCGTTTCCGTGAGACCAAATTTGAAGTTGATCTCTGGGTCATTGAAGATATCACTTTCTTTCATCTCAATGTCATCAACATCAAGACTTAGGTCACAATCAAACCTGGCTAACATGCTGTGGCTTTTGCCTTCGTCACGTTTCAGGTTGCGGAAGTGGCATAGCCCCCACGTGATACCGCGACCGTCTTTGGTATCAGTGAACGCATCCGGCACGTACGCACCCGGCGCGATCGGCATCAGTCCCGTGATCGCAGCGATCTCGAAATTAACACCGTCGGGTGAATACTGAATGGTGTTGTGTTCGAGACCATGGCGACTGACCAAAGCCGCCAATCCGCTGCGGAACGGGAACAGCGACGTTTCGTGGCCGGAATTGATAACCGGGTTCAAAGGGTGTTTGCGAAACGGACCAAAAGGATGCTCGGCGATAGCCAAACCCTGTGCCCGAACAGGTAGCGGGTCTCCTCCCATTTCACCTTTGTAGTAAAGATAGATTTTGCCGTCGCGGACCAGAGGATACGGGTCGTGGATGACGTATTGATCCCACGAGCCAGGCGGGCCGTTGTGCACCACGATTTTGTTTGATGGCGTCCATGGTCCATCGGGCGAATCGGCAACCGATGCCGACACGGGGCAGTCATCGCCGTTGGTGCCGCTGGATTCTCGACTGCCAGGCATGAATAGATACGCCTGATAGTAGAGGTAATATTTACCCTTCCATACCAAGATGTCCGGCGTGGACACGGAACGCCAACCGGCGAGCGGTTTCTTCATCCGCTTGATCGCAACGCCTTGCTCCTTCCACGTGAATCCGTCTTCACTCGTGGCGTACCAAATTTCCGACAGATCCCAGTCTCGCGATGGAATCGTCTCGTTGGCACCTCCGTCATAATCGGGTGGAGTCGGGGTATCGCGTTTCGTGTACCAAACGTAGTACTTTCCGTTAACGCGAATGATCTTGGTCGCATCGCGTCGCGACACAGTGCCATCATGTCCGTGATAGTCGAAACCCTGCAGCGGTGTGTACTTAAACCGGCTGAACAATTCGTTGCTCGCGCAGTCCAGCCCGGTATACGTCCCATCGTAGACCCGTTTCATCGCCGCACTGAGAGGCATGTCGGGCTTTTCGGCAGGCACGTTGCCGTAGGGGAAAACGGCTGCGTTGGCGGCGCCGCTATCGGGTTCGTCACCGAACGCCGGAGTTCCCGCCAAGCGAAAAACGCTCGCCGCGGCGAAGACACCTACCAAACTGAGGGCCGCACCGGATCGTGCCAAGACAGGTATTCGAGACGTCAGCCACGTGTTCATTGATTGCTCGCGTGAGATAGGAGGGCGGGAGGCAACCGACTGCCGTTACGGTCGCGACAAATGCGGTTGCCTGTGAAGCTAGTGTAGTGGGGGCAGATTCAGGCGGATCTGATTCGGGGGGCCGTCCATGATCTCATCAGTAGCACTCGTTGATTCGATCGTGATCGTTAAATCGCATGCCAACATGGTATTTGTGTCAATCTTTGGACGCGATCGATTCACTCGCTACGAATGCGGCGCGGGTGCATCCATGCGGTTTGAAGCTCGCGTCTGCGGATCACAATCGTTCAAAAACCGAGCCGGCACTTCCAAGAGACTCGCCGGCGGTGATTTCGGCATTCACGAATTTTGCTGTTCGCGAGTCTGACGTTCAAACAGTGTGCCGGTTGCTTTACTTAGGCCCGCTCGCGATCATCCAATCGATCACCTATTCGACGTCGAACTTGGCGCTGCACGCCGAATTTGGATCGATCAATAGGTTGGTGCCATCACGCACTCATCCGAAAACGCTACGCGGTGAACGGCGATTTTCTCCCAGTCGATCTCAACACCGTGTCCCGGGCGATCCGACGCATAGGCGTATCCGTCGCGAATCTCGAGTTGGTGGACGAGAAAATCGTCGAGTCGGAATGCGTGAATCTCCAACAGCGATGCATTCGGAATCGCTGCCAAGCAACTGACGTGCATTTCCTGGATGCCGTGGGTGGTCAGATTTCGGTTGTATGCCTCGGCAATATGCGCGACTTTCATCAACGCGGTGATGCCGCCGAGGTTCGAGATGTCCGCATCCGGGAAAGAAACACCGCCGCGCGAAATCATCTCTTTGAATTCGTAGATCGAGTGAAGGTTCTCGCCCGTTGCGACAGGAATCGGGCCTTCCGTTTCGATCCGGCGGTGGCCCTCGATGTCGTCTGGAATCGTGGGTTCTTCGATCCAGTACAGGTCGTACTTCTCGAACGCGCGAACCGCGCGGAGTGCCTTCTCGACGCTCCACTTCATGTTCACGTCGACCATGAGTTTCTTGTCCGGTCCGATGAATTCGCGGATCGCCGCGATCCGTTCGCACTCTTCGGCGATCGATTCGCGACCGATTTTGATCTTGATCGCACGAATGCCCGCATCAAGGAAGCCCTGAGTTTGTTCGAGCAGTTGCGGGATCGTCATGTCGAAATCAATACCGCCACCGTACGCCTCGGCTTTATTGTCGTGGCCGCCCAAGAAACGCCACATTGGCTCATTCGCCATGCGTGCTTTGAGATCCCAAAGCGCTGTGTCCACCGCCGAAAGTGCGAAGACGGCGATCCCGCTGCGGCCGACGTAGTGCAACGCCCACCACATTTTGTTCCACAACTGTTCGATGCGGCGAGGGTCTTCGCCAATCAAAAGCGGAACGAGGTTGTCTTTGACGAGCGTCGCGATCGAGGTGCCGCCGACCTTCCCGACGCTATAGGTGTACCCCATCCCCGTCGCACCATCGTCGGTCGTGATCTTCACGACGATCAGCGAAAACTCACGCTGAACACCGTGGATCGCGTCGACGACGGGTTTCGCCAGTGGAACGTGATAGAGCTCAGTTTCGACTTTTTCTATTTTCATCGGAGGTGATTGGGGTTAGCAGTGAATTGATTTGCGAATGGCGAAACGCACCGGTGATTATTCGGAGAAGTTGACATACATGGTTTTCTTTTCGAGATAATTGTCCATACCATACTTCCCATCTTCTCCTCCGGTGCCACTGAGTTTGTGTCCGTTGTGGAAGCCTTGTCGCTGTTCTCCCATAGGACGATTAACGTAGATCTCACCGAACTCGAGTTCGAGAACAGCACGCTGGATTAAACGCATGTCACGGGTGAATAGAAACGCAGCCAATCCGAAATCACTATCATTGGCTAACGCCAGTGCCTCATCGTAACTGCTGATCCGTGCAATCGGACTGACGACACCGAAAACCTCATCCCTCATCACGGTCATTTCGTTGGTGCATTCCGTTAGGACAGTTGGTTCATACCAATGTCCTTTTTGGAACTGCTCGCCCTCAGGACGTTTTCCACCAACGGCGACCTTGGCACCAGCTTCAATTGCCGCATTGACGACCTTTTCGAGCTCATTCGTTTCGTGCGCGTTCACTTTGGGACCGATGTCGGTGCTTTCGTCCATCGGGTCACCGATCTTCAGCTTCGAGACGGCTTCGCAGTACTTCGCGAGGAACTCATCGTAGACCGCGTCGTGGATGTAGAACCGTTCGGGGCAGGTGCAAACCTGACCGCTGTTGAGGTGTCGCGACACGACAGCCGCCTCGACGGCTTTGTCAACGTCACCGTCGGCGAGCAAAATGAATGGCGCCTTGCCGCCCAGTTCCAAACGAACCGCCGTCAGGCGGTCTGCCGCTTTGCGAAAGATTTCTTGGCCCGTCGGTGTGGAGCCGGTCATGGTGACCAACCGGGTCATTTTGTTCGTCACCAATTCCTCGCCCATCGTGGACCCGCCACCGGTCACCAGGTTCAGCACTCCCGGCGGGATCCCTGCTTCCAAAGCCAATTCGCCCAGGGCGAGTACGGCAACGGGAGTCACCGAAGGTGGTTTGACCACCATCACGTTACCGGTCGTTAACGCCGGACCGATCTTGCGACACGATAACGCGAGAGGAAAATTCCACGCGGCGATACCAACGGTCACGCCGTAAGGAACCTTGTGAATCATGATGTGTTCGTTGGGCAAATCCGACGGCAAGATATCGCCTTCGAGTCGACGTGCGGCCTGAGCGGGGAAGTTGATGAAGTCCGCCGACACATCGACCTCGCCTAACGCGAGACTGTAGGTTTTGCCCATTTCACGGACGAGGATCTTTGCCAGTCGCTCGCGATTCTGACGAATCAATTCCGCGAATTTCGCCAGGATCTCGCCCCGCTCTACCGCCGGCGTTGCCGCCCAGGCTTTCTGCGCCGCTTCCGCAGTCTGCAACGCCAACACGGCGTCTTCTGCGTTCCCTTTCGGGACGGTGTAGATCAAATCTTCGTTCGTTGGGCTCTCAACATCGATCGTCTCACCCGACACCGAGTCTATGAACTCGCCGTTGATGAACATGCGATAGTGGTCGACGTCGCCGCTAGATGTCTTCATTGACAATGACATGATGAAGTGATCTCGAATGGAGGTGTGGGGAGATGAATTTGGTAGGACTAACGTCCCATCCATCCGCCGTCGACCAGCAACGTGGCACCGTGCACGTAACTCGCAGCGTCGGAGGAAAGGAAAACGGCGGGGCCTTTGAAATCGTCGGGATTGCCCCATCTTCCGGCAGGAATTCGTGCCAAAATTTGCTCGCTACGAACCGGATCGTCACGCAACGCTTCGGTGTTGTCGGTGGCGATGTATCCCGGGGCGATCGCGTTCACGTTGACGCCCTTTCCGGCCCATTCATTGGCGAGAGCCATCGTCAACTGTCCGATACCGCCCTTGCTCGCTGCGTATCCGGGAACCGTGATGCCGCCTTGGAACGTCAACAGCGACGCGGTGAAGATCACCTTCCCGCTGCCTCGAGCGATCATGTCCTTGCCGAACTCGCGGGATAACACGAACTGAGCGTTTAGATTCACCTCGATGACCTTGTCCCAATAGTCGTCGGGGTGCTCGGCCGCCGGTTTGCGAAGGATCGTTCCCGCGTTATTGATCAGAATGTCAATCGTTGGGTGTTCCGATTTGACCTGTTCGATGAAGGAGTAAACCGATTTGCGATCCGAGAAGTCGCACTGATAACCGCGGAAGGAGCGGCCGAGTGCGGTGACCTCCTTTTCGACGGCACTGCCCTGCGTCTCGAGCGAGGCCGACACACCGACAATGTCCGCGCCGGCTTCGGCGAGCCCGATAGCCATCGACATGCCGATGCCGCGTTTGCACCCGGTCACCAATGCCGTTTTTCCGGTCAGATCGAATTGTTGAAGAATGCTCATGGGGGGAAGTTATGCGTAGGGGGGAATGCGGAAGGTTAGCTGCACTGGATCAGGTATTTGATCCCGTCAGGGTTGGCGTCGATGGATTCAAACACCTCCTGGACTTTCTCGAGCGGGCTGACTTGGGTGATCAATTTGTCCAGGTGCAATTTGCCGCTGGCGGCCAACTGAATCGCTTCGTCGAAATCTTGTTCTTCATAAAGTCGCGCGCCGATCATCTTGATCTCCGACCAGAAGAACTTGAACAGGTTGACCGGTTTGGGCTGAGGATGAATCGCAACCATCACGATTCGGCCGCGAACGTTGGGCAGTTCGGTCATCATCTCCACGCCCGGTGCCGATCCGGAAACCTCGAAAACGCAATCCGCCATCTTGCCGTCGGTCATGCGGCTGACCGCTTCGGGCAGGTTCTCGTTCAGCGGGTTGACGCCTTCGATGCCGAGCGACGCGGCCAGGTCCAAACGTGTTTGATTGACCTCCGAAAGAATGACCTTGGCCCCTTTTTCTAACGCGACCAACGCGATCAACAACCCGATGGGGCCGCCGCCAATGACCACGCACGTTTCACCGGATTGGACTTCGCCCAATCGCACGTCGTGGCAGGCAACCGCGGCCGGTTCGATCATCGCACCGTGTTGTAGGTCCATCGACTCGGGAAGGTGGTGCAGTGTGTAGGCGGGCACCGTCCATGACGACTGCATCCCACCGGGCATGTCGATGCCGATAAATTTCAGATTCTTCCCAACGTGAGGATGCCCTTTGTCGAAACTCGCCGGTTCGCCGAAGAACAACGGCCGAACCGCCACTCGGTCGCCAACGGAAACGTTCGTGACGCCCTCTCCGACTTCGGCAACGACGGCCGATGCTTCGTGGCCGATGATCTGCGGCATGTCAACTCGCTG
>JBICHZ010000240.1:0-106590 GCA_043101355.1 Rhodopirellula sp. JB044
TCACGGAGCGCAACTGCGGCTTGATTGTCTTCAAAATCGCCGGTTGTGTAGATCACTCCATCGGCGACACTCACACTGGCATACCCAGACCCAAGACCCTCGGCCATCCATTTGAGCGGAGGACCATCCTCGCCCCAAGTAGCGAACAGTCCCGTTTCGGAGGACCGGTTGGCACGGTCGTCACCTCGCCACTGTCGCCAATCCTCAGCCGACACAGACGCGGTGTAGAAACTTATCAAGACCCCGAACAGAGCGAGAAAAGACGCACAGGCATTTTTCATGGGAAGGATCTCATGGGAGGGAGGTGAGGTGGGACCCCAAGGCAGGAATTTGAGAGGGCGTAAGGCAAGCCAACGCCGATGTCGCGCAGACACTCGCCGCAGTTTGCATTTTGATGGCGCACGAACACGAGATGCAAACCGACACGAACGATGGACGGGCCTAAATTCCCATCTGCGACAACATGTCAGCGATTCGCCCGACACTGTTGGTCAGCGATGGGTGCGACTCTTGAAATTGAGCAGTCGCCTCGGACAGACGTTCAGCCAGCGAGTGAGAACTCACTTCGGAGTGATCCAAACTTTGCTGAATTTCGGTGACCGCCTCCTGCAATTTTTCTCTTTGTTCCGAATCGAGGCTATCCACCTCGGAGAGTTGCTTTCGGAGTTGGTCGAGCGTTTCTTCGAGTTGCGTTCGCATCAATTTCACCAAGACATAGTGGGGTGCCGTTTCGGATTGAAACGTCCCACTATCTTACCACGAGTGGTCCTTGGTGAAGACTCAGTTAGCGGCGCCTGCGACGAGTTTTAGCAGGGCGTATTTGCGTTTTCCACGTCGGAGGACAACGACCGATCGGCCATCAAAATCCGAGGCCGTGATCCGCTTCTGCTCGTCGGTGACACGGTTGTTGTTTAGGTAGATGCTGTTTTCTTTAACACTACGGCGGGCCTCTCCGCCGCTCGAACACAACTTGACCAGTTGCAGTGCCTCGACGATCCAAAGGCCGTCTGCGTCAATCTGATCCTGGGTGATATTGCAACTCGGCACGTCGGCAAAAATCTCACGCAGTTGCGAATCGGTGGTGTTGCCAAGTTCTCCGCCGAAGAGGATTTGGGTCGCACGCTGAGCCGACTCGACACCCTCCTCTCCATGGACCAACGTCGTAATCCACTGTGCGAGACGTTTTTGCGCGGCGCGTTCGCCTGGAGATTTTTCGGTACGTTCAGCGAGTTCGTCGTACTCGTCTTTTTCGATCTCGGTTAACTGTGCGATGCAACGCATCACGTCATCATCCGCCACATTGACCCAGTATTGGTAAAACGCGTAGGGGCTGGTCCGTTCAGGGTCGAGCCAAACGGCGCCGTTTTCCGTTTTGCCCATCTTTCGCCCATCGCTCGTCGTCAGCAACGGTGCCGTCAACCCGAAGAGTTGTTCGCCGGTCATCCGTCGACCGAGATCGATACCCGCGGTAATGTTCCCCCACTGATCACTGCCTCCGCCTTGAATCCGGCACCCGTGCTCTCGCGACAGATGCACAAAGTCGTACGCCTGCAGCAACATGTAGCTGAACTCGGTGTAGCTGAGCCCGGCCTCGCTGTTCAAACGACTTCGCACAGACTCTTTGCCCATCATGGTTCCGACAGGAAAGTTCTTGCCGACGTCGCGGAGGAATTCCAGGTAGGAATAGCCCTTCATCCAATCAAAATTGTTTAGCAGCAGCGCGCCGTTCTCACCTTCGAATCCATCTTCGCCGTCGAAACTGAGGAACCGTCGCATTTGGGCAGCGACACCTTCGACGTTCTTCTGCAACTGCTCGGCCGACAAGAGATTGCGTTCTTCACTCTTGCCGCTGGGGTCGCCGATCATTCCGGTCGCTCCACCAACCAACGCGATCGGACGGTGACCGGCACGTTGAAAACGACGCAACATCATCAACTGCATCATTCCACCGACATGCAGACTCGTCGCCGTGGGGTCGAAACCGATGTAGATCGTCTGCATCCCCGACGCGAGCAGTTTTTCGAGCCCTTCTTCGTCGGTGGTTTGGTTCAACAGTCCACGCCACCGGAGCTCCCCGAGTAGGTCGACGTTGGCGGGAGGTGTGGCGTTGGTGGATGGCGACTGAGACATGTGTGTGACTTTATGTTCGGTTGTCAAAAAAGGATCATCGTTTGGATTCAAGAATGCGGATTCTTCATCCGCTCGCTCAAGAGAGCCTCCGCAAGGAGTAAATCTGCCGGGTAGGTGATTTTCAAATTATCGGCCGCGCCGGGAACCAACGCGACGGGGTGCCCCATACGTTCAACCAACTCGGCGTCATCGGTTGCCCGCCGTCCACGATGCCGATCGTAGGCTCGACGAATCAGACTCAACCGAAACACCTGCGGAGTTTGCGCGACCCACATTCCTCGCCGATCGAACGTTGTTCCGTGGCTGAATCCGGCTCCGGTATCCACCCCGCCGTCGCGGTTGCCCGCCGGTTCGCGTTTGAGGGTGCCTGTTACTGGGGTCGCTAAGATCGCGGCGTCGGTCCGCAGAGCGGCATCAAAGACACCGTCGAGGTCGGTGTCCCTGACGAGCGGTCTGGCCGCGTCATGAACTGCGACCCACTCGATCATGTTTGCGGATTTACGATCGATTTCATCCAGCGCCGCAGCAACCGTATCGCTACGTTCGACACCGCCCAAGACCACACGGATCCGGTCCGAACCGGAGAGCTCGTGGATCTCTCGCTCGAATCGTTCCCGATCGCGCCGCGAGACGGCGAGGACGATCATCCCCACCTCGGCACGTCCCAGGAAAATCTCGACCGTGTGCATCCACAGCGATCGGCTTCCCAAAGAGGCAAAGAGTTTATTTTCCTCTTCGCCGAACCGACTCCCACTGCCCGCAGCAGGCAGGATGACTGCAACGCTACCTGGGGGAAGTGATGTCATGGAAGGAGCGGAGAATTGAAAGAAGCCCCGGGGCAGCATCATGGATGCGATAGTTCATCACATCATCACCTGCAGCCACCAGGAAAATTCTCAGGTCAGCAAGGCGATCCCTACTAAGAACCGATGAAAACCTTGCGATTGAATCTGTCGGCGGGCGGTTGTCCTGCCTTTCCTACATCAACGGCGACGAAATCGCCCGGCTGATGCACTCGGGGAAAGGTCTTAGGCGGCTAGACTAGCCTTTTTCATCGCCGCGTTGAGACGGCTCTTAGTGCGATTGGCGGCATTGCGGTGGATCACTCCACGAGCAGCAGCCTGATCCAATTTCTTGCACGCCAAACGGAACGCACTCTGTGCGGCTTCCTGATCACCTGCGGCAACCGCTTCACGGACACGGCGAACGGCCGACCGCATGTTGCTGCGGACGCCACGGTTTCGAAGACGGCGAACTTCGTTTTGGCGGAGTCGTTTCTTGGCGCTCTGGGTATTTGGCATTGGATTGGCGGCGGCGGGTGCCACCCCGATGGGGACTAAAATTTGGAATTTCGGAGCGATCGTCCGCTCTCGAGCTAAATGGGAAGCGGCGTAGTATGACAATCGGGTCGGTTACTGTCCAGACTCATGATAAAGTTCCATAATCGTTTTGCGACGGCGGCGCTCACCAATCGTTCCTGACAACGGAAAACCTGTGTACAAATCGTCGGTTCCCCCCTCAATCAGCACTCAACCGTTCTCCATTCCTTCCTCCGTGTGAACCGTTCCTCCGTGAGCCAACCTTCAGAATCCCAAACACCTCCGTCCGAACCGCTTCCGAATAACAACGATCCGAACCGAAAAACGGGGATCGTCGCCCTCGTGGGGGCTGGTCCCGGCAACCCGGAATTGCTCACCCTCCGCGGGCATTCGTGGCTCAACCGGTGTGACGTCGTGCTCTATGACGGCCTGTCCAATTCAGAAATGCTCGCACACGCGCCCCAAGCGGAACACATTTGCGTCGGCAAACACGGCCAATCACGGATCTGGAAACAACCCGAAATCATCGCCGAAACGCTCCGTCACGCTCAGGCGGGCAGGACCGTTGTGCGTCTCAAAGGCGGCGACCCTGCGGTGTTCGCCCGCACCAGCGAGGAGGTCGATGCACTCGTTGACGCCAAAATTCCGTTCGAAATCGTCCCCGGAATCACCGCCGCCCTCGCGGCAGGATCGTACGCCGGAATCCCCATCACCCATCGCGGGATCGCATCGGCGGTCGCTCTCGTCACCGGTCACGAGGAACCAGGCAAACCGGAATCCGCATTGGATTGGAAAGCTCTCGCAGCGTTTCCCGGAACGCTGGTGATCTACATGGGAGTGACCACCGCGGAAGCCTGGACGCGGGCGTTGTTGGACAACGGTAAGTCCCCCGGCACCCCTTGCGCGATCATTCGCCGCTGCAGCCTACCCGACCAACAACAAATCTCCTGCCGCCTCGACGAAGTCGCCGGGCACCTCACGCCGGCGAGCAAATTTCGTCCGCCGGTGATCACCATCGTCGGCGAAGTCACCCGACTATCGGAAACGATGGCATGGTTCAGTCGACGACCGCTGCATGGCCAACGAGTCCTCGTCACACGCCCGGAAGGCCAAGCCGATGAACTCGCCCGCCTGCTCGAAGACATCGGCGCGACGGTCTTCCGACACGGTGTCATCGAAATCCAACCACCGAACGACTGGAGCGACGTCGACTCTGCGATCGACGCCTTGTCCACCTTCTCCACTGTCGTTTTCTCGAGCACCAACGCGGTTGAATATTTCCTCAATCGCATCTTCGAGCGCGGCTTCGACTTGCGCGTTTTCGCGGGCGCACGCATCGCCGCGGTCGGCAACACCACCGCTGGCAAACTGGCCGAATATCATTTGCGAGCCGACATTGTGCCGCAAAAAGCGAACGCCGATGGATTGGTAGAAGAACTCAGCGACAGTATCTCGGGCCAACACGTCCTCATCGTCCGCGCCAACCGCGGCAGTCGCGTCCTGCCCGATGGCCTTCAAACTGCCGGGGCTCACGTCCGCGAAATTGCCGCCTATCGAAACGTGGACGTCGAAACCGCCGAACCCGCGATCTCCGAAATGGTCGGCCGAGGCGAAATCGATTGGGTGACCGTGACCAGCAGCGCGACCGCCGACAACCTTCACCGACTCTTTGGCGACTCGCTGAACCAATGCCGATTCGCCGCCATCAGTTCGATCACCGCCGATGCACTACGCTCGCACGGATATCGAGTTGACGCGATCGCTCAATCGGCATCGATGACCGCAATCGCCGAAGCAATCGCCGACGCACTCCAGCGGTGACCACAGCGGTTAGCGACCGCTTCAGCAGCGACGCCTCAGCGAAAGGGACGTTCTCACACGACACAAAAAAACCGGAGCCAAACGACTCCGGTTTCTCGATTTATTGACCGTCAAGGACTTTCATCCTAGTAGCGGTAGTGCTCAGGTTTGTAGGGACCTTCGACAGGAACACCGAGGTAATCGGCCTGTTCTTGAGTCAGCGTGGTGAGTTTGACCCCGAGCTTACCGAGGTGCAGACGAGCGACTTCTTCGTCGAGGCGCTTCGGCAACATGTAAACCTTGTTCTCGTACTCGCTGGACTTCTGCCACAGTTCGAGTTGAGCGAGGACTTGGTTGGTGAACGAGGTGCTCATCACGAAGCTTGGGTGTCCGGTTGCACATCCCAGGTTCACCAAACGTCCCTTGGCGAGAATGATGATGCTGCGGCCGGTGTCCTTGAACGTATAACGATCGACGGCACCGATGTCGGCTGGCTTGATCTCGTCCTTGGTCGCTTTTCCGTCGGCGACTTGCGCTTCCAACCAAGCAACATCGATTTCGGTGTCGAAGTGACCGATGTTGCACAGGATCGCATCGTTGGCCATTTCGACCATGTGACGACCGAGGATGATGTCTTTGTTACCGGTCGTTGTGACGAACAGGCGACCTTCTTTGCACGCCTCTTCCATCGTGACCACTTCGAAACCTTCCATCGCAGCCTGCAGAGCGTTGATCGGATCGATTTCGGTAACGATCACGCGGCAACCGTAACGTTGCAGGCTGTGAGCACACCCTTTGCCGACGTCACCGTAACCGCAAACAACGGCAACTTTCCCTGCCAGCATCACGTCGGTGGCGCGTTTGACACCATCGGCGAGCGATTCACGGCAACCATACAGGTTGTCGAATTTGCTCTTGGTGGCCGAGTCGTTCACGTTGATCGCAGGAACCTTCAGGTTGCCGGTGCGGTTGAGAACTTCGAGGCGGTGGATACCGGCGGTGGTTTCTTCGCTGATGCCGCGGATTTCGCCGAGCAATTCTGGGAACTTGTCATGGACCATCGCGGTCAAGTCACCGCCGTCGTCCAGGATCATGTTCAACGGTTCGCCCGATGGGAAATGCAACGTCTGCTCGATACACCAATCGAACTCTTCGTCGCTCATGCCTTTCCACGCGAAAACGGGAATGCCGGCTTTGGCGATTGCGGCGGCAGCGTGATCTTGGGTGCTGAAAATGTTACAGCTGCTCCAGGTCACCTCGGCACCGAGTTCGACGAGGGTCTCGATCAAGACCGCCGTTTGGATGGTCATGTGAAGGCAACCGGCGATGCGGGCACCCTTGAGCGGTTTGGATTCGCCGTACTTCTCGCGAAGTGCCATCAGGCCAGGCATTTCGTTTTCGGCGATCTCGATCTCTTTCCGGCCGTAATCGGCCAAAGAGATGTCTCGAACTTTGTAGGGAAGTCGTTCTGTAGCGACTTGGGACATGCTTTTCTCTCAGTTTTTGGGGAAGCAATGTGATAAAACAGGTGACGTGAACGTATCTCTTGTGCGGATTTTCGCACGCGAGGGGCGCTCACCAGACCGATCACAGGGACTCCCGCTGGCCCGATTCGCAAGCAAAATATTGTACCCAAAGCTGAGAATTTGCCATCCCCATTGCGCGGCATTTTCAACGAACTTTGCGTGGGGTTCGTAACGTGGCGGCAAAGGCCCCCGGTTCCCACGAAGTTCAGTCGATAAGCGCCGTCGGTCGTTCTGTCGATCTTGTGACGTGCCCGCCGCCCTACCTTCCCCGCCTTCATCATGTCGCTGTCCCGCCCCTTCTCCGCAGGCCGTTTCCTTACGAAACGGTGTTTTTTCCTTTCGCGGCTCTCAATTTCGTGCCGGACGTCCGACGGGTTGAAGACGTTGCTGCTCGGTTTGCTCTCGCTGACGCCCTCAACCGGTCGCGCCGAGGTGGATTACGCACGCGATGTCCAACCGATCCTGGCCCGCAAATGCTTCTCATGCCACGGCCCCGATCAAGCCGAATCCGGAGTCGCCTTCCACGAGCCCGTCCTCGCACTCGCCGAAGCCGACTCGGGCGATTTCGCGATTGTCCCGGGCGACGTCGAAGCGAGCGGCGTGATCGCTCGAATCGAGTCGGACGACGAATACGAGCGGATGCCGCCCGAAGGCGAACCGCTCTCACCGGAGGAAATCGGCACGCTGAAAGAATGGATCAGCGAAGGAGCACCATTTCGTCGGCACTGGGCATTCGAACCCCTGACGTATCCGCGCGCCCCCAAACTCACGCTTCGTTCCGACGGAACATCCGCGACCAAACTCCGATCAACGTCAAACCGCCATCCATCGACCTCACAGAATGCAACCGATGCCGTGCATCCCATCGACGCGTTTGTCTGGCAACGACTCGAAGAGTCCGGATTGAAACAAGCCCCGAGGGCAGACAAGCGAACCCTCATTCGACGCGTCACCTACGACTTAACCGGCCTTCCTCCTTCACCGCAACAGGTCGCGGACTTCGTCGCCAACACCGATCCCGACGCCTACGAAAAACTAGTCGATCGTCTTCTCGCTTCGCATCACTACGGCGAACGTTGGGGACGCCATTGGCTCGACCTCGTTCGCTATGCCGAGACGAACTCGTTCGAACGCGACGCCGCCAAACCGAACGCGTGGAAATACCGCGACTATGTCATCCGTTCGTTCAACAACGACAAACCGTACGACCAATTCGTACAGGAACAACTCGCCGGAGATCTTCTCGGCAAGACGACGACCGAAACGATCACCGCGACCGGATACTACCGACTCGGAATTTGGGACGACGAGCCAGCCGATCCTCTGCAAGCACGATACGACGAACTCGATGATCTGATCACCACAACCAGCCAAGCCTTCTTGGCCCTAACGATTAACTGCGCCCGTTGCCACGATCATAAGATCGACCCGATCCCGACGAAGGACTACTACAGCATGCTCGCGTTCTTTGCGGACGTCACGACGTATGCCAAACGACACGACATGACGGGAAACAACCAAGTCGATGTCAGCCCGCCGGAACTGATCAGACGCTACCAACTGTGCGACGAGGACGAAGCCAAGATCGTTGCGGAGCGGACCGAGATCGAACAAGCCGCGATCGTTCAAATGTCGGCCACCGACCAACGTGCAACCGAAGGTCCACCGAAGGAACGCGAACGAGTCCTTCGGAAGAAACTCAACCAGCATCTTACCGACGAACAACGCGATCGCTACGAAGACCTTGGGCGGGAACTCAAACAAATCGGCGAGCGTCGCGCCGCACTACCGTCTCGCGAACAAACGCTCGGATTGGCACGCAAACGCGATGTCGAACAAACCTTCGTGATGTATCGCGGCAACCCGCATTCACCGACAGATGCCGTCGAGCCGAACTTCCCATCGATCTTCGACGCGTCACCGCCAAAGGGCGATGACCAACATCGCCGCCTCGAACTGGCGAAGTGGATCACCGAACCGTCCAACCGATTGACCTCCCGCGTGATCGTTAACCGAATTTGGCAACACCACTTTGGCCGAGGCATCGTTCGGTCGGCCAATAACTTTGGACAACTCGGCACCCCGCCGACTCATCCGCGGTTGCTCGACTACCTGGCTCAGGTTTTCATGCAAAACGGCTGGAAACTCAAAGCGATGCATCGCTTCATCATGACCAGCGAAACGTATCGCACCGCCGCAACCTTGCCCCCAGAACAAACCAGCCAAATCGGCGACGTCGCTTCGATCGATCCTGGCAATGATCTGTTTTGGCGTTTTGATCCGCGGCGTCTCTCCGCCGAAGAGGTTCGTGATTCCATCCTGGCCGTGACCGGAAAACTCAACACCACTGCATACGGGCCGAGCTTTTACGAAGAACTTTCTCCCGAGGTCCTCGCCGGCCAATCACGTCCTGGACAAGGATGGGGAAAAGCCAGCGAATCGGACTTGAACCGACGGAGCGTCTACATTCACGTCAAACGTTCACTGCTCACTCCGCTGCTCTCGGCGTTTGACTTCCCCGAACCGGACACGACCTGCGAAGCCCGTTTTGCGACTTTGCAGCCGGGACAAGCGATGTCGCTGCTCAACAGCGATTTCGTGCACAAACGTGCGAGCCAACTCGCCGATGCGGCACGTCAGGACATCGACTCGAATCGTGACACTGACCACACCCGGGCAAACTCAACACCGCAAACGCAATCCGATGCGGCCTACGTTCGGGCGGTCATTCACAGGGTCTTCGGCAGGGATGCTATCGCCGCCGAAGTCGATGACGGAACGAACCTCATCGGCGAACTTGTCACGCAACACGGCGTTTCGCCAACGCGGGCTCAGACTCTGTACGCGCTCAGCGTTCTGAACTGGAACGAGTTCGTCTTCGTCTTCTGATCGTTCTACTGACGCACGACCTGACTTCGCACGCCGCTCACGCGAATCAACACGAGAGGTCGTCACGCCAACAGTTCGGTGATCACCTCGCCGCCAAATTGACTCAACTGTTTGTAACGACCGCCGTGAAAATAGGTCAATTGGTTGTCGTCGAGCCCGAGCAAATGCAACAACGTGACATGTAGGTCACGAATCGGATGCACGCACTCGACCGCGGCGGCACCAATCTCATCGGTGGCTCCCACGATCGCCCCAGGTTTGACGCCTCCGCCGGCCATCAACATGGTCATCGCGTTGTTATTGTGTCCTCGCCCGAGCGAATAAACACCGCCGCGTTTGTTGTTATCCGGAGTACGCCCAAACTCACCGGTCCAAATCACGAGCGTCTCGTCGAGCATCCCTCGTTGCTTCAAATCTCGAATCAAGCCCGCCATCGGTTTGTCGACGCTCTTGATCCGCGAGGCATGCCCTCGCTCAAGATAATCATGACTATCCCATCCACCGCTGAAGATTTGAACAAACCGAACTCCCTGCTCGACCAAACGCCTCGCCATCAAACACTGCCGGCCGAAAACCTCCGTGTCCGGGTCGTCCATCCCATACATCGATAACGTGTCCTGCGACTCCTGCCGCAGATCGATGACATCCGGGACTTCGCTTTGCATCCGATACGCGAGTTCGTAACTCTCCATTCTCGCCGCCAAATCACCGCGACCACGACCGAGTGTTTCGAGATGCGATTGATTGAGCAGAGCCAACTCGTCGAGTGCTCGCCGTTGATGCTCGCGGCTCTTGAAACTCTGCGGCGTTAGATCCAACAAAGGCGTTCCCTCGGGACGCAGACGAGTTCCCTGATAGTAGGCCGGCAAAAACCCATTGCTCCAGTTACCCGATCCGCCTTGGGGAAGCGCCAACTCCGTCATCACGACGTAGCCAGGCAAATTTTGATTAACGCTGCCCAGTCCATACGTCGCCCACGATCCCAACGCAGGATCACCTCCGAGACGACTGCCGGTATTCATGTGATACAAGGCCTCGGGATGGTTGAGAGATTCAGCCTGCAATCCCCGATAATTGCATAGCTCGTCCGCGACATACGGATCGGCTAAGTGCACCCATTGGTTACACATATCCAACCCCGCCTGGCCGACTTTACGAGATCCAAACGGACTGCCGACGAAAAACTTAAAACCTTTCTCTTGCCCGCCCGTCCGCTTCGATTCGGTCTTATGAAGACGCGTCAATTCTGGCTTGGGGTCGAACGTATCCATCTGCCCCGGCCCACCTTCCATGAACAACATGATCACGGCTTTGGCTCGCGCCGGATGCATTGGTGGCTTTGGGCTCAACGGACCACCGGCGGCATCATGGATCGCCTGCGCCTCGGTCGCTGACTCAGCCGCGAGCATGTCCGTCAGGGCAACCGATCCGAGCGTGGCTCCAAGCCCATACAAGAATCCACGCCGTGACGCAGACGTCGAGACCGGTCGAGAACAGATACGAGAGGGCATAACGTCTACCGAATGTAGAGGAACTCGTTGGTATTGAACAAAAGCAGGCAGAGATCCGCCAAAGCCCGCGTTTCCGGACTGACATCCGACGGCTTCACATCCGCCACGTAGTCTTCGAAAACCGGTAAGATTTCCGTGTATTCAAACGGCTTCCCCGTGAACTCTTCGACGAGAGACCGTGTGATTTCAGTTGGATAAACCGTCGTCTCCGGATGGATTCCCTCGTGATACTCTCGCATGTCAGCGACGTATTCGCTCAAACGCGACAACTCATCCGGAGTCGGCGTCCTCCCGAGGATCGTTCGGAACGCGTCAACGACACGATTCGACGTCGACACATCCCCCGCCACCTCCCCCGATTCGTCCGACTTCAGCGTAGGCATTTCCTGCAAGCGATTCGCCATCGCGATCGACCGATCGGTCATCATGTCGCTGTTGAGCAGTGTTAACGCCTGCGGCGAAACAGCGGCATCGTCTCGGCGTTCACAAGACTCGTTCGGGCTAGGTTGATTGAACAACTCGAGCATCGGATCCGCCTGCCCGCGAACTCGATACGCGTACAGCGTCCGTCGGTTGCGCTGTTCAGGGCGGCGCGAAGGCTGATACGCCGGGGCCAACGAAAACTGAATCATCCGAGGCTGCAACGCCACCTCCATGTTGATCTCGGGAAACGCCGGCAGCCCTCCGATTTGCGGATTCAACTCGCCCGTCATCGCGAGCATGGCGTCTCTCATTTCTTCCGATGTCAAACGACGAATCGGAAACGAAGCCAACAACTGATTGCTCGGATCCTGATCAACGATGTCAGCGTGGTTAGGATGATAACTGCTACGTTGATACGCCTCCGACATCATGATCATTCGATGCAAACGCTTGATCTTCCAGCCGCCGCGAAGAAAATCGGCCGCGAGGAAGTCGAGCAATTCGGGATGCGTCGGCTTGGCACCCTTGCCTCCGAAGTTGTTCGCGTTGGCGGCGATGCCAGTGCCAAAGTGCGATTGCCAAATTCGATTGACGATCGACCGTACCGCGAGCGGGTTCTTTGCGTTCGCAATCCATTTTGCGAGTCCCAACCGGCGCCCATTGATTTGATCTGTTAAACGGTACTTGTCCCCTTCCGGATCCACTGCACCGACGCCCACCGCGGTCATGCTCAACACGCCCGGACCAACGGCATCGGCAGGCGCCGTCAACGCACCGCCGGTCAAGATAAACGTCTCGGTTCGCTTGGAGAGATCCACCGTTTTGGGCATGCGCAGTTTCCGAGCCCCAATCGCCGCCTCTTGGTCCGAGGCATTAAAAACGCTCTGAGCCATCGGCTCGTATCGCTCGAGTCGTCGCCGCCAGATCCATTCGTCCTGTTTGCGAACCTTCAGTCGCCCCTGCTCGACGTGGTTGAGCCCCACGTGGCGAGGCGGCTTTTCTTCATCGGGTAGATTCCTTCGGGCGTCTTCGTTTTGGTACGGCAGGCCGCGTTCGTCGAACCACTCTTTCGCTGCGGCCTCTTGCTTAGCGAGCAACGCATCCATTTTGCTCTTTGCGAACCTCAGCATTCGCTCAACGTGACGTTTACCCTCATCGAATCCGCTTCGGTTTTCCTCAGGAAGAAACGGCACCGGACGCTCCGCCATCTGCGTGGCCGACAACGCCGCGTACATTCGGTAGTAGTCGCGAGTGGGAATCGGATCAAACTTATGATCGTGACACTTCACACACCGCAGCGTCGTCGAGAGAAAGGTCTGGCCGACGTTGTTGACGATGTCATCAAGGAAGATTTGACGGGCCTCATCCTTTTCGATCATCGCATTGTCCCAATGCCCCATGCGGAGATAACCGGTCGCGATAATGGCCTCGGCTTCCTCCGGTGTGTACGCACCCTCCAATCGAACGCGGTGCACGCGTTGCTCGAATTCATCGTCGGACAATTCACCTCCGAATTCGCTGCGCAGCCGTCGCCGCACCGATTCATCCGCCAACTCGTCACCGGCGATCTGTTCCATCACAAACCGGTCGTATGGTTTGTCATCATTGAAAGCGCGAACGACGTAGTCACGATACCGCCACATGTTCGACCGTTCGTAGTCGTTTGCCATCCCGCCGGTATCGGCATAACGTGTCACATCGAACCAATGCTGCGCCGCCCGCTCGCCATAACGCGGACTCGATAACAAGCGATCGATGAGGGTTTCCCAAGCCGTCTCGGGGTCGGTTTCACTCGCCGACAAAAAATCCTCAATCTCGTCAGGTGTCGGCGGCAATCCGGTCAGATCAAACGTCGCCCGCCGAATCAGCTCGAGCGGCGTCGCACGCGGCGTCGGAGCGATCCCGGCATCATCCAATCGCCGACCGATGAAACGATCGATCGCGGCAAATCCCTGCACCTCGGTTGCGAAACGAATCGGTTCGATCGCCCACAAATCCGTCACGTCGTAGCGACGCATCGTCCACTGCTGCGATGTGCCGCCACTGGTACGAACCAACACACCGTCTTCAGTGACCTCGCGATTGGCCTCGTCTCGCAGGATCGCGGCTTGCGTTTCGTCATCTGGCCACACCGCGCCGAGGCGGATCCATTTGCGGATCGCATCGACCTGCGTTGCCGACAAACGGTCATTTTCCTTCGGTGGCATCTCGTTGTACTGCCACTCGATCGAATGCACTAAGACGCTGTTATCCGGATCGCCCGGAATGATCGCCGGTTCCTCCGTTTCGCCTCCCCGCAACAACCCGTCGAGGGTCCGCATGTCGAACTCACCGCGACGTTTTTCCGTGTCCGCGCCATGGCAGCCGAAACACTTCTCGGCAAACACGGGCAACACTTCGAGTGTGAAAAGTCGGTGACCTTCCTCCGCAACGTCAACAGTCTGCGATCCGGTGTTTGGCAACTCTACCGCCGGTGCTTCAGCGTGCGAGTCTTCAGCGACTCCTATCGCAATCACAATCACAACCGCAATCAACAGAACTCGACCAATAAGCGTCGTCGCGAGAGCCCCCTCATTGGACACGCGCACCCGCCGACGCGATCGGTTCGATAGCGAGACCGATCGCCCCGATTTCTCTTCGGAGTCGTCGTCGCTAGGGTTTTCCATGTAGGTAGATCTCCTGAATTTCGGCGGCGGAAAGCACGTCTGAAAAAATCGCAAACTCGTCGATACTGCCGTTCAAATTGCGGATCGCAAAATCTCGATCGGGCCGATACGGACGTGTCCAATTCCCGATCGTCGACGGGCCAAAACGAGTTTTCGTCGCGACCTGATCCTTCGGTATCGCTTGCTCATGAAGCAATTCGCCATCGAGATAGTGTCGCACAACGCAGCGATCCACGTCGTAGGTGGTTGCTAAATGCAACCACTTACCGCTCAATGACGGATCCCAAAACACGGGTGAGAGCACTTTGCGTTTGTTAACCGCTTTCTGCTTCTCATTAGGTATCTTCCGAACCGAAAAGTACAGTTGCCCGGTATCGAGAATCTGCCAATGAGGCTCACCCTCATTGTAATCGTCGGTCAGGAACAGCGAGTTGTACCAACGGTCCAAACTATCGATGCGTACCCAAGCCGAAAAAGTGAGCGAACGGTACTCGCCGGGAATTGATACGCGAATTCGATCCCCGGGGTGCTTGAACTCCAACGACGTCTTCCCGGCCCAACGTCCTTCCGCGGGGACCGCACCGACGACCGCACCATCGAGAGACCGATCGACCGGCTCGGTCCGGCATCGCAGTCGCCGGTCCCAACGCCCAAAGTTGTTGAAATCATAGTAGGCGATCAGACGCGGATCGCGACGAAACGATTCCGACCATTCTTGCCAACGATGATATCGATCCAGCAGACGGGCGGAGACCTTTTCGTGGAAAGATTGAATATCGACAAACTCCCCTGGTCGAGCATCGGAAAGGGCAGTCACTCCGTCGCGACCATGCGTCACCGCTTCGCCCTCCTCCAACAGGCGAGCCACGTCACCGGGATGTTGCACCTCAACCTCTCCCTCAAAGACCTCCACGCCCATTCCTTCGTCAGAGACCACGACTCCGAACTCGGTCCCCAAATCCACCACTCGGGTCTCGTTCGCCTCGACGGTAAACCCCAGCGCAGCAGGTGGTACCTGGGCTCGCAGCTTTCCTCGGAGCAATCTCGCCAGGTCGGTCGTGACCAACTCCAACTTCGCGGGCCCTTCGAGCACAACCGTCGCCCCACAGAAAAATTCAATTTGGACGAGGCCCTCGTCGATCTCGAAATCGCCCGGCGCGAGAGCTTGGCCGGCCGACAACTCACGCCCATCGACCATTGCATCGACACCGGCTACCTGAGTCACCATGGCGACGCCCGGCGAAGAAGGCTCCGCGTCAGACCGCTGCGCCGATCCTGTAGCCATCGCGGGATGCGGCGAACCGTTGCCGCCGGCGACCTCGTCCTCCACCGGACTTCGCAAGAAGGCAAACACCATCAGCCCGGCGGCGATCGCTCCGATAAAAAACGCAAGCGTCCTCGACGAACGGTCGTTCGAACCGGAGAGCCCCCGATCGTCACGAGCGGCCGCGGGCAAATCCAGCGATATACCGGAACCTTTGCTCGAAGAACCTTTGTTCGATCCATCGCCGCCTTCGTTTCGCGCTAACTTCGAATCGCCCGACGCCGGAACAACGAGGCTCTCACCACGACCGGCCTCCGACCTCAATGCCGCGTGAAACGTTTGCAACCGTGCGAAATGAATCCGCGAGTTTTCGTCACTGCGGACAAGTTCACGAAGTCGCCGCACACCGTCATCACTGAGCGTGCCCGCGTCCCACTCGCTGAGCAATTCTTCGATTTCTTGCATCGGGTCGCTCACGGCTCTGACATTTTTAATTGTTGCGAAACACACTTGAACAACTTCTGACGCACGCGCGTCAACGCGACCTTCACCGCACCGTTGGATCGACCAACCGACTCGGCAATGTCGGCGATCGATTGCTCGCGAAAATACCGTCGGTGAATCAGCGAGCGGTTTTCCTCGTCGAGACGCCCGAGGCAAGTGCGAAGAGGGACACGGTAGTCGTCCAATCGCTCCATCTCGATTTCGAGTGCCCCGCTGAGTTGTTCGGCGAGCTCCGAATCCACCAACAGTCGCTCCCGCCCGTGATCACGAATATTTGAAAGGACTTGATAGCGAGCGATCCCAAACGCCCACGGCGTAAAGGGCTTGCCGGGGTCGAACTCGTCGATTTTTCGCCACAGCACCAAATTGGTTTCTTGCACCACGTCGCTAGCACGCGAATGGTTCCCCAGAAGCGAATACACGTACCCGTACAGACGCGTTTGGTGCTCGGTCAGGTGCTGAACGAATTGTTCGGTTTTATCTTCCGCGGTCACATCCACTCCGTAGCGGTTATTTCTGCTCACCCAGTCTTTTCCACCACATCCCGAATGGTTACAGCGGGATAGCCCATCTTATCAAAATCGGGCAAAATACCCGTCGTTTTCACCACGCGACCGTATTTCACGCCGATCCGCAGTATCGATTTGCACATCGATCCGCAAGTTTGAATCACCACGGAGACTCACCTTGATGCTTCCTACGGAACATGTGACCGGCGAACCGATAGCGGATGCCATCGCGACCCTCGGCGAGAATTTGCCAACAACGGACTGCAGCCCGCTGGCTGCCTCGCTGACTCAGATGCCGACCTCGTCGTCTCCCGCGTGGGTGATGCTGCTGTTCGCCACGGTGATGATGGTGACGTACGTCGGGGTCGCGGTCGAACGATTCCACAAGACCGTTGCGGCTCTGTGCGGAGCCGTTGTCCTGGTCATTCTCAGCATTGCGTTGGGATTATTTGAGTACCACAAAGTTTACGAGTTCCTCAAAGAGGATCTCAATATTTTCGGAGTCATCATCGGGACGGGGATCCTCGTCGACGTCGTTGGCAAGAGCGGCCTCTTTCACTTCCTCAGCATGTGGATCGTCCGTTTTACCGGAGGCCGAGCGAGTTCACTCTTCATGACGCTGTGCGTGGTCACGTTCCTCTTCGTCAGTGTGCTGACCATTGTGCCCGCGATGTTGATTCTCAGTTCTCTCGTGCTAGTGATCTGTCGATCGCTCGGATACAAACCGATGCCGCTGCTGCTGTCGGTCGCGATTTGTGCCAACAGTGGTGCGATCGCAACCTTCGCCAGTGGTCTGCCGAACATCATGATCGGTACCGCCGCGGCAATCCCGTATGTCGACTTTCTCAAGGTCTCGCTGCCGTATGCGGTGGTCAGCCTGATCGTCGCGATCATCGGCTTGCGATTTTTCTTTCGAAACGACCTTCCCTGGAAGCAATCCGAATCGGACAAAGCCGCACTCAAACAACAAATCGAAGGCTTCGACCCGTGGGCGATGGTGGAAGACCGCCGCGTGTTGCTGCGGAGTGCCGTTATTTTGATCGCCACCGTGTGCGGTTTTGCTCTCGCTCAACCTCTCGGCGTTGGCATGGACTTTGTCGCCATGGTGGGAGCGACCGCAGCGCTGCTGTTCTCGGGCAAGGGAGTCGAGGACGCGATCGGCAAGGTCAATTGGACCGTGATCCTTTTCTTCATGGGCCTGTTCATCATCATCGGGTGCGTGAAAGAAACCGGGGCACTCAAATGGGTTGCCGAACAAGTGATCGCTTTTTCGGGAAACAAAATAGCATTGCTGATCCCTTTGATGGGTGTTTTCTCGGCGGTCGCGAGTTCCATCGTCGACAACATTCCTGTCGCCGCGACATTGATTCCGATCGTCCAGGACATCTCCGGAGGCGAAACCGGGGTCCCGGCGGAGCCTTTGTGGTGGACACTGATCATTTGTTGTAACCTCGGCGGAAACGGCACCCCGATCGGTTCCATTTCCTGCGTGATTGCTATTTATGCTCTTAAAAAGGAAGTCGGCGTGCACGTCGGATGGGGCACCTTTTTGAAACTCGGTGGCGCGATCATGTTGGTTCAAGTCATCGGCGCAATCCTCTACGTCATGCTCATGCACTCACAGGGCTGGATCCCCGCGATTTCGTCTTGATGCCGTTTTGCAGACAAACGCCTTCTCCGCTTCTCTCCTTTTCAGGCTCCCGCGATGGACGATGCATCTGATTTTGACCGCGACGTTGACGACTCGATGAGGTTGTTCGAGCGAGCCCGCGTAGGGTCCGCCACACCGCTGACTCCCGCCCGTCCCGCCCGTGTGTTGTTGGTGCTCGACGGATCGGACCAAGATCGGACGTCGATCGCGTCGGCGCTTCATCTTCGCCAGAGCTGCAACACCGAAACGCTGGTCCTCGACGCCCGCGAGGTTGCCGTCGGTGACTCCCCCGGTGACAACACGGAATCATCGACACCGTCTCCGGCCTCCGAATTCGCAACCAACACCGCCGGCAAAATCACGGGCAGCCGTGCCATCTCGCGGCCACCGGGCGAATCATTCGAAGCGATCCTCGATTCGCTCAAAACACATGACGTCAACCTCGTGATCGTGCCGAGCCCGTTCGGACGTTCGTTTGAAAAGGTCGGCGCCGACAGCGTCGGGACAACCATTGACGTGTTGCTCTCCCGCTGCCCGGTTCCATTCCTCGTGATTCGACACCCCGAACAATCCCTCGCTGAATGCTCGCAACGCGTCAGTGTTCTGGTGGGCAGCGAATGCGATGTCGAAAATCGAGCCGCCGCGTGGGCCTTCGGACTCGCACGCCCTGGCGGAGAGGTGTCGCTCAACTTGGTTGTTGAGAAAGAACACTTCGAAAACGTCCGAGCGATCCTGGAATCGGTGGACCCCGGCAAACAGTTTAACGCCGACATGCTCGCCGACGTGCTCGCCAAAACGCATCAAAACCTTCATGCAGCCATGGCCAAAACCGCCGAAGACCTGGGCGTCCGCTACCACCTCATGCCACAACCCGGCGAGACCGCACCGCCCAACCCGCTCTCGGACACGCACAAACAAATGCTCGTCCTGCCGTTGGAGGTCGACGACCGGTTCACGCAGGGTTTCGTGATTGACCGCATTCGCCGCAGCCCGCACCCGGTCCTCATCGTCGCCGGCCACGTCAAAACCGCGGAGCCCTCCTAACGGCTCCGGATTTGAAAACCCCGCCTAGAAAGCTCGTTACAGACCGGCTCCGCACAGACGTACAAAAAACCGCAGGTGCAGCACCCTTCGAGGAAGCCGCACGCTGAACTAAAACATACGTGCTCTCCAAATTTCGCCACCCCGACACCGACACGATCCATGCCCGACACGCTCAAAAATTACCCGCAATTCCAAGCCCTCTCCTCGCACTACGAGTCGATCAAGGAAAAACACCTCCGCGATCTGTTCGCCGCAGACGCGTCGCGAGGCGAAACGTTGACCGCCGAGGGAGTGGGACTCTACCTCGATTACTCGAAAAACCGTGTCACCTCCGAGACGATTGACCTCTTGCTCGATCTCGCCCGTGCCTGCGAACTGCCGAGCCGGATCGAAGCGATGTTCTCGGGCGAGAAAATCAACCTGACCGAAGGCCGCGCCGTTCTGCATACCGCACTGCGTGCCCCGTCCGACGCGGTCGTCCTCGTCGATGGCGAAAATGTAATCCCCGAAGTCCACGCGGTGCTCGACAAAATGTCGGCATTCTGCGACCGCGTTCGCGAGGGGCAATGGCTCGGACACACCGGCAAACGGATCCGGAACATCGTCAACATCGGTATCGGCGGTTCCGACCTCGGTCCCGTGATGGCTTACGAGGCGCTCAAAAGTTTCAGCCAACGCGATCTCACGTTCCGCTTCGTCAGCAACGTCGACGCGACGGATTTCGCCGAAGCGGTCGTGGACCTCGATCCGATGGAAACACTCTTCATCGTGGCATCCAAAACGTTCACCACGATCGAGACAATGACCAACGCGAACACGGCTCGCGAATGGTTGCTACATAAAATCGGCGGTGATGAATCGGCGATCGCGAAACACTTCGTCGCCTTGTCGACCAACGCAGAGAAGGTGTCCGAGTTTGGAATCGACACCGCCAACATGTTCGAGTTCTGGGACTGGGTCGGTGGTCGCTATTCAATGGACTCCGCCATCGGGCTCTCCACGATGCTCGCGATCGGGCCCCAAGGCTTCCGCGAAATGCTCAGCGGGTTCCGACAAATGGACGATCACTTCCGCACCGCACCGCTGGAGAAGAACCTCCCCGTGCTGATGGGCATGCTGTCGGTTTGGTATTCGAACTTCTTCGGCGTCGAAACGACCGCCGTTCTCCCGTACGAACAATACCTCAAACGTTTCCCCGCTTACCTCCAACAACTCACGATGGAGAGCAACGGCAAGACCACCACCGTCGACGGCCGAAAGGTGGGTTACGAAACGGGTTTGATCTACTGGGGCGAACCCGGCACTAACGGGCAACACTCCTTCTATCAACTCATCCATCAAGGAACGCGTTTGATCCCATGTGACTTCATCGCGTTTGGTAAATCACTCAACCCGATCGGACCTCACCACGACATCCTCATCGCCAACGTCCTCGCCCAGAGCGAAGCGCTCGCGTTCGGCAAAACGGCAGAGGAAGTCAAAGCCGAGGGTACCCAGGATTGGTTGGTTCCTCACCGCGTCTTCGAAGGCAACCGTCCGTCCAACACGATCTTCGGCGATGAAATGTCGCCCGCAATGCTCGGCAAACTGGTCGCGTTGTACGAACACAGCGTCTATGTACAAAGCGTCATTTGGAACATTGACGCGTTTGACCAGTGGGGCGTCGAACTCGGCAAAGTACTCGCCAAAGCAATCATTCCGGAACTCTCTTCCGAGCACAGCGAAGAACTCAAACACGACAGCTCCACCAATGCACTGATCGAGCGATACCGTAAAATGCGTTCATAAGAACGCGATCGAAACCTCCTAAAAACAAACGCCACCGTTCAGACGAACGGTGGCGTATTTTTATCGGCCACGAAGTTCGATGAACAACGATTAGGTCTCTTTCCAATCGCGCGTCCCAGGCAACGGGAAATACCCTTCGTCACCCGCTACAACCGGCGGCGCACTCTCGAAAGTCATCTCGTCGAGCTGATCGCAGAACTGGAACTTCGAGTTCACAATTTCATCCCTGGTCACAATCCGATTCAGGTGACAGGCCGCCCGGCCCATGAGCGATGCATAGTCCGAATACACCGCTCGCTTGGCTTCGTTATGCGGCAGGTCATTGCGGATACTCTTGATAAACGAAATCCATTCATAATCCCACGGGCTATAAGCGTCCGGTGTCGGCGACCATTCAATGTTGGCGTCGCTGACGACTTGGTCCTTAAACATGTGCACGGTTGCCTTGTGCACCTTGCCGGAGAACTGCGCGGCTTTCTTGGTTCCATGAACGAACGTGGCAAACTCATTGAAGCCACCCTGCGCCCGACGGAAACCACAAAATGCTTTCTTGCCGTTGGCGAACGTGAACTCCATCGAGTAGGTATCCATGTTTTGACCACGGTCCGTGCTCCCGACTTCTCGGCCTCCCATCCCATGACAGGAAACCGGCCAGTCATCCATCAGCCAACAGCACTCGTCGATTTGGTGAATGAGATAGTCCACCATGTGTCCCGAGCCGACCCACAGCAGTCCAATCTTTCCGAAAAGCAGTTGTTCCTTCAACACGTTCGACTTTTCACGTTGATCGCCCATCCATCGACGGCCCCCGAGTCGATTCGCACAAATGTAGGAGATGTCGCCGATCGCGTCTTCGCGAATGCGTTCAATCAAGGCCGCTCGTGCCGGTGAGTGGCGACACTGCAATCCGGCTGCGATTTTCACGCCGTTTTGCTCTGCCAATTCACCCGCCCGCAGCATCCGATGCAAGCCCATCGGATCGGTCGCAAACGGTTTTTCCATAAACACGTTGATCCCGCGGCTGACCGCATATTCAACGTGGACCGGGCGGATATACGCGCGAGTCGTACACAACGCGACGTCACCCGGTTTGAGCGTGTCGATCGCCTTCTTATAGGCGTCAAAACCAATGAATTGGCGTTCCGGCGGAACATTAACTTGGTCTGGATACTTTTTCTTCAGCGACCGCAGACGCAATTCAACAATCTTTGGGTCCAAATCCGCGGTCGCGTGCAGCGAGATCGGCCCTTGGTTGCTGGTCCCGAATGCATTGACCACCGCTCCGGTTCCCCGGCTTCCGCAACCGATCAACGCTAGTCGTATCATATTGTCTTCGCCAACGTGCACCGAAGTGGCGGCATTTGCAGGCAAGGAGGCGCCGGCGACTAGCACGGCACCGGTTTGCATGAATCGTCTTCGGTCAGAAGACTGACCGGACAGAGATGACTTGTCAGGCACGATGGATGATTGCGGTGTACGCATTGGTTTTCACGCGATCGTTGGAGGTAGGAATTTGAGGCAGGAAGATCGAGTATACCCGCGTTTGCAGTACCGAGGGTGACACTGCGAGGGGACGCATTGTCGCACAAACAAAACGACTGCATCGTTATGGTCGACACCGTTCAAACGATCACTCGGAATCTCATCGAGTAATTCGTTTGTTGATCGCGTGAATATTCAGAGTCGATTTTCTGTACAGCATTTCCGCGGTGCGAAAACAAGTACAATCGATCAAGTCAATGAATTCAGATCACCTGATTCAGCCCAGTCATTGTCAGTCACGCCCAACGTCAAAAGGACGCACATGCTTTAGCGATTAACGTCAGACATTTGTATCGTCTTATCACCTTTACTGTCTTTTCTCAAAACCGGCCCGATCGATGCTGCGTTATTTTCTTTTGTTCTGGCAAACCGCTTTTCTTGTCGCTGTCCTTCTCCCGATCGGGAACGCTCAGGAGCTAGACCGTTCTGCACTCCCCATCCCACTATCACCCTTCGAGGGCGAGATCGGCGAGACTTACAAGGAATCCACACCCGACTGGCAGTCTCCTGTGTCGGCACCTGCAGACGCTCCCAACGTGATCATCATCCTGCTCGATGATGTCGGATTTGGCCAAACGTCTACTTTTGGCGGATTGATTCCAACACCCAACCTCGACCAACTCGCCGGCGAAGGACTTCGGTACAACCGCTTTCACACAACCGCGATCTGTGGCCCCTCGCGGGCAGCGCTACTCACCGGGCGGAATCACCACGACACGGGGAACGGTTTCTTGATGGAATGGGCGACGGGGTACCCCAACTATTCCACGATGATTCAACCCGACACGGCCACGATTGGACGAATCCTGAAAGGCAACGGCTACGCAACATGGTGGTACGGTAAAAACCACAACACGCCCGATTGGGAGACCACCGTCGCCGGTCCGTTCGATCGCTGGCCCACCGGCATGGGTTTCGAGTATTTCTACGGCTTCAACGCCGGAGAGACCCATCAGTTCTATCCCGTGTTGTTCGAAAACACCGTCCCCGTCGAGCCAACTAAAACTCCCGAGGAAGGTTATCACTTCACAACGGACATGGTCGATCGTGCGATCGCCCGGATGCAGTTCTCAAAATCCGTGGCCCCGGAGAAACCGTTCTTCATGTACTTCGCCCCAGGAGCGATGCACGCGCCTCATCACGTCACCGCTGAGTGGCGAGACAGATTTAAAGGCAAGTTTGACATGGGTTGGGAAAAGTACCGCGAGATCGTTTTCCAGAACCAACTCGACATGGGAATCATCCCTCCAGGAACCAAACTGACTCCCCGTCCGGATTGGGTTCCGGCGTGGGACAGTCTCAGTGACGATCAGAAACAAGTTTACACGGCGCTCTTTGAGAACTTCGCAGGCTACTTCGCACACACCGATCATGAGGTTGGTCGATTGCTCGACGCGGTCAAGGAACTGCCTGACGCCGACAACACACTGATCATGTACATCGTCGGCGACAACGGTGCCTCCTCCGAAGGCGGCCCCGATGGAACTCTCAACGAGATCGCAAACCTGAACGGCCTGAACCAATCGATTGACGACATCCTTAAAAACCTCGACAAACTCGGCGGCCCGGAAACCGAACCACACTATCCTGTTGGATGGGCGTGGGCAGGCAACACGCCGTTTCAATGGGTCAAACAAGTGGCCTCGCACCTCGGCGGCAGTCGCAACCCGATGGTCATATCATGGCCCGCGAAGATTCAACATGACGCCCAACCGCGAGACGCGTTCCTGCACCTGATTGACGTCGTGCCCACGATTCTCGAGGCGGCAAGCGTTCCGATGCCGGAAACGGTCGATGGCGTTTCGCAAAAACCACTCGCCGGAAAATCATTCCTGGCGAGTTTCACTCATTCGAACTTCCAAGGTCGCAGCGAGCAGTACTTCGAAATCCTCTCCAACCGTTCGATTTACTCAGACGGCTGGAAAGCAAACGCTCAACACACGATCCCCTGGCGTCAGGATCTCGCCCCCGGGAACTGGGACGAAGACCGGTGGGAACTCTACAACCTGACGGAAGACTTTTCCGAAGCGAACGATCTCGCCTCGCAGAACCCAACCAAGCTTTCAGAAATGAAAGAGAAATTCGATCGTGCCGCAGACGAATATCATGTTCACCCGCTCGATGACCGTGGAGCGGCACGACTGGCAATTCCGAAACCGAGCGTTCCCGGGGCAGTCAAAAACAGCAAACGCTTTGTCTACCACAGCGGTGCGATCCGCATTGCCGAACCGGCCGCCCCGCCAATGAAAAACAATTCCTGGACCCTTACTGCGGACATCAGTAGCCAAGGTGAGCAGACCGAAGGAGTCATCATGGGCTTCGGCGGAGTGGCCGCCGGTATCGTCCTGTATGTCAAAGACGGCAAACCCGTGTTTGACTACAACTACTTCGACCACCACACCAAGATCGAAGCCGACACCCCCCTTGCCTCAGGTGAACACACGATCGTAGTCGACTTTATCTACGAGGGCGGAGGAGTCGGCAAGGGCGCCGACGTCACGCTCAAGGTGGACGGGGAAACCGTGGGACAGGGCACAATGGATGCGACGGTCGCCGGACGTTTCGGCATTGACACCTTTGGTATCGGCGAAGACAGCGGCCAACCGGTCACGAACGATTATCAAGCGCCGTTCAAGTTCAATGACAAAATTAAAACGGTGACTATCGAAATCAATTAGTCACCGTTACCCATCTCTTCTCTACTTTTCTTCGTCGCCAACGGCCGAACGATGTGTTCGGCCGTTC
Source organism: Rhodopirellula sp. JB044 (assembly GCA_043101355.1). Lineage (GTDB taxonomy): Bacteria > Planctomycetota > Planctomycetia > Pirellulales > Pirellulaceae > Rhodopirellula. The sequence goes on from JBICHZ010000240.1 coordinate 25,312, forward strand.
GGCTCTGCTGCCGGAACCCCCAATCCCCCATAGGTTGTTCGATGTCAATGATACCGAGACGATATCGCGTCACGCTGTGTATGTTGAAAACCACAATCGCGTTGCTGTTGTGCTCTCTTACAACCGCCCCCAGTCTCGCACAAAGCGTTCTACCTCGTGCCGAAGAACCTTTCGCTGGCAAGATCGGGTTGACCTACAAAGACTCCCAAGCGGTCAAACCGAAACTCAAGATTCCGGCTACGTACGGTTTGGAAAACCCACCAAATATTCTGATCATCCTGATCGATGATTGCGGCTTCGGTCAGATGGGAACATTCGGTGGCGGTATTCCGACTCCTGCGCTCGATCGGGTTGCCAACAACGGATTGAAATACACCCGCTTTCACACAACGGCCCTGTGTTCACCGACTCGGGCGGCGTTACTCACCGGTCGCAACCACCACTCTGTCGGCAGCGGCGTGATCGGTGAGGCGGGAACCGGTTTCCCAGGCTATTCGGGAGTCATCCCACCCTCCGCCGCAACGTTCGCGGAAATCATCCGCGAGTACGGATACATGAACGCCTGGTTTGGCAAAAACCACAACGTTCCGGACTGGGAAACCAGCCTCGTTGGGCCTTTCGACCGATGGGCCGATGGACTCGGTTTTGATTACTTCTACGGCTTTGTCGGAGGCGATACGGATCAGTTTCATCCGGCGCTCGTTGAAAACAAAAAGCGTCTCGAGCCACCCCAAACCAACGAAGACGGCTCACCCTATCATTTCACCACCGACATTGCGGACCACGCGATCCGCATGATGCGTGCGAGCAAGGCCGTCGCTCCTCAACGACCGTTCTGTGTTTACTTCGCAACCGGGGCAACCCATGCACCGCACCAAGTCCCCGCAGAATGGATCGAAAAATTCAAAGGCAAGTTTGATTCCGGGTGGGACGCCTATCGCCAGCAAACGTTCCTGCGGCAAAAGGAAATGGGGATCATTCCCAAGAACGCCAAACTCACCGAACGGCCCGACTCACTTCCCTCCTGGGATTCACTCCCACAAAAGGAACGCGACGTCTACGCCCGCATGATGGAGGTCTTTGCCGCGTTTACCGCACACACCGATCACGAAGCAGGACGTTTGCTCGACACTCTTGAAGAAATGGGCGAACTGGACAACACGGTCGTTCTCTACATGGCCGGTGACAACGGGTCGAGTGCCGAAGGAGGTCTCAACGGTCTGCTCAACGAAATGACGTTCTTCAACGCGATCCCGGAAACTCTCGAATCGAAGATCGCCGCGATCGACACCCTCGGAAGCAACAAACACTACAACCACTTTCCCGCCGCGTGGGCGCACGCGATGGACACACCCTTTCAATGGACGAAACAAATCGCTAGCCACTTCGGTGGAACCCGCAATGGATTGGCGATCTCATGGCCCAACGGCATCAAAGCACGGGGCGAGGTCCGCGATCAGTTTCATCACGTCATCGACATCGCCCCCACACTGCTCGACATCCTCGGAGTGGAGGCTCCGGCGCAGTTCAATGGTATCGCCCAAAAACCGATCGAAGGCGTCAGCATGACGTACACCTTTGACGACGCGGACGCCGATGACCGACGCACCACGCAGTACTTTGAAATGCTAGGCAATCAAGGTATCTATCACGATGGTTGGATGGCCAGTGCGATCCGGGGTGTGCCATGGGACAGCGAGTCACCACCCATCGACCTGTTGAACATGCCTTGGGAACTCTACAACGTCGAAGAAGACTTTTCGCAAGCCAACAACCTCGCCAAAGAGAACCCACAAAAAGTCGACGAGATGGTCAAACTGTTTTTCGCGGAAGCCGCGAAGTACAACGTCTTGCCACTCGATGGACGAAAGACGGACCGACTGAACGTTGAGAATCGCCCCAGCCTCACAGCCGGAAGAGATTCGTTCACCTATCCGAATCTGCTGCGACTGCCGGAAGGCGCCGCCCCCGACCTGAAACACCGAAACCACACGATCACAGCAAAAGTCATCCTCCCCGAGGTCGGCGGCGAAGGCATGTTGGTCACGCAAGGTGGCCGGTTCGCAGGTTTCGGGTTGTACGTCCGCGACGGCAAACTCGTGTACGACTACAACCTCGTCGGTGTTGAACAGTACACCATCGCATCCGAAGAACGACTGCCCAGCGGAGAGGTGACTCTCAAGGCTGTCTACAAAACCGACGAGGACAAACCGTTCGCCGGCGCCAACGTGACGCTGTTTGCTGACGATAAAAAGATTGGAGAAGGTCGCGTCGAAAAGAGCATTCCTAACCGCGTTACTCTCGATGAGACATTCGATGTCGGGTTCGATACGGGAACCCCCGTTGCCGACGGCTACGACATGCCGTTCAAATTCACCGGCAAACTGAACGCGGTCACGATCGATCTCCCTTAGCGCGCTAGATCGCAGAGGGCAGGCGGATGGACTTGCCTGCCCGGTATCTTCTTGCCGCATCGATCTGCCATGAAACGCTTTGCTGTAATTTAAAAAGCTTCGCTGTTTTATCAGCCGCTTCATCGTATTATCAGCCGCTTCGCTGTTTTATCGGCCGCTTCGCTATGGGCCGACGCGGGATTCGGGATGCAACTCGACTCTCGCGTCGGCAGCTTGCTCGAGACGTCTCAATGCTCGAGCCTCATCGAATCCTCCTGCCGGTTCTTCTCGGCGAGGGGTGTGATGCAGACTACAAAGTACACGAAGTACTTTGCTGCCATCTGCTGATCTCGATCTCACCGCCACAACGAACATCACCCCCTACCCGACCAGCAGCGTCCGCGATTCCCGCACAACGCATTCGGGCTTTCGCGAGTCAGGTACGATCCGCGATCATCACGATTGTTCGAGCAGCTCAAGAGGCTGTCCGGAGGAGCCTGAACGATTCCTTTGGCAGTATTTCCTTTGACGGTATTCCTGCGAACATCATCGCGAACTTCCCTCGCTCCTAGGCTGTCTGGCATGAGTCGGCGGGCAGAAACAGTCGACGCGCCCCATTCAATCTCCCACAAACGATTCTTCATTGGCACAGAAAGGCACGCGGCCCGACACGGCCTTGTTGATCAAGATGACGCAACTGACCAACATCGAAGCGGCGAACGAAAAGCATGCGAACGAGAAGCACAATGAACCTTTGATCCTGTTCATCTTGGCCGCCGTTCAGTTCATCACAATCGTTGACTTCATGATCGTAATGCCGCTCGGTCCGCAATTGATGCGAACGCTCGAGATCGGCCCACCCGCGTTCGGCCTGATCGTTTCGTCGTACACCTTTGCCGCTGGCATTGCCGGATTGGTCGCCTCGGCCACCGTCGATCGTTTTTCACGACGGTCTGCGTTCCTATTTCTGTACAGCGGTTTCTTGCTCGGAACGTTGTTCTGCGGTCTGTCGGTGAACTACGTCGCTCTCGTCGTCTCGCGTGTGATCGCCGGGGCATTCGGCGGAATCGTTGGTGGTATTTCGATGGCGATCATCGGTGATGTGTTTCCCGACAGCCGGCGAGGCCGAGCAACCGGCGTCATGATGACCGGTTTCGCGATCGCTTCCGTTGCAGGGGTTCCAATGGGCCTGTTGGTCGGTACGAATTTTGGATGGCAAATGAGTTTTATCGCCCTCGCGTTGTTGGGTCTGCCCGTGCTCGCAATGGCGTGGTTCGCGTTGCCTACGCTCAATGGGCACTCGGAATCGAATCGGCCTTCGACTCTCACGTCGCTGCGCACGACGTTCTTTCACATGAATCACTTGAACGCATTCTTTCTGATCATCGCGTTGACGATGAGCGGCTTTTTTGTGTTCCCATTCTTGAGCGTTTACTTTGTCGATAACGTTGGAATGACCGAACAGCAACTCCCGTTGGTTTACATCGCCGGCGGTGCGCTGACGCTGATCGCATCGCCGATTGTCGGTCGGTTTGCTGACCGCTATGGCAAACTGCTGGTCTTTCGCTGCATCGCTCCGATATCGGTAGTGATGCTTTTGGTGATCACCCAATTGCCGGCCGGTGCAATCCTGCTAACGATCGCAACATTCGGAACGTTGATGGTTTGCAACGTGGGACGCATGATTCCCGCAATGGCCATGGTGACCGGCAGTGTGCTGCCTAAGAACCGCGGCGCGTTCTTGAGCGCGAATTCTTCGATCCAGCACATCGCCGGCGGCGCGGCATCTTACCTCGGCGGGTTGATCGTCGTTCAGTCGAGCGACGGCCGTCTGCTGCACTTTGAGACCGCGGGCATGATCGCGGCGGCGTTCTCGGTTTTGAGTCTCTGGTTGGCGGGACGCTTGCGTTCGGCTGAACAAGTCGAGATCAACGCTGTTGAGCTGAGTCTCGCGGCGGCTGCGGAGGCCTCGGCCGACGCGGGTGAAATCCTCGTTGCCAGCGCCGACCCCAATCAGTCCGGCGAAATGGAAGCTTGCCGAGTCTGATCAGACCACAGCCCCCTCTCTCGGCCTAACTCACTAACGGCATTCACCACCAGACGCCCGCAAAAACTAAAAAATTTGCGGGCGTCTTCTCGGAGTGATCTAATCGAGACAGGAACCAACGACATCGGACGCGTCCGGTTCCTCTTCTCTCTACCTCCTTCTCTGCCGTGAGGACATCCCGATGAAACGTCGACGAACCGCATTCACTTTGGTCGAACTTTTGGTGGTAATTTCGATCATCGGAGTTTTGATGGCTCTCACTACCGCGGGAGTCCAAGCTGCCCGCGAACGCGCCCGTCGAATGGAATGCGCCAACAACCTTCGGCAACTCGGTGTCGCAGGAACGCTTCACGACACCTCCAAAGGTCAACTTCCCGGATACGTTCAAGACTTCGGATTCTTCGCCGGTGGTGTTGATCCGTCGAGCGAAGTCGGTGCCACTGTTGCGTCACATCGCAAGGTCGGCACATGGGCCGTGGCCTTGCTGCCTTACGTCGAAGCCTTGCCAACGTATGAGCGTTGGACCGAAGATCGTTATCCCATCCTCTCGGACGACTCCGACGCGACGAGCGGCGATTTCGAAGGCGACGGATTTCATCCCTACGCGGCTCCTAATCTGGCAATTTTCCAATGCCCGAGTAATCCTGTCACTTCGGGTAGCCGCGGCAAGAATTGCTACGTGTCAAACAATGGTATGTGTCACCTTCGTCGTGATGGATCTAGTATCACCGGCGTGAGCTTCAGTACGTCCCAAGCACGAGCCAACGGGATTGGCAATTCCAAATACAACGTTGCGAGCGTCAACGCATCCAACGGCAAAGGAACCAGAACGTCGCAAGGCCCGCGGGTTCGAATCGATGACATGCAAGACGGGGCGGGGAATACGTTGCTTTACACAGAAAACGTGCAGGCGTTTCCCTGGCACCGCGCCGGCTTGATTCACGGCGCCGATCTGAAATCGTCGACGCTTCCCACCCCGTACGATGTTACCTTCGATGCCAACACGACCGCAAAGGTCGAAGCGGCTCGATACGTTCACGGGGTGGTTTGGCACTACGAAGACGTCGCTGCGAGCACTGCGGCTAGCCCTACGTGGAATTCCAGCGTCGGGGAAGCACCGATCGCGGTTCACTCGCTTCACCGCATCAACGGCGGCGGAACGGGGTCAGACAGCACTTCACAGGATCGCTTCGTCAAGGTCGTCTCAAACATGCAGGACGCTCGTGACCTCGCCCGGCCGTCTTCGGCTCACCATGACGGCGTGAATGCGGTCATGGCGAGTGGTGCGGTTCGGTTCGTCCGAGACTCGATCGACTATCGCGTCTACCAAGCGATGTTGACTCCGCAAGGAAAGCAGAGCGATGTCCCGTGGCCGGAATTTGTCATGACTGACCAAATTGACAACTGAGCGTCTCGACGGAAATCATCCTTCGGCCGCTCGGATTCCCAACTTGGCCTCCATTTCTTCCAACGGCACGCCTTTGGTTTCCGGAACCATGGTGGCAACCCAAATCAGTTGCAAGACCATCATGAAACAGAAGAAGCCGAAGACGAACGAAGGCGAAAAATTGCCGATGAACCAGGGGAAGACCGTGGTTAGCAGTGCGGCAAAAATCCAGTGAGTGAAACTGCCGAGCGATTGCCCGGCGGCCCGGTGTCGGTTGGGAAAGACTTCTGAGATCAACACCCAAATCACCGCACCCTGGCCGACCGCGTGGGCAGCGATGAAGGCAAAAATGCCCAGCATCACCAACGTGCCGCCAAAGCCCGATTCGTCGCTCGCCTGCGACATCGCTTTGTCGGCAATCGCGATGGTCTCTTCGGCACTCCCCGACGCGTCGAATTCGACCGCGTCACCTTCGAATTCGGACGATTGGGATGCGGAGACAAGCGTTGCCTTGGCGGCTTCGATACTCGATTGAAATTTCGCCATATCGGCTTCATTCTTGACCGGCAACGCGTCGGCTTTCTCATACGCCGCAATCGCTCCTTTTACCGCAATGGCCGAGTTCGCTACTTGGAACTGCGGGGCGAATGTAAAGAACACCCACGCGCACAATCCCAAGGACGCGATATAACCAACCGAACCGATGTACAACAGCGTTCGCCGCCCAAGGCGATCGATGAGATACAAACCGAGGAAAGTAAACAGCAAATTCACCACACCGATTCCGATCGACTGAATCAATGCGGCCTGCTGCCCCAATCCGGTCATTTCAAAGATACGCGGTGCGAAGTACAAAATCGCGTTGATGCCCGAAAGCTGATTGAAGAAAGCAACCAAGAACGCGAGCAAGATCGGCACCCGCAAACGCATCGTCCAAAACGGTTCCGAAGCGGCCTTTTGATTTGCCGATGTCTTGATGCGATCGACCAGCAGATCGACTTCCTCGTCGGCCAGTTCCGGGTTAGCGGTTTGGATGACGCGCATCGCTTCCGCTTCGTCGCCTCCACGTGAAATCAGCCACCGGGGACTCTCCGGCAGACGCAAACACATCAACGAATAAATCAACGCCGGGATGGCTTCCACGCCGAGCATCCAACGCCACGCGTTTTCCCCGATGCCCGCGAGCAATGCGTTGGAAGCAAACGCAACGAGGATCCCAAAGACGATGTTGAATTGAAACATCCCCGCGAGCCGGCCTCGCCGCGCCGGTGGCGAGATTTCGGAAATATAAAGCGGTGCGGCGACCGTCGAAATTCCGACTCCGACGCCACCGATAAACCTGGCGATCATGAAGGAATAAACGTCCGTCGCGATCGCGGACCAGATCGCCGAAACGAGATACAGGATCCCGATCCAAAGCAGCGTGGTTTTGCGGCCGAATCGGTCCGTCGGCCATCCGCCCACCAGCGACCCGAGGACGGTTCCCCACAACGCCATACTCATGGCCAGCCCGTGCTGTGCATGGCCGAGCGACCACAGCGACTGAATCGTTTTTTCGGCCCCGGAGATCACAACCGTATCGAAGCCGAACAAGAATCCCGCTAACGCAGAGGTCAGCGACCACAGAAACAAACGACTCGGCATTTCAAACCATCCATCTCGACGAGGCAAATCTATGTACTAAAGACGCCAACTTAACGACATTCGATAGACAATGACACACCGAGGACGGGTTCTAAAACTGAAAGTACACGAACGGTCGGAAACCACGGGGCGCGTACAACAACAAACTCCAAATCAGGATCGCAGTGGCCACTGAACTGTACCACGCACCAAAGGGCAAACGCATGCAGCGGCGAAAACGCGTCGTCCAAACAACATGATCAACGACCATGATCGTGATCATCAACAACGTCAGCGGAGGCAACCAAAGAATGCGAATCCGTTCCCCCGATGCCGCGTCTTGCCATGGCATCCATAACTTTTGATAAACATGCGCCGCGGTCGTCCAATCCGTGCTGCGGAACAACACCCATCCCATCAACACCACCGTCATCACAAACAACCAACGCAGCAGAGTCGACAGGCCCGAAAGGAGTCGGAATTGTCGCTCGGCCACGAGAGCCATCCCGTGCCAGATACCCCACAACACATACGTCACCGCCGCGCCATGCCATAGCCCGCCGAGTGTCATCGTGATCATGAGGTTCCGCTGCGTCGCCAGCGACGAAACGCGTGAACCTCCCAGCGGGATGTAGAGATAATCACGCAGCCATGTCGAAAGCGTGATATGCCATCTTCGCCAAAAATCCGACATCGACGTCGCAAGGTATGGATGTCGAAAGTTGACCGGGAAGCGATAGCCGAGCATCTTGGCGATTCCGATCGCCATGTCGCTGTAGCCGGAAAAATCGTAGTAGATCTGACCGGCATACGCGACCACAGCGATCCATACGGTCAGGCTACTGTAAAGATCCGGTCCCGCGAAAACCACGTCGACGGTTTCCGCCAACCGGTCCGCGATCAGAATCTTCTTCACCGCACCGCGCAAGAACTGCTGGAAACCTCCGTACATTCGTCGCCGCCGAAACCCGGGGACTTCGGCGAGTTGCGGCAGCAAATTCGCGGCACGAACAATCGGCCCGGCAACCAACTGAGGAAAGAACGCCACGTAGAGCGCAAAGTCGAGAAGACTCGGCGAAGGACGCAGACGACCGCGATAGACGTCGATCGTGTAACTCAACGTTTGGAACGTGAAGAACGAAATGCCGACGGGCAAGATCACGTCCAACGTTCCCGCATGACCACCGAGAGCTTCGATGAGAGGACGTGCGGTGTCGAGAAAGAAGTTGCAGTATTTGAAGAACCCCAACATACCGAGGTTCACGATCAAACTGACGAGCAACCAGGCTCTTCGCCGGAGAGACGAAGAGCACGAGTGCATCCGGCGTGCGACGTAGAAATCAACGAGAGTTGAAATCAACAGCAAGCCACAAAACCGGTAGTCCCAATAGGCGTAGAAGTAGTAGCTCGCCGCCAGGAGAAAACCGTTGCGGGTTCGACGATCGTTCGCCCCCGCCGTCCAAGCCACCGCAAGGACGACGCATAAGAAGATGAAGAATTCAACTTGAGCGAAATTCAACGGTTTGCTTTCTGATCCCTATTCGCGGAAGTAGTCCGCGTACTCATCGACGTCTTGCTGTGACTGCTCACGCTGTTGCGATCGGTCCGCCTCACCCTGGGCGAATGTGGCCTGCAGAATACCACGCTGCCCGCGTGCCATGTGACTGGCCGAATCGTCTTCGAAGGGATTGTTCAGTTCATCAAACGTACGGCCTGGACGATCCAGATCCAAATCGTTGGAACGTGTCGGCAAAGGCAGCGTTGGCGGCTCCGGCGTTGTCCGTCGAATGGTCGTCCGTGGAACGGGCTGCGTTGGGACAACCGGGACCGAAGGCTCGACGTGAGGTACCGGTGCAATGGAATCTTGAGCCGGCGAGATCAAAATCGGCTCTTGCGATCCATAGCTCTCCGTTGCGTATACCATCGAGTGTGAACAACTCGAACACTGGCATTGTTTCTTGCCACCCCGCGGAAGGCTGCAACGGTGCGAGACCATCTTTTCGATGCCGCCCGCGACGGAGTCGAGCACGCCGAAGAGTCGACCGGCTTTCTGCCATTTCGCAGACGCCAACAATCCTTTTTCAGGTCCGAGCATTTCGCCACAACCCGATGCCATCCCGCACGAGGGCTCGCAACCACAGGCCGGCTCACATCCGCAGGCCGGCTCACATCCGCAGGCGGGTTCTAAACCACAAGCAGGTTCCAAACCGCATGACGGTTCACAGCCGCACGCGGGCTCGCAACCGCAGACCGGTTCACTGCAGGTGCAGGCCGACTCCACTCCGCATGCCGGTTCAGCTCCGCATGCCGGTTCGGCTCCACAGACCGGTTCGACACCGCACGCGGGTTCGGCACCGCAGACGGGCTCGGTCCCACACGCGGGTTCTCCCCAAAGCCCTTGGCCCTTGCTCGGGGTCGGCCCACCCGCGATGACGATGCAGGCGGCAACGATTGTCGCGAAGTGCGGAAGGCTCTTGGGATTCATTCTCAGTTTGCGTCTCATCGCCACTACCATCATTGAGTTTTGGTCTCATGCGTTCAAAACGGATCGCGCGAACGCTGTTCGCTACCGTACTGCTTATCGACGACGCAGGATCGATAAGACCAAAACAACCAGAAGGAAACACAAAAGCCACGCAAACTACCTAAGATACCGAACCGCCAAAGATCAACGATTGTCAAACTCGGAGCAAACGAGGATGATGTCTCGCCGACCCGATTGGCGTGAAATTCACGGTATCACTGCCGCTTATCGCGATCACTGCCACCCATGGTGTTCGCCCGCGAACCGCCGGTCTGTCTGACTCCTCCTTATCCAGATCCCTTCACGTCTAGCCAACACAACGTCTTCGAACGAAACCACCTTCATGACATCTTCCGCTGCCTCGTCGTCTGCTGACGCCCCCGCTGCCTCCCCGTTGCATGCCGCCGCCCTGCAAAATGACCCCAGGATCGCGGAAGCAAAGCGGCTTATCGCTGAGGCGATTCAAGAACACACCGGCGGCATCACCGACGTCGCGGCTGCCAACGAGCAACTCAGCGACGCCTACCAATCGATCACCGCGGACTACATCGCCGCACGCGGAGGCCCGCCGTTGTGGCCCTATTTCGCGTCAGGGGTCGGCAACGGACCGTACGTGGAGTTGGCCGACGGGAGTGTCAAACTGGACTTCATTGGCGGGATCGGCGTTCACGGATGCGGACACTCGCACCCGGCGATCATCGATGCCGGGATTGATGCCGCGATCGAAGACACCGTGATGCAGGGGAACCTACAGCAGAACGTACCGAGCGTGCAGATGCTCAATCGTTTACTCGCCTTGGCCAAACAAACGGGCGCCCCGCTCGAGCACGGTTTGCTGTCGACCAGTGGCGCGATGGCCAACGAAAATGCCCTGAAATTGGCCTTCCACCATTCGCAACCGGCAAACCGAATCATCGCATTCGACAACGCCTTTGCGGGACGATCGATCGCGTTGGCCGCAATCACCGATCGCCCGAGCTACCGTGACGGAATCCCGCAAGCGATCCAGGTCGACTATGTTCCGTTTCTCGATCCGCACGCTCCTGAGAAATCAACACGGTGGGCGGTCGACGAGTTGAAACGGCTCCTTGCACGTTACCCGAAAAAGCACGCCGCCTTCTGGGCCGAACCGATCGCGGGCGAAGGCGGCTACTATGCCGGCAGCCATGACTTTTTCGCATCCCTCTGCGGCCCGCTACGGGACGCCGGCATTCCGATCATCTTCGACGAGATCCAGAGTTTCTCTCGAACGAGCAAACCTTTCGCGTTCCAACATTACGGCCTCGAATCGTTTGCCGACATCGTGACCGTCGGGAAGATCACCCAGGTTTGTGCCACGCTGTATCGCAAAGAATTTCACCCCACCTCGCCGATTCTCAGCCAAACGTTCACCGGGTCGAGTTCCTCGATCCGCACCGGCCTGGCCACCCTCGACCAACTCGAATCCAAAGGCTGCTTCGGCGAGGACGGCACCAACATGGCCAACCATCAATATTTTGCCGCTCAGCTCGCCAAGCTCGCCGACAAACATGAGGGTCTGGTCCACGGCCCGTTCGGCGAGGGCATGATGATCGGCTTCACTCCTGGGGACGGATCGCTCGATCAGGCCAAACTGTTGATGGGCATCCTTTACGATCTCGGCCTGCTCGGATTCCTCTGTGGCGCGTCACCGGTGAGAATGCGTTTCCTTCCCCCACCGGCTATCACCACGACCGCCCACATTGATGCGGCGATCAGCTTGCTCGATCAAGGCCTGAGCCAAATGAAAGCAAAATTGGGTTAGCAAAGCTGTTTCGAAGGGGAAATTTTTGCGAAGCGGGCATTTCTGGGTGGAATCTCCGGTTGAGGGGTTTTGGGCGGACCACTAAGATTCCCCACATGAAATACAGTCAACTCGATCGCATTACCCATCTCGAACCCGGCAAAAAGCTGGTTGGCGAGCGCACGTTGGCCGCGGACGAAGAGTACCTCCAAGACCATTTCCCACGCTTCCCGGTCATGCCCGGTGTGATGATGCTCGAGGCGTTGCATCAGGCTGCGGTCTGGCTGATCCGGATGTCCCCTGACTTTGACAGTGCCCTGGTTTTGGTGCGGGAGGTTCGCAACGTCAAATTCGGCGACTTCCTTTCACCGGGCGAAACCCTCACGATCGAGGCTGAAATTTTCAAAACCGACGGAGCGATGACAACGGTAAAAGCCATCGCCCGCAAAGGTGATCGCACGACGGTCGCGGCTCGGCTAATTTTAGAAAGCTGCTCTAGTGGCGACCCAGAGCATCTTGATACCGACACCGACCTTCAACGTCTCGCTCGCGAGCAATTTTTCCAACTTTACGGCGATTGCCCCCCTGTCGCTGCCCTGGTGCAGCCCGGGGAAAACACCTCGCCAACCATGACCCCCTAATACTTTTTAGTTAAACCAAGAATAGGAACGCACGATGTCGCTGTCTCAAGACGAAATTTTTGAAAAGGTGCAGGCCGCACTGGTCGATGCTCTCGGAGTGGACGAAGACGAAACGACCCGCGATGCCACCCTTGTCGGCGACCTCGGTGCCGAGTCCATCGACTTCCTCGATATCGTTTTCAAACTCGAGAAGGCTTTCGACATTCAAATTCCTCGCGAAGAACTCTCGCCTGAGGACATTTTGACCAACAGCCAATACGTCCAAGACGGCGTCGTCACCTCCGACGGAATGGCTGAACTGAAGACCCGCATGCCATGGGCTGACTTGTCGAAGTTCGAAGAAAACCCACGCGTCCAAGATTTCGGCAACCTGCTCACCGTCGGTGACCTGTGCAGCTATGTCGACAGCAAGGTGAACGCTTAATCTTATGCGTTGGTTTTGGGTTGATCGTTTCACCGAATTTGTCAGCGGCTCGCACGCGAGCGGGATCAAGAACGTCGCGCTCGACGAGGAAGTCCTCGACGGCTACAGCCTTGGATATCCGGTCTTGCCACCGACGCTGATCATCGAAGGCCTCGCGCAGGTGGGGGGAATCCTCGTTCACGAGCATTTCCAGTTCACCAAACGCGTGGTCCTGGCGAAGGTCGGAAAGGTGAAATATCATGCCCCCGCCAAACCCGGCGACACCCTGAACTACCATGTCCGACTCGGTCGGACACAAGGCCTCGGGGCAGTCGTCAACGGCACCAGCCACTGCAACGGCGAACTCCAGGCCGAAGCCGACCTGATGTTCGCGTTTCTCGAAGAGGGGCATCTCGTTGATGGGCCTCTATTCAATCCCGGTGACCTCCGCGCGATGCTGCGCCTCATGAACTTTTTCCATGTGGCCAAAACCGCCGAAGGTGAACCGATTCCTTACTACAAAAATCTTTGAGCGTCCATGTCGTCGCGTCGCCGAGTCGTCGTTACCGGGATCGGAATGATCAACCCCATGGGTTGGGATGTCACGACGGTCTGGTCCGGTCTGAAAGAAGGCAAAAGCGGTGTTGCCCCCACAACACTCTTTGATGCCACCGGTTTCCCTACCCGCATCAGTGCCGAAATCAAAAATTGGGATATCACCCAAGCCGTCGACGACGGTGACCAACACGTGCGCCGTGGCCGTCACACCCAATTCGCGATCGCAGCGGCCACCCAAGCCATCACTGACAGTGGCGTCCTCGACGCGGTTACCGATCCGGTCCGCTTCGGCGTGTACCTCGGCAGCGGCGAGGGCAACCAGGACTTCGGCACGTTCAGCAAAATGATGACCGCGGCGTTGGCCACGGGCGACTACGATCCCAAACGGTTCATCGCCGCAGGCATCGACTTGCTCGATCCGGCTAAGGAACTCGAACAAGAGCCCAACATGCCGGCGGCCCATTTGGCCGCGCGGTTCAACGCCCAAGGCCCCAACTTCAACTGCCTCACCGCCTGTGCGGCGAGCAGCCAAGCCGTCGGGGAAGCCACCGAAATCATCCGCCGCGGTGAAGCCGACGCGATGCTCGCCGGTGGCACCCACAGCATGATTCACCCGTTCGGCGTGACAGGGTTTAACCTGCTCACCGCGCTGTCCGAGAGCAACGACGAGCCGACCAAAGCGAGCCGACCCTTTGACGCCGGCCGAAACGGCTTTGTGCTCGGGGAAGGTGCCGCCATGGTTATCCTCGAGGAACTCGAATCCGCGAAGGCTCGAGGCGCAACGATCTACGGCGAAGTCGCTGGTTACGGCACGACCGCAGACGCCTACCGAATCACCGACATTCCACCTGACGGACACGGCGGGATCGCGGCAATGCGGATGGCGATCGCTGACGCAGGCCTCACCCCGGCCGACATTAACTACGTCAACGCCCACGGCACGAGCACCAAAGTCAACGACCGCGTCGAGACCAAAGCATGCCGCGAAGTCTTCGGCGAACGAGCTCAACAGACCCCCGTCAGCAGCACCAAGAGCATGATGGGACACCTGATCGCTGCGGCAGGCGTTACCGAAATGATCGTCTGCCTAATGGCCCTTCGTGACGGTGTCCTCCCGCCGACGATCAACTACGAAACGCCCGATCCTGATTGCGATCTGGACTATGTCCCCAACGAAGCTCGCGAAGCGGACCTCAAGAACGTCCTGAACAACAGTTTCGGCTTTGGCGGCCAAAACGTCACGCTGTGCCTGAGTCGCTTCAACGACTAAGGCTGCATCCAAGCCAAATTTGAGGGATACGAAACCCGCCAAGAGTTTCGGCGATTGAATGCGCGTCGCCGATCACCCCGAGATCGCAACTTCCCCCATAAACCGATCACGGCGCGATCGACAACTGCACGAGGCTTCAACAGCACGAAAACGACAAACTCCCAAGAGTTTCAGAGGGAGCATGAATTGCCGATAGTCTTGGCGACTTTCCCTACGGCTTTCACCCTCATTCTTGATCGTGGAGCACCCGAATGGCTTCGCTCGGCTCTTGATCCGGGCAGTGTATCCGGTGAACGACCCTATCGTCATATGTTCTCTTCTGCTGGCACACAGATGAGCTCGGAAAAGGGAATCCGCACCAACCCAGCGTCCCCGGACGCCGCGATATCACCAGGCGAGAACAACGTCAAACGGGTCTCCGGATCGGCCAACGGCGATACCTGACTGACGTAGCGTCCGCCCACGTATCGGGACGAAACCACTTGAGCCTCGAATTGCAACGCCGCGTCTGGCGTTTCTTTTTTCTGCTCGACGCTCAGCCACTGCACGTTCTCTGGACGTACGACGAGAACAGAATCGTCTCTTTTGCACGACACGGCGTTGACTGTTGATTCGAACTGACCAGAGAAAGTTGACTGAACCCATCGGAGCGGCAAGAGATTCGCCGGCGGCGTGCCGAGTGCCTTGGCAACACCCAACGTTTTCGGATTCCGATATACGAACTCCGGCGCATCGAATTGCAACACTCGCCCCTGTCCCATGACCGCGATCCGGTCGGCCAACCGCATCGCTTCATCGCCGTCATGGGTGATATGCACGATCGAAGTTTGAGACAGCGAGTCGCCTCGCGACCGTGGGTATTCCGACAGCAACGAGAGCAACTCTTCACGAAGCATGGTGTCGATCGCGGTCAGTGGTTCATCGAGCAGGCAAACCGCCGGTTGCCGCAACAACGCCTTTGCCAACGCGGCACGGCGCAGTTGACCACCACTGACTTCATCAGGCCGTCGGTCGAGTTGCGACCCAATGCCCAAACGCTCCACCATTTGATCGAGCGAGCCGGTTACCTTTCCTTGCACCGGAGAGCGATCGCACGCGACCTGCAAACTCTGACGAAGCGTCCAGTGCGGATAAAGCCGATCATCCTGAAATAGGATCGACACGTCACGATCGCCCGGCGACGTTCGGTCCAAAGACCGAGACGACAATTCAACGCGGCCCGAATCGGCACGGACGAGCCCAGCGATGATCTGCAACAACGTACTCTTACCACATCCGCTCGGCCCGAGAATCACGAGGTACTCGCCTTCACGAACATCGAGACTCACGCCGTTGAGTACACACTCACTCCCGTAGGTCTTCCGAATATCTCGCAGCACGAGATGCGACGCGTTGCTCATGTTCGAAAGATCAGTCTGCTGGCCCGGCGAGCGTTTTGTCACGGCGACAACAACCGGTCAAACAGATCTCGGTTCGATTTCCGTGTTTCCTCGCAACGCCGGACAACTTCGCCAGGACTAGACAGATTCAACAGCACAGCCAACTGTTTCATTTCCAGCGTGTTGACGCCGCCATCGGCAGACAGCGGTAACTCATGTCGCGCACGCGTACCGATCAATCGCAACTTAGCCTCGAGGGTACGCAAGAAGCGGTAATTTTCGATCAGTTTCTCCGCGTCGGCGGGCTGGTACACCCCCGCATCGACGAGCTCATTGAGGGCCGGAACGATGCCCGTCGCGATCCTTGGCATTCCGGCACGCGAGGACTTCAAAATGCCCGCCGCCACAATGCACTGCACATCGACAGTCCCTCCGACTCCACGCTTCAGGTTGCCTGGCGTGGCGGTCGATTCGCTGCGATGACGCAGCGCTTTCATTTCCGCAAAATGACTTTCACGCCACGGCGACTGCTCGATCGCGGTACGGATCGCTTCGTCAGCGAGTTCTCGCGCCTCTCTTGATCCCGTGCACGGCCTCGCCTGACACAACGCGACCCGCTGCCACAGCTGTGCACCGCCGTGACGAAACGGTTTGGCAAACTGCTGGATCGAATGAGTCAGAACGGTTTCGTCGGCACCTCGAGCGAACGGCATGTCGACCTCGTACAGCCGTCCGGTTTCCGAATCGATGGTTCGAACGGCACTCTGAGCCAACTGGTTGAAAAACTGCCGGTTTGAAAGAGTCGTCCGCGGGCCACCGACCCGCCGCTTTGTTTCTCCTTCGGCGGTATACAGAAATGTTAAATCGAGATCGCTGTGATAGTTAGGATCACGCCCGCCAAACTTTCCAAGAGCGATCGCGACCAACTCTACCGGATTGCCGTCAGAATCAACCGGATCACCAAATCTCGCGGCGAGTTTCTCTTGCTCATGCTCAATCACACGTCGCAAACACGCATCCGCCGTATCGCTGAGTGATCCACCGATCGTCTCAACGGTCTCTTTGCCGAGGAAGTCACGAACACCGATCATCAGATGGCAACTGGCTTTGAACGTCTGCAAAATCGGCTGCAGATCATCGGCCGCCTGACACAACCGGATCGTTTGCATGTCGAGTCGCTCGGCACTGGGCAGACGATCCATGATCAACGAATCAACGAGCTCATCGATCATTCCCGGATTTTCGATCAAGATCTCCGTCAAATACGGTGCGAGGGAACACAACCGGATCATCAACGACAAGGTTGCGTGGTTGGTACCGAGCAGTTCCCATAGAGTCGCCTTGGCACCAATCGAATCGGTCACCTCGACGAGTCGAGCGAGAGTTTTATCCGGTGCCGGAGTGGTCGCAACCTCTCGCAGCAGGGCGGGGGCGACGCCGGCAAAGAAGTGACGACAACGTCGTGGCGACAAGAACGAGACGGTCTCGTGGCTGAGCGCCGAGAGGTTGTCGATCGCACGTTCAATCTCCTTGAAACCGTACCCCTTCAAGACCACCGCGTATGCGTCAAGATCGGGATCGGGGTCAAGAATCAATTCGGTTTCGATCTCCACCGCGTCGACGTCACTGCGATCAGCGACACTGACCGCATCGGCGGACGAGCCGCCCGTGTCGGACGAAACAACTGGCTTGGCGGCCACGTCTTGGACCATCAAATGATTGATGATTTTGCGGTTAACCTCAAATGTTTCGGCAAGCAACTGTTCAAACCGGGGTCGATCACCATAGGCGAGTGCGCCGACCTCCGGTTTAGACCCCTCAGGCAGACGAACCCCCAAACGCCACGCCAAACGAGTGCGCACCTCAGCGTCATCGGGCAGGTGGGTCACTCGATGATCAAACAGAACCGCGAGGTGGTGCTCCAATCGACACAACCGCGCGTGATTTTCCGACAGGATCGAGGCCTCCTGCTGAGTCAGACAACCATGACGGTTGAGCGCTTCGATCGCTTCGAGAGTCCCCGTCACCCGCACCTCTGGCAACTCGCCTCCATGGAGCAACTGCAGAAACTGTATCGTCAACTCAATATCACGTCGCCCACCCGGACAGTCGGCGATCGGCGTGCCCTGCTCGGTATCGGGCGCTAGCGCCCGCTTTTCGAGTTTACGACGCAGCACTCGGATGTCGGCAATTTCACTCCGGCTGAGCAACCGATGATAGACCCACGGTTCGATCCGTTTGAGAAACCGATCGCCGAGCTCTCGATCACCTGCCGCAACACGGGCTTTGACAAACGCGAGTCGGTGAGACGTTTGATTCTCACGTTCGAAGTACGCCGCCGCCGTCACGGCATCGTGAAAATCGATCTGCCGTGACGCGGATTCGGTGCCACGCGTGTAGTCGCTCAATCGCTGCGTGTCCGAACCGGACATGTCTTCGCCAGGCTGCGGGACGAATCTCAAATTGATCGACACGACCGGAGCGCGGTTGGAGCCGAGAAGGTTGATCAATCCGGACGCAATCTGCCGGTTAAATTTGAGGTGGCTCTCGTTCTTGCGATCAATCTGGTCGCAGAGCAACAGCAGATCGAGCGGGGAGTCATACCCGATCTCCTCTCCTCCATAGTTGCCCAACGCGACGATCGAGTATTCCGGTTTGGTTCCATCGATCCGCTGCGGATAATGCAGTCGCTCGGCGGTCTGCTGGATCGTAAACTCCAACGCGGATGATAGAACCGCATCGGTCAGATGGCTGATTTGCCGTGCGGCGCGATCGGGCGGCAATCCTCGCACAAACTCACCGTAGGCGATTCGCAGCATCTCGCGGCCCGCGTATCGCCGGATCGCGACCGCTGCCCGCGGGATCGAAGCGATGTTGCGCAGTTCGCTGCCGAGTTCGTCACTAAGCAACTCTCGCGACGTGGGTCGACCATCGCTCGCCCGGAGCAGGTCAAAACTCTCCGGATCGCTGATCAATAGTTCCGCAATCGAATTGCTGGTCGAGAGCACCTGCAACAGAGCCGGCAGTGCCTGCGGATCGCGTTCAAAGAGCGCAAGCAGCGACGTGGGGCTCCGAGACACCTCCACAAAACGGGCCAACCATCGAACTCCATCATCCGGAGAATCGATCGCCCCGAGGTACTCGTGAAGCAAACTCCACAACTGCGTCAACAAATCCTCCGACGCTCCGCTCGCGGCGATCTCCCGGAGAGCTCGGAGCGCCGACGGTGCATCGACAAAGATCGAATCGTCGAGCGGTTGGAACTCGACCCAGGGGTTCATGGCATTCACGAGAACCGCTCCCCCGCAGCGAGTGGCATCACGAGAAAGGATTCAGTGAAAGTTTCTTCTGCGTCCATCGTTCCGTAGGTGTGCAAGCAAGTGCTTCCTGTCATGTGGATTGGGAACTTTCTCAACATCGGGTGCGTCGAACGAATCGCGGCGGCGTATGGGTCGATCCCCTCAAAAACGTTCAAGAGAGCGTTTCTGAGCAAATTCACATCCCGATCGCACGTCGCTGAGAGGGTGGTTTGCTGAGGTTCCTCCGCCCACTTTTTCGATTCGCAACATGATTCGCAAACCAACAAAGTAACCACCACCCTCAATCGGAGTTTAGACGGGCGCGAAAGATTCTTGTAGCAGTGTCGTTTTTCGCATTGAAAACGAGGCTTTCACAGCTATGCCGCGAAACCTGACCTACTTTTTTTACATGCGAAGACGGGGGGAACGTCGAGAGCATTGAACAAACGGACGTTGGACCAAGTGTGGGGAATCCATCAGGTGTTGCACGAACGCAACATTGCGATGAATGGACGCCACACTTTTCGCCGCATGCACCTCCTCCCCACAGGCGAGACTTCTTGCCTAACCTCTTTCGTGACAACAGCTTGCAATGATTTATGCTTTGCCCCAATCGTCTGATGGCACTGACCGTGCTTGGTTCCTTCCCTCGAACCGCTTTGAGAAACAACCGGGTAACGAGGAAAGCTTGATGGGCAAAAAATTCAGCAGCCGCAGTTTGCAGGATGACGCATTCGACGCGGAAGATTCCGTCTCCCGACGCTCCCGAACGATGGGGCAGGAATTTGCAGACGCGATCTCCGATGACGCGGACCTCGCGATTTTGTCGGAAGACGAACTGCTGGCACGCCGCGAAGAAATCCCGAACGATCCGACCGAAGACCCGGTTCGCATGTATCTGATGCAAATGGGCCAAATCCCGTTGCTCACGCGAGACCAGGAAATCTCCGCCGCGGTCCAAATCGAAGCGACCCGCGACCGATACCGTCATTGCATGATGGCGACTGACTTTATGCTGCAGGCCGCCCTGAAGTTGCTGCAGCAGGTTCGCGACAAACAACTGCGGCTGGACCGCACGATCGAAGTCAGCGTGACCAACGCGTCGGAGAAAAAGGCGATCATGAAACGGATCGTCCCCAACACCCGCACCCTGGGCCACCTGTTGGCACAGAACCGTGGTGACTTCCTGATCGCGATCAACAAATCGCAGCCGATGCGTCGCCGTCGCGCCGCATGGAAGAACCTCGTCGTTCGCCGCAACAAAGCCGTCCGGTTGGTCGAGGAAATGAACCTGCGAACCAACAAACTGCAGCCGATTTTCGAAAAACTGCGCCGCAGTGCCGAACGCATGACCGAGATCCGCAGCATCCTCGCCGAACCAGAACGATTGGCCATGCCGGGCATGCCGACCGAAGAGGAACTGCGCGGCGAACTGCGATACCTCATGCGACTGACCTACGAAACACCGCGTACCTTGAAACGACGCGTCGACCGCTGCGACAGCCTGCGGGATGACTACGATGCCGCCAAGCGAGTGTTGTCGGCAGGTAACCTCCGTTTGGTTGTTTCGATCGCCAAAAAATACCGCAACCGTGGCCTCTCGTTCTTGGACCTGATCCAAGAAGGAAACACAGGCCTGATGCGTGCGGTCGACAAATTCGAACACGCCCGCGGTTACAAATTCAGCACGTACGCCACGTGGTGGATCCGCCAAGCGATCACGCGTGCGATTGCGGACCAAAGCCGCACGATCCGTGTTCCCGTGCACATGATCGACACAATGAACAAGATCCGCCAAATCACCCGCGATTTGGTCCAGGAACACGGCCGCGAACCCACCCCGGAAGAGGTCTGTGCTCGCAGCGGTTTGACACTCGACGACACCCGCGTGATTTTGAAGATGAGCCGCCAACCGCTCTCGCTCGACCAACCGGTCGGCGATCATGAGGACAGCGCGTTCGGCGAGTTCCTCCAAGACCATCGGGACCAAGACCCGCTCGTCGAAACCAACCGGGAGGCTCTCAAACGGCAAATCGATTTGGCCATGGAAACGCTCAACTACCGCGAGCGTGAGATCCTGCGACTGCGTTACGGCCTCGCCGACGGATACACCTACACACTCGAGGAAGTCGGCCGAATCTTCCAAGTGACCCGCGAACGCGTCCGTCAAATCGAAAGCAAAGCGGTTCGAAAACTGCAACAACCGTACCGGGCGAAATCGCTGGTGAGCTTCTTGGATGGAGCCGAACTGATGCTGTTCGAGGGCAGCGAAGCCGTATAGATCGGCGGTCGTTACTCCAAGTGCGCTCGTCAGCGACAATCCCAAACCGTGCGTCCACCTCGATTCCGCACGGATATCGGGTGATGATATCGCACCGCGATTTCGAATTGTCGCGGCGTCCCCGTTTGCCGACACCGACGTGGGTGCCTATGCTGATCAGGCGACAGTATGGATTCAGCCGTGAGGCGGAATCATCCGTGGTTCCAAGTCACGTCCGTGGTTCCTAATCAGCATTGGGACTGAATAGCCCGGGCATTCCGGTTGAGTGTCCATTGGTCCCCAAAATTGCCCTGAACGGAATTCACTCGGTCCCCAACGGCCGACCGGCAATTCGTTCCCGAACGCCTCCATTCAGGTTCCCGCGCCGACCGGATCTTATCTGTCACCCTGATTTCACCTCTCGTGCTCGCCACTTCCTGAGACAGCGCCATGCCTTTGTTCGAAATCGAAACCGACGCTCACATCATCATCACCTGGGCCGACGACGAGTCCTCGGCACAGGAGGTTGTCGACGACGCATATCCCGAGGACGAGGTCCTGCGGGTGACCAAGCGGCCTCGCGATTCGTGGGTCATCAGCAAGGGTGCCCTCGGCCTGACCGATCGCACGCTCGATCCCTGCATGATCGCCCGCGACTGTTTGAGCAAATCTGCGGGTGATAAAGTCAACGCGATCCGGCTGTATCGGATGGAAACGGGATGCGACGTCGACCAGGCTCGGCGTGCGATTGAATCCAACATGGTCATGGGATGGTAGCATGGTCATGGCGTGGTATCCCCGCTCCGGCGAGTATGCTTCCACGCCATAGGCGATCTCCCGACATCAACGGCTCGACGCCGCGAGCCCGAGCCAATCTCTTGCCCGCGAGCCTCCATGGTCCATCCCGACACGGACGTCTGTCTTCACCGACACCGATGGTGGTGGATGCTCGTCCTTCTCCCGTTGATCGTCGGATGCGACGGTTGCCGTCTTAATCAGGGAAGTGATGAGGATGCTGAGCAACTGAAGCAAAACCTGCCGGACATCACCTCACGGCCGGCGCAGGCGTACCCCATGTCGCGACCAGACGCGGGAAACAACAACCAACTCAACGGAGCGGTCAAACCAGGACACTGGACCAGTGCGGAGTTCACTATCCGCAGCAACGGGGAAGACCGACGCGGGGTCGTTCAATCTCGCGTCAAAGTCAATCGGTCGAGGATCAGCCTGGACGACGAGATCGCCGCGGGACTCGCCGAGGCAAAAACCCCCGAGTCCATCATCGTTCGCCGTCCCGCGGTGCTCCCCAAAGGCCAACGACGGCGGCTCGACACGCGACTGCTCGTACCGACAAACGGCAGCCGAACGTTTGAATCCGTCCAATTCTCCGCCGAACTGGTTTCCAACGACACCGCCGGCCGGTACGGATTGCAGGATGCCGGGTTTGCTGCACTTCAGGCACAGACATATTTCTTTGTCATTCTCACCGATCGGCCCGAACGATTCACACGTTTGCAAACCTCCAACTGGGCGACCCCTTTCCGGAGTGAACAGGAATTTGCCATCAAAGGGGACAACTATCGAATCGTGATTCCACCGACACAAGGTGTGATCCCGATCGCCGAAACCGCGTTGGACTGGACGTCAACGGCTGTTCTGCTGTGGGATGATGTCCCGGTCAATGCGTTAACGATGGGCCAGCGCACTGCGATCTTGGATTGGCTGCATTTTGGCGGCACCTTGATCGTCAACGGCCCCTCCGGTGCCGATTCTCTCGCCGACCGAACCTTTCGTGACCTGCTGCCGATCGCATCAGACGGCGTCGAAGAACTCGATACCGATGCCGCCCGATCGTTCCTCCGCTCCCACAACGTGGACACCGATCAATCGGTCGCCTACGCCACCAAGACAGTAGAACAGAACCAGGGGCAAATCGCCGTGTCGGGTGACGCACGACCCGACGCCATGGAAGTCGGCGAAGGTGGACTGCTCACAGAAAAACGAGCAGGACGCGGACGAGTGGTGCAGTGCCGTGTGGACCTGATGAGCGATTGGCTGACCTCGTGGCAATCGTACGACAGTTTCTTCAATTCCGCAGTTCTCGCGCGACCACCTCGGGCATTCAGCCTTAGTGAACCCACCGCGTTCATGAACCCTCTATCGTCAACGACTGATACGCAGTCCGACGACGTCGATGATTCTGCCAACCCAACAGAGGATGCCCTCGATGAATTGGCGACATTGCCTCCGGTTCGGCAGACCTTCGTAGGTGTCGAGAGCGAAGCGATCGCACCTTCGATTAACACCTCCGTGCGTTTCTTCTCTCGCGACTCGCGAATGCCGGGCCGAGTCGCAGATAACATCGCTGCCAACAACTCTGCTGCTGGCAAAGCGGATCCTGACGCCGATGAAACAAAAGACGCCGTCGCGGACCAACCCTCCGCCCTGGACACCCTGCCCGGTGAGATCACCAACGCATCCGATACCGTGGTCGATAGGAACGCCAATGCGTCGCTGGCTCCTTGGATCTCGCCGGACGTGTGGGCCCACCCTGTCACGGGAATCGGCGGTTGGAAGAACGACAGCCCGATGATGGCATGGGGACGCGAACAGTTACAGCAAGAGATTGGTGTGTCGATCCCCGATTCGGCTTTGGTATTCCGCAGCCTGCTGATTTATTTGCTAGTTTTGATTCCGATCAATTACGTCGTATTCCGGTTGCTGGGGCGTTTGGAGTGGGCTTGGCTCGCGGTGGTCCCGCTGGCCATCCTTGGTGCCCTTTGGGTGGCCCGGGCAGCCCAGTTGGACGTGGGTTTCGCTCGCAGTCGGAATGAACTGGCGCTGCTCGAACTACCTAAGGACTACTCTCGTGGACACCTCACTCGCGTGATCGGTCTGTACAACTCGTTGGCGAGCCGATACCGAGTCGACTTTGCAACCGCCGATGCGGCGATCGAAGTCGTCCGTTTGCGAGGCTCTGACAAGGACAACGAAGCGAACCTGTTTGGACAAATCGCCCCAGAAATGCAGTTCGGTTTTGAGAACGGTCCATCGCTCAACAACATCTCCGTCGGCAGTAACTCGTACGGAGTGCTTCACACTGAGCAAATCATCGACATCGACGGCCCCATTCACATACAAGGCTCTGCACCGGAGAACAAAAGCGATATCGACGCCGACGGATCGATTGACCGGAAGTACCTAACCAACGATTCTTCGCTCGAATTGCTTGACGCAATTGTGGTTCAACGCGACGCCGAAGGCACGATACGACTCGCGAGTCTGGGCACACTCTCGTCGGGCAGTCGCCAACAGATCCGTCTGAATCCCGTGAGCAACGTTGTCATCCCCGACGGACTGCCAATGGGGCTCACCGATTGGATCCAACGGTTGCTCTCCCCTGGGATCGTTCCCCCGAACTCGGCTAGGCTGATCGCTCGGGTCGAAACCCCGCTCGGCGAACTTTCGATCACCCCCGATAGCAAACAAGTTCGATCGCAAACGCTGGTTTTCGCGCACCTTGCCATGCCTTCACGGCCACCGGCGCGGCAGGATGCCAATCTCGTCCGCGACCTGATTCGCCCACGCGATTAGAACCACATTGCCGGTGCCGCGTGTGACCGCGTTGCGGGCTGAACACGACCGCAAAATAAACTGCTACCATCAGGTGAGTCGCGACCATCCGACACACGAAACGTTTGCCAAGGCCACCCGAGCACGCATCCCCTTTTGAGTATTTTGACCAATGAAGATTTCAAAGACACCTGCATGATCACACTCGAAGGTTTCGGCAAAGACTACGGCGAGTTTACCGCCGTGGAGAACATCGATCTGCAAATCGAGGCAGGCGAAACGTTTGGCTTCATCGGCCCCAACGGGGCAGGCAAGAGCACAACCATTCGCTTTCTTGCCACCTTGCTCAAGGCGTCCCGAGGACGCGGAGAAGTCGCCGGATTCGACGTCATGGGAGACCCGATGGGGGTGCGGCGTTCGATCGGTTACATGCCTGATAACTTTGGCGTCTACGACGGAATGCGGGTGTGGGAGTTTCTCGATTTCTTCGCGGTCGCCTACGGGATCGCCCGCACGGCCCGCGGCCCCATCATTGACAACGTGCTCGAACTGCTGGACCTCGGACACAAACGCGACGACTTTGTGAACGGGCTTTCGCGAGGAATGAAGCAACGGCTTTGCTTGGCGAAAACACTCGTTCACGATCCTCCCGTGTTAATTCTCGATGAACCTGCCAGCGGTCTCGACCCGCGTGCTCGCGTGGAGGTCAAAGCGTTGCTCAAAGAGCTTCGCAAAATGGGCAAGACGATTCTGATCAGCAGCCACATCCTGACCGAACTCGCGGACTGTTGCACATCGATCGGGATCATCGAACGCGGGCAACTTCTGATGCATGGGCCGATCGATTCGGTCTACCGCCAAATTCGCCGCAACCGAATGGTGGAGATTTCTTTCACCGAAAACAGCAATGCGGGCATTTCAATCCTCCGCAGCAGCCCGGCACTGCGTGATTTGGAGATTCGCCCCGACCGCGTGATCGCGGAACTCGAGACCGATGACGACGGCTTGGCTCAACTGCTCGAATACCTCATCCAACAGGGCGTCAAAATGCGGTCCTTCAACGACCGCGATCCGACACTCGAAGACGTCTTCATGACCGTGACCCAGGGTCTGGTTAGCTGACGGATGCCCCGGCTCGATCCTGCGAGGGCTGCGTCCAAAACGGCATTCTCGGTCAAGGATCGATGAAGAGTGCCGTCGCGACGTTGCGATTACTGGTCGATACGCGACGAACCTCCTAAACTGACGCGCGGAACAACGCCTGCACAGGTGAGAAATTCGATCTCCGGTTCGCGTCGTTTCCCGGCGGGCAATCACGCTCGTCGAGACGCGACCGACCGAGCATCCAGGTCCACGTTTCTAACATCCTTTCAACCGAGCTGTATCTCTCATGTCCACGACGCCCGAGCCCGCTGCCCCAGATTCCCCTCGCGTCCTCACCGCTTTGGCCCAGGTCGAACAGGCCGTCAAGGATGAACGCATCACCGCCGGAGCGGCCGAAAATATTCGCTGCTGGCTGACCGAGGAACGCTATCGCGACTACCGGGACAATGTGCTGCGACACATTGATGAGGAACAATGGCAAAAACTCGATGACGTTTTCTGGACCATCATTCCTTTTGGAACGGGCGGACGCCGCGGCCGGATGTACGAAATCGGCTCCAACGCCATCAACGACCGCACGATCGGCGAAAGCGCACAAGGTCTCGCGGACTATGTCGTTTCGTATCACGGCGGAAAGAAACCGCTGTCTTGTGCGATCGCTTACGACACCCGCCATCGGTCACGGCACTTCACCGAACTGTGTGCCGAAATCATGGTCGCCGCTGGGATCAAGGTTTATTTGCTCGACGACTACCGAGCAACGCCGCAACTGTCCTTCGCCGTTCGACACCTCGGATGCGACTGCGGCATCATGGTGACTGCGAGCCACAACCCGCCGAGCGACAACGCGGTGAAGGTTTACTGGTCCAGCGGGGCACAGGTCCTTCCTCCGCACGACAAGGCCATCATTGACAACGTGATGAGCTGCCAAGAAATCAAACGCGCGAGCTTCGAACAGGCGGTCCAAGACGGAAAGATCGAAGTCGTCACGGAAAAAATCGATGCGGCGTTTCTTGACGCGGCTGCCGGCTGCAGCTCGCCAGGCCCCCGCGACGTCAAAATCCTTTACTCGCCGCTGCACGGTGTCGGCGAAGCCGCTGTCGTGCCACTGCTGCAACGCGACGGCTTCAAAAACGTCACCGTCTACGAACCCCACCGGCAACCGAGCGGCGACTTCCCGAACGTCCCGGGCCACGTGTCCAACCCCGAGAACTCGGCCGTCTTCGAGAAACCCATCGAGCAAGCTCGCGCCGAAGGTTTTGATTTGGTGATGGCAACCGACCCGGACTGTGACCGGCTCGGCATTGCGGCTCCGAAGACGACCGACACGGCCGGTGAATGGGGAACGTTCACCGGGAACCAAATCGCAGCATTGCTCGCCAACTACGTGCTCGACAAAGCAGCCGAGGCGGGCAAGATCACAGATCGTTCATACGTTGTCAAAACACTGGTCACGACCGAGTTGGTTCGACGGATCGCCGCGGCACACAACGCACGCTGCGTCGGCGATCTTTTGGTCGGGTACAAATACATTGCCGAGGCGATGGACCGCGAAGGACCTGCGGACTTCCTCTACGGCTGCGAAGAATCGCACGGATACCTTGTCGGGTCGTATGCCCGCGACAAAGACGGTGCGGTCGCCTGCATGCTGGCCAGCGAATTGGCTGCGGAATTGAAAGCCAAAGGGCAGTCAATGCACGACTACCTCGGCGAACTCTATCAACGCCATGGCTACCATAGCGAACACCTGATCAACGTGTTCATGGAAGGCAGCGAAGGAATGGCGGCGATGAAAACGTTAATGAAAACGTTCCGCGAAGCTCCCCCAACGAGCCTCGGTGGCATGAAGGTCAAACAAGTCCGCGACTACCAAAACCAAACAGTCACCACAATCGGCGAGAGCTCGGAATCGTCACCACTCGAAGGCCCCGTCGGCAACCTAATCATCATGGACATGGAAGACGAAGGAAACTACGTCGCCGTCCGCCCGAGCGGTACCGAGCCGAAGGTTAAGTTCTACGTCTTCACTCGTTTGGAAGCCGCCGAATCCCAAGACCTCGCCTCTGCATCCACGAAATTGGCCGACCGCATGCGGGCGATCGAAAACGACGTGCGTGACTTCGCTCGCGTCAGTGTGACCTAACGAAGTTTTAGGGCATCCCCGTAGCGAAAAACGCCAAGGCTTTCGGTGATCTGCGAGCCTTCTCGAACGTCTTGGCGACGTTCACCACGGGTGATTATTCAGATAGCAGGAGTAAAGCCAGATATCTCTCGCCGTTTACTCGGCGGGTGCGAAGCCGCGTTTTCGCAGCAGGGCGGAGGTATCGACGTCGCGTCCGCGGAAGGCCCGATACGTTTCTGCCGGATCGATCGTGTCGCCAACGCTCAGCACGTGATCTCGTAACTTCGCGGCGACTTCCTCATCGAAATAGCCGCCTTCGGACTGCTCGAACATCTCCGCCGCATCGGCGGTCAGAGCATCACTCCACAGATAACTGTAATAGCCTGCTGAGTACGCATCGCTGCTGAACAGGTGGCTGAAGTGAGGCAAGCGGTGACGCATCGGCAACTCACTCGGCATCCCGATCGCGGCGAGCTGCTCACTTTCGAATTGGCTGATGTCAATTTCACTCGCGTCGGTTTCATGCAACTTCATATCGAGAATCGCACACGCGAGATACTCGGTCGTTTCAAAGCCACTGTTGAATTTCGCCGACCGCTGGATCTTCTCAAGTAATTCAGCAGGCATCGGCTCACCGGTTTCATAGTGAGTAGCGAATTTGCTGAGCACATCGGGCGTCGAAAGCCAGTGCTCGAGAATCTGCGAAGGAAACTCGACGAAATCACGAGCCACGTTGGTCCCGGACTGCGACGGATAACGCACGCGACTGGACAACCCATGCAAGGCATGACCGAATTCATGAAACAATGTCGTCGCATCGTCCCACGAGATCAAAATCGGACCGTCTCCGGACGACGCGATGAAGTTACTATTGTTCGAAACGATCGAAGTGCTGACAGGAATCCCGACGTCCTCATCCGATAGCCCGACGCCGGACTGCTCGCGATAATCGGTCATCCACGCGCCGCTTCGTTTCCCTTCCCGAGCAAACGGGTCGAGATAAAACAGACCGACGTGTTCACCGTTGCGAGCAACTTCATAAACTGTCACATCGGGATGGAACGTCGGCAGTCCGTTGACCTCTTCAAAGTGCAAATCGAACAGGCGTTCGGCGCAGTACATCATCGCCTCTCGCATTTTATCGAGCTGCAAATACGGCCGGACTTCGCTCATGTCCAGGTCATACTTTTCTTTGCGGACTTTCTCCGCGTAGAAGCGATAATCCCAAGGCTCGATTTTGATTTTTGGACTGCCGCTGGCTTCCGCCTCGGCGTCCGCGATTCGTTGCATATCAGCGACCTCATCCGCCACGCGAGCGATCGCCGGGTGCCATACCCGCATCATCAACTCCATCGCCGCCTCGGGCTTTGCCGCCATCGTCGACTCCATTCGCCAGTGAGCATGGGTCGGATAGCCGAGCAGTGCCGCCCGCTGGGCCCGCAGGTGCAAGATTTCGCGAATCACGTTCTTGTTGTCGTGCGGCCCGCCGTTGTCGCAGCGATAGTAGAAGTTCCGCCACACCTTCTCGCGCAGGTCGCGGTTCTCCGCATACGTCAGAAACGGGTCCATTGATGACCGCGTGTTGGTGACCGCGTAGGCCGCCTTGCCACCCTTTTCTTTTGCCGCCGCAGCCATGGACTCGATTGTCGACTCGGATAAACCGGCGAGGTCAGCTTTGTCGTCGATCCATGTCACGTGCCCCTTCTCTTCTTCGAGCACGTTCTGATTGAAATCCGTAAACAGCCGAGCCAACCGCGCATTAATCTGCGACAGCTTGGCTTTGTCAGCGTCGGACAACCGGGCTCCCCGACGGACGAACTCCTTGCGGGTTTCTTCGAGCAATCGCCGAGCGTCATCGCCGAGCGTCACGGTCTTGTTTTCAAACACGTCGCTGTAGACAGCTTCGATGCGCGCAAACAGTTTTCGGTTCTGCGTGATCGAATCCGAGTGAGCCGATAATTTGGGACTCACCGCTCTCTCGATATCCGGAATCGGCCCGACATTCAAATTCGATGCGTGAACATCGAAAACGGTTTCGAGCCGATCGAGTTCTTCGCCGGCTGTCTCGAGAGCCAACAGGGTGTTGGCAAAAGTCGGCGGGTCGGGATTGTCGGCGATCGCCTCGATGTCCTGCTGCGCCTTTGCGATCGCGACGTCGAACGCGGCGGAGAACTCATCGACACGCACACTTTTGAAAGGTGGGACGCCGCCGTATGGACCCGCCCACGGCTTCAACAGATCGGACGATTTGACGGTTTCGGGCGTGGTAGTCACGGGCGTCTCGTTTGGTTCAGAAGTAAATGGCTCTGCCGCCGCGTAATTCGCGGGCGAGGCCAGCGGAGCCGAGAGCATCAGAAGGGCCGCGAGGAGGCGTCGTTTCATTTAATGAACTCTCGTTCTTTCAACAAATCAATGATCGCATCGGAGCACTCGCCGATCGACGACTTGGACGCGTCGACCACCAAATCAGGCGAAACAGGCGTTTCGTAATCAGCGGTCACTCCAGGGAAATTCAGCAGTTCACCGGCATCGGCCTGTGCGTACTGCCCCTTCGTGTCGCGTTCGCGGCACACTTCCAATGGGGTCGCAACGTGCACCACAAGATAACGTGTGTCCCCAATGAGTTTGCCAACCTTCTGACGAACGTCCTCGGCAGGAGCCACCATTGCAGCCAAACAAATCAAACCGGCTTCGTTGAGCGTTTGAGCGAGGTGGCCGCCACGACGCAGATTCTCACTGCGATCTTCAGCGGTGAACCCGAGGTCCAGACTGAGTCCCCGGCGCAACTGTTCGCCATCGATGACCGCGACAGCGCGGCCGACGTCGAACAGCTTACGCTCGACCGCTTTGGCGATCGACGACTTGCCGCTGCCGGTCAGTCCCGTCAACAGGACCGTTGCCGGCTTCTGGCCGAACCGCGCCGCACGTTCGTCGGCCGAGACCGCCGAAACTTCCGCATCGTTATCGCCCGAGGCCGCTTCGATGTCGTCGTCCCAAACGCTTCTTTCTTTGCCGGTCGCCCCGCGGTCGAGAATCATCCCTGCGGCGACGGTCGAGTTAGTGATCCGGTCGACCACGATGAAGGCACCGGTCGATCGGTTTCGTCGATACGGGTCCATGTGAATGGGAGCCGACAACTCGATCGCGACCCGACCGATCTCATTTAACTCCAACGTCGGAGCCGGCATTCGATGCAACGAGTTTACATCTACACGGTACTTCAATGTTTGCACATTGCCGGGCAAGGTTTGCGTGGTGTGTTTGATCAGATAGGTCTTGCCAGGGACCATCGCCTCTTCGCCCATCCACACCAACATCGCCTCGACACTCGTTTCACTGCGAGGCAGGTTGCCGCTGCGAACGATCATATCACCGCGACTGGCGTCGATTTCGTCTTCGAGGGTCAGAGTGATCGACAGCGGCGCGTACGCTTCTTCCAAATCACCTTCGTAGGTAACGATTTGCTTCACCTTCGATTTCCGGCGACTCGGCAGAACCATGATTTCGTCGCCAGGACGCACGATCCCCGAAGCGATCGTTCCGCAGAAACCTCGGAAGTTCAGGTTCGGTCGGTTCACATACTGAACCGGCATCCGGAAATCCTGCAGGTTACGATCCGATCCGATGTAAACCGTTTCGAGGAAGTTCATCAGCGTTGAACCGGTGTACCACGGCGACGATTCACTGCGGTCGACAACGTTGTCACCGTTGAGCGCGCTGATCGGAATGAAGTTCAAATCGGGCAAATCCAACCGCGCCGCGAAGGCTCGGTAGTCGGAGCAGATTTCATTAAATCGCTCTTCGCTGAAATCAACCAAATCCATCTTGTTGATCGCCACGACGACGTGACGAATCCCCAACAGCGAAACGATAAACGAGTGCCGCCGTGTCTGAGTTAAGACGCCGTGCCGCGCATCGATCAGGATGATCGCCAGGTCCGCAGTGCTCGCCCCGGTGGCCATGTTTCGCGTGTACTGCTCGTGCCCCGGCGTGTCCGCGATGATGAACTTCCGTTTGGCCGTGCTGAAATACCGGTACGCGACGTCAATCGTGATCCCTTGCTCGCGTTCTTCTTTCAATCCATCCATGAAGAGGGATGGGTCAAAACCACCGGCAACCGAACCTTGCCGCACCGAGTCGTCCTGAACCTTCGCGAGTTCATCCTCATAGACGAGTTTGGAATCGTAGAGCAAACGTCCGATGAGCGTGCTCTTACCATCATCGACACTGCCACAGGTAATGAAACGCAAGAGCTGCTTCTGCTCGTGCTGTTTCAGGTAGGCGTCAATGTCGGTAGCGATCAGGTCGGATTGATGAGACATGGGAAGGATCTTTTAACGATCAGGTGTGGGCTGTGTAGGAAGAGAGACGGTATCGCGGAAGATGGTCTCGCCGCGCGAGTAACGGCGAGACGCGAACAGCCTGTGGCTGGTCCAAGGCGGCGTGAACTAGAAGTAGCCGCGTTCCTTTTTCTTTTGCATCCCGACACCACCTTCGTCTTGGTCGATAATGCGGCCTTGTCGCTCACTCGTTCGAGTCAACAACATTTCCTGAATCACTTCCGGCAGCGTCGTCGCTTCACTTTCGACTGCCCCCGAGAGCGGGTAGCACCCCAACGTTCGGAAGCGGACCATCTTCGTCTCCTCCACTTCGCCGGGCAGCAGAGGCATCCGGTCGTCATCCCGCATCAACAAGATGCCGTCGCGACGAATCACCTTTCGCGGCGCCGACAAATACAGCGGAACGATCGGAATCTGTTCCAAGTGGATGTACTGCCAAACATCGAGTTCGGTCCAGTTGCTCATCGGGAACACCCGAATCGACTCGCCTTTATTCACGCGGCCGTTGTAAACGTTCCACAATTCGGGACGTTGGTTCTTCGGATCCCAACGGTGCGATTTGTCACGGAAGCTAAACACGCGTTCTTTCGCGCGGCTCTTTTCTTCGTCGCGGCGGGCTCCCCCGAACGCGGCGTCGAATTGGTACTTGTCCAACGCCGCCTTCAAAGCGTCGGTTTTCATCAACTCGGTGTGACGCTCGCTGTCTTCCCACGGAGGAATGTTCAGTTTCAGCCCTTCCTCATTGGTATGAACGAGCACATCCAAACCCAGTTCACCGCGAACGTATTTTTCGCGGTGCTCATACATGTCCTTGAATTTGTACGTCGTATCGACATGCAACAGTGGAAACGGCAGTTTCGCAGGAGCAAACGCCTTCAACGCCAATCGCAGCAGCACGGCGGAGTCTTTGCCGATCGAGTACAGCATGACCGGCTTGTCGAATTCGGCGACGACTTCGCGGAAGATGTGAATGCTCTCGGCCTCGAGCTGTCTCAAGTGAGTGAGGCTATAATCTGACATGGGAAGCGTTGAGCCAGTGGCAGAGGAATGGGACTAGGAAGAAAAGCGCGCGAAAACACCTTCGGAAGCGAATGGGCAGCCCAAACGTCGACAACACGGCGTCGAAACAGTGGCATCGGCCCAAACACGCCCGCCGCGTCGTTCGAGTAGTCGCACCCCACAAGAACCACGCAACCGACAGACTTTCGCACAATCGGGCTGAAAGTATAGTTACCCGAGAGAAATCCGACAGGCGGGAAACACTGCTAGGCGAAACGGCCTTTGCGCGACAACTGCAATATTACCCCTTGGCCCTGCAGGTCAGACAGGTCGTCGTCATCGGCGAGCACTTCATCGCCGCGTTCGCGGGCCACCAGATCGCCCTCGCCTGAGCCGGCTTCATCGGCGCCGGGAACCCCGAGCGGATAGCTCGCGAGCACCCGCAGATCGAAGCTTTTCAGAATGCCGTGATGCCGAGCCTCCGCCCGCTCCTCGACCCACTTCGGCCCTTTGATCAGCAACAGCCGGTCGAAACTCTCCGAATGCGGCTCCACCCACTTGCAGAATTTCATCAGACTCCCGACCGCTCGACTCACGATCGTCGAGAATCGGAAATCCTCCAACAGGTGCTCGCCACGAGAGGCGTAGACGGGAACGCTCAGGTTGAGCTCCGTGACCAGTTCATCGAGCACTTTAGCACGTTTTCCGACTGATTCGGCCAGAGAGACCTCGACATCGGGACGGAGAATCGCGAGCGGAATCCCAGGAACGCCGTTCCCGCTGCCCAAGTCCAACACCACTTCACCGGGCTGGACCAGGTGCGCCAATTGCAAGCAATCCCGAAGATCACGGCCGACGTATAAGTCCCACGTCGTATGCCGCGTCAGGTTCAACTGCTCGTTGAACTTCCACATCAACTCCGCGTACCGCCGCAAATCTCCCGCGAGCGGCTCGTCGAGCTGCATGCCATACCGAGACAGGGCCGATTCAAACGTTTCTTCGAGTTCGTTGTTTTCAGTTGGTTGGGTCATTCTCGAAGTTGATAGCAAGGCGTGGGTGGATCGGAAAGGTGCCCTGCGGCAAACACAATCCGAAAACGAACCTAGAAATCTGCAAACAGCGGCGTGTCGCTCTCGCGACCAGGCGATGCACTCAAATTGCCCCACACGAGTGAAGGCGAGCACTCGGGGTCAACGATCGCTACCCAGCGGTCACGGGCCAACGTGTTTTTCGACTAGTACTTATTACTGTAGCAGGCCGGCCGTGATAACTCACGCGAGCTCCCGCCAGCATTGATGCGGGACGGACATAACCACTGATGGCTCCGAAAGAGACTGAACTGTCACCTCGCATGAGATTCAGCAATGAATATTGCATGGCGACGCCCCGTGGTACTTTGATCAGGTGCTCCAAGTTCGGGCCCTGCGGGAGCGTCAATGCGAACCGGTGCGATAAATCCAGGGTCCGTAGCAACGTGGAAGGCCACTACAACCGTTTTTTTTGTTTTTCAGTCCCTATTTTGGTTCAATTCCGTCTTGTCCCCAAACGGCGGATCGGTACACTCTGCCTTCCCTGGTCGGCAACAGCGGCCAACGTAGCTCAGTTGGCAGAGCAGCTGATTTGTAATCAGCCGGTCGTGGGTTCGAATCCCTCCGTTGGCTCTTAGGCGAAACGGGTGCACTCGCAAGACATTTGCACGTGCCGAAAGCGATCAGCGTCGACCCGCACCCGACACGCCGGCAGAAACCTAAGACGCCAGTAAAAAAACGGTGACTTCAATGGCGAAACCTCGCTCAATCGCCGAATAGCGTAGAAACACATCAGAACGTAGTAAAACATCGAAACAAAGAGAACGAGTTTTCCATGACGAACACCGTGACGTAGGAGCTTCCTTCGCCACAACGAATTAAAAGATTTTTTGGGGGTTTGCCCGAGTGGTTAAAGGGGGCGGACTGTAAATCCGCTGGCTATGCCTACATTGGTTCGAATCCAATAGCCCCCATTTCGAAAACGACTGACAATCCATCCGGCAAATGACCTTACCCAAGGTTGCTTGCCAGGAACGAATGTTGGCCCTTTTCAATTGCGGGTGTAGCTCAATGGTAGAGCAGCAGCCTTCCAAGCTGAATACGAGGGTTCGATTCCCTTCACCCGCTTAAAACGAAAGCTACTAGTGACTTGCGGCTCCTGGTCGAGTCAGACGCGTGGGCAACGCCCGGGCTTCTGATCGGTAACAACATTGCCGTTCGCTAGCAGTTTTTTTTTGCTGCTGTAGCTCAGGGGTAGAGCGCCTCCTTGGTAAGGATGAGGTCATGGGTTCAAATCCCATCAGCAGCTCTCCGGTCGTCCGGCGGGTCAACATCTCCCACGTGGGAAGAAAGACGTTGGCCCTTTCAGATACGGGACGTCCAAACATTTCCGTTTCGTTTCGATTTTTGTAGATCGAATGCGATCGGCACGGCCGATTCGTCAGCGGTCCACCGTGGGTGTGAACACGGTCGCAGGCGAGGAGGGCTTCCGCAGGGCGTATCTCAGCGGGGGTAGTGGTGCAGGTCGCGATTGTAGGTGAATCAGCATGGCTAAGGACAAATTTGAACGGACCAAGCCCCACGTGAACGTTGGGACGATTGGCCACATT
Source organism: Rhodopirellula sp. JB044 (assembly GCA_043101355.1). Classification (GTDB taxonomy): domain Bacteria; phylum Planctomycetota; class Planctomycetia; order Pirellulales; family Pirellulaceae; genus Rhodopirellula. Next base: position 61,634 of record JBICHZ010000240.1, read on the forward strand.
GACCACGGTAAAACCACCACGACCGGTGCAATCCTCGCTGTTCAAGCAGCCAAGGGTCTCGCCCAGGCGAAAGGTTATTCCGATATCGCGAAGGGCGGTACGGTTCGTGACGCAACGAAGACCGTGACCATCGCCGTGGCTCACGTTGAGTACGAAACGCCAACACGTCACTACGCACACATTGACTGCCCCGGTCACGCTGACTTCGTCAAGAACATGATCACGGGTGCCGCCCAAATGGACGGTGCAATCCTCGTTGTGTCGGCCGCAGACGGCCCGATGCCACAGACCAAAGAGCACGTTCTCTTGGCTCGTCAGGTTGGCGTTCCTTACATCGTCGTTTACCTCAACAAGTGTGACCTCGTCGACGACGAAGAGTTGCTCGAGTTGGTCGAACTCGAGGTTCGCGAACTGCTCAGCAAGTACGACTTCCCTGGCGATGACGTCCCTGTCATCCAAGGAAGCTCGCTGCCTGCATACAACAACCCATCGGATCCAGAAGCCAGCAAGGGCATTTCGGAACTCATGGATGCACTCGACGAGTACATCCCTGAACCAACTCGTGAAGACGACAAGCCATTCCTCATGGCAATCGAAGACGTCTTCTCGATCGAAGGTCGCGGTACCGTGGCTACCGGTCGTATCGAGCGTGGTGTGGTCAAAGTCGGCGAAGAAGTCGCGATCGTCGGGTTGTCGCAAGACTCGGTGAAGACCACCTGCACCGGTGTTGAAATGTTCCGTAAGGAAATGGAAGAAGGCCGTGCCGGCGATAACGTCGGTTGCCTCCTGCGTGGTGTCAAACGTGAAGACATCCAACGCGGCCAAGTCCTCGCGAAACCAGGCAGCATCACCCCTCACACCAAGTTCGAAGCCGAGGTTTACTGCCTCAGCAAAGACGAAGGTGGCCGTCACACCCCGTTCTTCAGCGGATATCGCCCACAGTTCTACTTCCGTACCACTGACGTGACCGGAACCGCTAACTTGGTCGGTGCTGACATGTGCATGCCTGGCGACAACGTCAAAGTTGAAGTCGAACTGCACAAGCCAATCGCGATGGACGATGGTGTTCGCTTCGCTATCCGCGAAGGTGGACGCACCGTCGGTTCGGGCGTTGTCACCAAGATCCTCGAATAGAATTGCATGGAACGGCTTTTAGCATTTAGCTTTCAGCCTCCATTCGCTAGAATCAGCCGAGAAAGCCTTGGATCGCAGTTTTTTGCCATCCAGGGCTTCGGCGATTCGTTAACATCCTTTCACCAAGGTGTTGACAAAACGTTCATCGACATCCGCACGCACTGAACGGCTCACGGTGTATTTCCCGTAGTCACGGTTGTACCGTTGCAACGATGTCACAGGGGCGTAGCTCAATTGGCAGAGCACTGGTTTCCAAAACCAGCGGTTGTGAGTTCGACTCTCGCCGCCCCTGCTTTTTAAATCGAATACCAGATCGGGACTTCATGACGGAGCCGGTCATTGCAGTTCCGTTCGCAGGAAGCCAGCGGAAAAGAGTTTTTAAAATCCTGCCGAACGATCGGCCGGGAAGGACCTAAGGGATGTCAAAAGATATAACTCAATCTGGTGCAGCAGACGCTCCCTTAGCGAGCGAACTGTTCCACGCCAACGTTTACAAGCCGAACCAAGGCCGCATCGTTCGGCAACTGACTGCCCTAGCCATCTTCGTCATCGTTGGCTTGGGCTGCTGGCGTTTGTATGGATTCCTGCCGACGCTGATGGACAACGCGATCCTCGCTCGTTCCATCGCAGGAGTGCTGCTGGCCGCAGGACTGTGGTTCGGGTTCCGCGTCGTCAACTGGCCTCGATTTGCAGATTTCCTAATCGCGGTCGAAGCCGAAATGAACAAGGTCACCTGGCCGAGCAAGGATGAACTCAAACGGGCTGCCGTGGTTGTGATCTTTACCATCTTTTTTCTCGCCATCACGCTCTTCGCGTTCGACGTTATTTGGCAGTTCATCTTTAGCACCCTCAGAGTCACTTCGTGAGCGAAAACGAGATTAACGAGAACGAGACTGTCAACGAAGAAGATTCGGCCGCGATGGACGAGGTCGCCGATGACGCGACCGCACAAAGCAACGCTCCCGCTCTGCCACCGGCCGCTCCTGTGGACCCGAATGCACCTCCCAAACCTGAGGTGAACGATGAATCGCCGATGGATTGGTACATCCTGAAGGTCGCATTCAATCGCGAAGATTCGATCGCCGAGGCGCTCCGCAAACGAATCAAAATGGAAGGCATGCAGGAGTTCTTCGGGGACATCGTCGTGCCATCCGAAGACGTTGCCACCTTCACCCGTGACGGCAAACGCCGCGTTACCAAACGCAAATTGCTGCCCGGTTACATCATGGCGTACATGTCGATCAACGACGACACCTGGTTCCTGGTTCGTGAAACGAACGGCATCAGCGACTTCACCGGGGCGGGCGGCAATCCGATGCCGATGGATCCCGAAGACGTCGATCGCTTTATCAACCGTCCACTCGTCGACGACGAAGACGAAGCACCGATCAAAACCGCGATCCCGTTCAAAGTCGGCGATCGCGTTCGCGTCAAGGAAGGCAATTTCGAGAATCAAGAAGGCGAAGTCGACGTGGTCGACGAAGCCAACGGTCGCGTAACGGTGATCATCAATATCTTCGGTCGCAGCGTCCCGATGGAACTCGACCACTGGCAAGTCGAACCGCTCTAAACGGGACGAGACACTACCCAGGCTGTCCGCAGCCCGCTGATCGTTCGTTTGCCCACTCGTAATTTACATTCCACATCACTCACAAGTCCCGACGGAGCCTCGGCTCTTCGAGAACAGCTAAAAGCGTTTTCCCATGGCAAAACAAGTTACCGGCCAAGCCAAATTCCAAGTCCCCGGTGGTCAAGCGACTCCCGCCCCTCCTGTAGGTACATCGCTCGGTAAGTTCGGTGTGAACCTGGGACAATTCGTTCAGCAGTTCAACGATCGCACCAAAGAGTACAACGGTACCCCGATCCCCGTGATTGTGACCGTGTACAACGATCGCAGCTTCGACTTCATCACCAAGAGCCCACCGGCCGCATCGATGCTCAAGGCAGCAGCCGGCATCGCTAAAGGCAGCGGCGTGCCTAACAAAGACAAAGTCGGCAAGGTCACCCGTGCTCAGTGCGAAGAAATCGCTCAGAAGAAGATGGAAGACCTCAACGCGCGTAGCATCGATCAAGCCGCGATGATGATCGAAGGCACCGCCCGCAGCATGGGTATCGTGGTCGAAGGCTAATTCCGTCTTACCACCAAACGCTGATCTCAGGCGGCAGCAGATGCCCTCGCCTGCGACTTAACCGAGTACATACAGCCCCGAGTCAAACCGGGGCTGTTTTCGTTTGAACAGGTATCTTCCCGAAGGTTCGACCTGCCGGCATTCGATACGGCGACGTGACCATTCGCAGTCAATTCCGTCTTGCATCCCGTACATTCGATCCGTTCCAGTGTGATCGAAACTACTGCGCCTTCGATCGGGTTCCGCGACTGCTGAAGATAATCGCTTGCCCGTCGAGCAATGGACGTGCGGCGGTCGCAAAACCTCGCTGATACAAATGCTCCTTGAGCTGGCGCAGTTCGCCAAAACTGTCCGGATAAACCCAAACCGTGATCGTTGTCGAATGCGGATCACGTCCGGCCAATTCGATGTCGAGAAAGCTGCGGTCGCGAAGAACCTGTGCGACCGGCTGTCCGACCGATTCATTCAGCGGTTCAAAAGCGACTGCCCCGAGCCGCGTTGCCATCGCCATGGCGGTTCGGCCGTTTTGCGTCACGCGTCCGACTTCGCGCTCGACAACGTAGTTCGCAATGTAGTCTCGGATCGGGCCGACGGTGGATGCGTCCTTACCCAGTCGCTGGGTCATTCGCCGGGCGTCTTCCTTGATTTGCTTCATCAAAGGCTCGACCGGTACGAGAGACAATTTCCCGGCCTTCAAACGGAAGTCGATCTCGTCTCCGAAGACCGTTTTGGCCATCGGCGTGGGCAGGTGCTCGACCGCAACCAACGGGGCTTCTTCGTTTTCCAAGCGCTCTTTGGTGCCAGCCAACTCAGCGATTTCCGATTCGATTTCTCGGATCTCACGTTGATTTTTGGCGGCGAGAACCTTGGTCTGGTCCAGCTCGCTCTTTTTGTCCTCCCAGGCCGCTTCGGCGATACTCAGCAAATCGAGCAACCGCCCACGTGCTTCGGATAGCTGGCTGATTTGATCGTTGTACCGTCTCAGATTCGCCTCGATCCGCATCGAGTCTCGCTGAGCCGATGCGGCGCGCATCGCCATTTCGCCGAGTTTGTCCAATTGCGCCCGCGAGGCAACTGCTTCGGCCGGAGACTCCGGCGCCGGCTCAGCTAGTTTCTCGGCAGACCCGTCGTTCTCAACGATTTGCAATTCGGACTCGACCGAATCGCGCAGCATCTCCGTGATTCGTTGTGTTTGGGTTCCCAAGACGACCACGAGAATGATCAGGATCCCCACGAGATTCGCCACGATATCCAGGAAGGCATCGTGACCGAGTTCAACCGTGGTGCGACGACGTCCGCTCATGGTGATCTCCTTACCACATCAACACCGCTTCCCTGCATAAGAATTTGCAGTTCGTGGAATCGTTGTTCGGCATGCGGACCGACGCTCACTTCGAGTTGTGGCTTCCAATAGCCGCCCTGCATGGTGGCCCCCCATCCCAAGACGCGATCACGGATCGCGGTGGCGAGTTGCAACGTTGCACCATGCACGTCCTGTTGGTCAAACGCGAACGTGCGAACAACCTGACCTTGATCAACCAGTTCAAATCGGTCGTGATGGCAACGCATGGAGATCGGTCGCACAAATTCAGTTCCTCCCATTCCGCGGAGCGATTCAGGCAGAGCCCAATCCTTCCCCTCCCGGCGGACCATCTTTTGAGTGACCTGAGGTGATTGCATTCCAACCGAGCCCTGTTCGGGTGACATGGGTTCGGGCAAAAACGACGGATCCGGCTCGTTCAGCTTCATCGCCACGTCGGTCATCGGCGGCGAACCGGATGCCGACGAAGACATCGCCATTTGAGCGGATTGCCCCGACGGTGTTCCCGAAGCCATTGCCGACGCGGCGGCCGATTGAGCGGACGTTCCTGCCGCGGATGTTCCCGCCATGGAAGCTGCATCCGAAGACGCGTTGCCATCGCTTGCTGTCGCGCCGGGATCGCTATCTCCGTTCGAATTTTCTCCGGCGGATGCCGCAAGGCTGCCATCGGTTCCCGCCCCGGTCGCGTTTGCGGGGTCGTCAATTCCCGGCGGCTTTTTCCCTTGCAGGAAGTCATTGAGAGCTTCGGATTGAGTCATCGTTCCGGCCGCACCGTACGAACCGCCCCGTGACCCGGGTGGCTCGGCAAACACGTTGCCCATTGAGTCAAACCGTTGGTCGCGGGCCAGCGAAAAACCGTTGGACTGAGCTTGGCGATCGAGGTCGCGTGCCGACAAGGTTGGCAAGGGTCGGCTCGTCGATCGCGGCCGGCCTGACGTGCCCGTCGCACCAACGGGGACCGCCACTTGCCCGCTTTGCGGCTGCCCGGCGTAGGGTTGCTGGCCTCCTCCCGACTCGGACGCATACTGCCCCGGCAACGGTTGGCCTGACGAGGACGTCCCCGATGCGTAGGATCCCGCCGTGTTCGGTTGCGACGTGGCGTAGCGGGACGCGACGGAGGTTGCTCCATAACCGCCTGCACCACCGCTGCCCCGACCACCAACACCGCCTGCTCCCGATGCGAAGTGGTAGTTACGTGCGGCCGCCTCGTGGATCGCCAGTTCCATGTTCTTACGCAAGACGTTGTCACCACCGGGAAACGCCAAATCGACTTCGCCCGGTACGAGTTCGTACCCATATTGATCGTCCCAATCCTTCATCAACGCACTGGCGATGCGATACATGTAGATTCCGTCAGGTCGCACAATTAGCAACGGATATGGTGGCAGTTGATCTCCGTATTCCTGCATCGCATGCATGCGAGCGATGCCCAACGCGGCCCCCAACGGGTTGCTGCGAGGGTTTCGTGATTCAGTCGCGGCGAGAGCTTGTGCCTTGGTAATTCGAGCACCTTCGGGAAGGATCTGCAGACCTTCCGCGGTGCACAGAACATAGATCGGACGACGTTGGGTTCCGTTGGGGCCTCGGTGAGGCACGATCACCACGCGGGGTTTGTCGCCTCGTTCACTCGATTCGAGTTCTTCGATCTCCGCTCGCAACTTCGCCGCCTCTTCTCGCATCAGGACGAGGGTCTTCTCATCCGTCTGAATGTCTTCGAGTGGTCGTTCGCCTTCGGCCATGGCCGCGTCGACCTCGGCGTTCAGCTCAGCGAGCTTTTCCTTGATCTTTCGCATGTGCGACTCGAGGTGAGCGATCTCATCGCGTTTGCGTTCTAGCTCGGCGGTTTGCTCGTCGCGAAAGGAGACCAATTGAGCGACACGGAACTGCTCCTGGTCGATTAATCGCTCGGCTGCGGTGGCACTCATCGTCGTCGCCACGTCTTCCTCGGTCTCGGTCGGTGGCGGTGACAACGTTGCCGAGGCGACCGCGACCGGCTGCTCTTCCTTCGCGTTTGCGGCGAGTTTCTCCTGCTTCTCTTGCTCCACCTGCGCAACCGCAGCGTCGTTGGCCTGCTGGGCGACCAACGCGAGCAACAAGATCAACGTCCCCAAGGTGCAGATCAGCACCGCGAGGAACGGGAAGAGCGACGGTGATATTCCGGCGCGGCGCCGACTCATGCCGCACGTCCTAACGAGCCCCGGTTGGCCGAACCGTTTGCCGTGGCGGCAGGTTCATTTGATCGTCCGGGACGTCCCGGCGAGGCATTCGCCCGGGTGGGGCGTTCGGCGGCCTGAGGCAAACGCGTCGAGAGCATTTCGACGGCTCGTGCGAGCGTTGTCATGGCCTGCGTGACGGCGGGATCGAGAGCCGGCCCATTTGTTTCGGTGCGGTTCTGGGTCTCGATCGCCTGCAGCAACGTATTCTTCAACGAGGCGTCCTGATCGCTCTGGCGCGACGCCAAGGTCGTCATCGCCTCGGTGTGCGTTAACAACGTCCGACGATGAGTTTGCACCTCGGTCGCGGTCTCCTCCATCGCCCCTCGCCACAACGCAGTTTGCTCTCGCAGTGCGTTTTCGACCGTGCCAGCGGCACCGTCGAGACGTCCGATCGACGCATCGATCCGGTCGGCGTGATGGGTCAGAGCCGGCTTCATTGCGGACTGCAATAGATGACGGAACTGCTCGGCGCCTTCGGTGTGCTGGCTCCGCCACGCTTCCTGTGCCTCCTCGATTGTCTCTCGCCACAATTTGGCTTGCGTCGCCAAGGACTCTGCAACCGCGGTTTCGATCCCACTGCACAGGTGCGTGATCATCGCGGTTTGGCTGTCGGCAGGGTTGTCCGCGGGCAGTCCGAGCGACACCAGGTTCCGAACCCGTTCATCGATATCAACGAGCAGACTCTGCATGCCGCGTTCGACCGGGAACTGCAAAAAGATCGCAACGACCGACAGCACCAATCCCAACGCGGTCGTGTCGAACGCCACGTACAACCCGCTCTTAAGCCGGTCGACGGCGGCGGTCCCGTCGGTAAAGTCGAGCCCGCCGAGCGTTTGGGTAATCCCGATCACGGTACCCAAGAAACCCAACATCGGAATCGCCCAGACGATGATGCGAATCAAACCGAGCGAGTCGTGCGCGGCGTCGGCGTCACGAACGGACAACTCGCGAAGGTCTTCCGGCAGTTCGGTCGTGGTGGATCGGTGTGACTGTCGCGTGAGGACTTCGTCGAGCCGCCGGACGAGCGAACTTTGCCGCGTTGATCCCGGTAATCCGGCCAGCGCCGCACGCCATGATCGCGCGACATATCCGGCGTCATTGTCGATCTGCCAACGTTCCGCCGGCGAAGTGTTTTCATTGTCCGAATGAGGAGGCGGCATCAAATCGGCATCGCGCAGCAACCGCAGCGACCGTTGCTGCGACGCGGTATCGAGCGTCATGAACGCCAAAATGGACACCGCCACCGTGAACAGCATCGTTGCCGCGATCGCGACCGGGTGCCCCATGAAATACCGATTCAGCGGAGCCCAGTTCACCGTCATCACAACGGCATAGAACGCGCAACCGCCCGCCAAACCGATAACCAGAGGCGTCAACTTGCCTAACATCGTCGCGGATTGCGGCGGCCGAGTCGGGCCAGGCGATTCGTGCGTCGATGGGTCTTGCGAGACGTCTTCGGGAGTTTGAGTCATGGGACTCCTTTTCCGATCGAGATGGTGACTGCTGGGCCGAAGGTCGGCTGGTAGTGAGTCCGCGTGGAGATCCTGACGCGAACGAAAGCGACCATATCATGAGGTGCGTACGAACAACCAGATCGACCCGCATAACCGTCAAACTTGACCAAAACGCTGCGAATTCGGGTTTGCGGCGCGATGACTCCGCGGGGTAAAGAGGATTTCTAAACGCGATTGCCCAGATTATCACCTGAGTGAATCGATCCTTATCCGATCAGGCCGACTGACTTATGTTCACTAGCTTTCTTCACACATCGTTTCGCAAGTTCGCCCCCAGCCTGCTGCCTTTGTTTGTCGGGATCGTGATCGGAGGCGTCTGCGTATCGGAGAAATCGCCCTCCGTTACGGCCCAGACGCCGAATTTTGGCCCCACCGGCTCTGACGGATACACCGACGCGTCGACGGACGATGCGACTCCGCGAAAGTTAGGCGAAAATGGCCCCCGATTTGGGCAGTTCGTCGGCGACCGAGTTTCGGTGATCGAGGCTCGCGATGGGCGTGACGTTGCCGGTTCGGGGGATTTGATCGGATTTTCCCACGTTGACGACTCGGGAACTCAAGTAATTACGATCGTAGATGCGGAAAAACGATGGATGGCCGTGTATCATGTGGGTTCTGAAGGCAAAATCCGGCTGGCGAGCAGCCGTGAAATTGCCGCCGACTTCACATTAGAACTGAACGTCACCCCACCGCTGCCCGATCAAATCCGTCGGATGCAAGGACTTCCGCCGCGATCCCATTGATCGCACGACAAGAAACGTCCGAGGCATTCGCGATCGTTTCGGAAGACAGGCACGTAGGAAATCGGGGTGAGGTTCATCGCCAAACATTCTGACGCCTCTTTTCCAAACCCCGCGTTGCCATGGCCACTTATCTTTCACTCGAAGAAGCCGCAAAAAAACTCGGCATCCCCACGCAGTCTCTGATCGATTTGCGGTCACAGGGACAGGTCCGCGGTTTTCGCGACGGTTCGAGTTGGAAGTTTCCTGAAACCGAGATCGCCCGGCTAGCCGACGAACTTCCCAACCTCTCGGGATTCGGATCCGGCATTCTGGGTGCAGACGGTCCCGGCTCGAAAGTCGGCAAAGTCATCGGTGGCGACGGCAGCAGCGTTGATCCGAGTGACATCAGCATCGACGCGGACGGCAGCGGCGGCAGCAGCATTGACCTGGGAATGGAAGGTTCCGGCTCGGGCAGCGACAGCGACGTCAATTTGGTCGCCGGCGACGGTTCGGGCGGCAGCGACGTTCTGATCATCCCCGGCGGCACAGGCGGTTCGTCGATCGGCAGTGGTAGTGGCAGCGGCAGCAGCCTACCGCTCGATTTGGACGAGCTCGATATCGCCGGCTCGGCCGTTTCCCACGATAGCGGCGAACTGAGCCTCTCCCCGGAAGATGCGGGCAAGGTGAAAGCAGCCTCGAAACCGGCCGCTTCTTCGCAAGACAGCGACGAGTTCAACCTCGGCAGTGTGCTCGACCTCGAGGCCGATGACGATTCACCTCTGTTGGACATCTCCGAAGAGTCCGACGAACTGTCGCTCAAAGACGTTGCCGAAGGTTCCGACGAGATCAGCGGTCTCGACCTAGCATCCGGCTCGGGCGATGCCCTCGCGGGAAGCGACGCAAAGATGGACCTCGACCTCGTCAGCAATGACGAGAACGCGAGCAGTCTCGAAATGATGGAAGACCTCGATCTGAAGGACAGTGCGAGCGGGATCACCGGTGGCAACAAAGTCAGCGGTGACGTCCTCAGCGAACTCGACTTGCTCGCGGGAGATTCCGTCGGCAGCGGTCTGCTCAGCGGCGACAGCGAAAACCTTCTCGGCAGTTCGCTGTTGAGTTCCGAGGAAGGCGGATCATCGGGTGTCGATGATGCGTTGGCCGACGACGATGACCTTGTCATTTCGGACGACGATGATGACCTGATCGTCAGCAGTGCCGGCAGCGACATTTCGATCGCCGGTGACAGCGGCATCAACCTGATGAGCCCATCGGACAGCGGTCTGTCGCTCGAGAGTGAACCGCTCGACCTCGCCGGCAGCAGCATCTCGGCTCTCGACCTCGGCGCCGAACTGGCCGAAGGCAGTGGATCGGGTTCGGGCGGCAGCGACTACGGCTCGGGGCTGATCCCCGACGACGGCAGTGGTGCCAACATGGACTTTCCGTCCGACGAAGAGTTCCAACTGTCGCCATCGGGAATCCAACTCGAAGGTTCCGACGAAAGCGAATCACAGGAAATCGATGTCGAGAATTCGGATTCCTTCGGCAGCGGCGGTTTCGACGAACCCGCGTTTGTCGAAGAACCGATCGCCGAAGAGGCTGCGGTTTTCGAAGAGGGTCAAGCAGATGTTTTCGGTGGCGTCGAAGCGATCGAGGAAGGTGCCGAACCGGTCGAAGAACCTTTCACTCCAGACGAGTCGTCGTACGAACAATCCGCCGCTGCTCCGGTCGGAGCCTCGGTGGCCTACGAAATCCCCTTCACGCTGCTGCAAACGGTCGGCTTGATGCTGATCCTGATGGTGATGAGCCTTGGCGGCATGCTGATGACCGACCTGATTCGCAACATGTGGAGCTACACCGAACCGGCCGCCCCGGTCAGTTCGCTCACGGACATGCTGATCGACGTTGCCGGGTGGGGCAAATAAGGCACGCGGCGTGGTGTCGCGGCGTCGAACCTGACGCATGACACAGGATTTAAAAAAGAGAGATTTAACGCGAGACAGGGTGAACACCGAGCCTCCCGTTCGATCCTGACGCAAAACGTCAGCCGGAATTCATCGTCCTCCAAGTGCAAACGCGGTGGGCGATCGGATACGATAGGGATTCACATCGCGATACGATGACGTGCATCCCGCACCCCCATCTCCTTCCGGCAGATCGACCTTCATGTTATCCGCTCTCGACCAGTCCACCGGTATCTTCCAGTCCACCGGTATCTTCGCCGTCGTGCCCTCCCAATCCCTCACACCTTCCTCGTGGGCCATCCTGGCTGCGGGTGAAGAACCAATGGGGATGTATGGCATCGCTGTGATTGTGGGAATCCTCGTTGCATTGGTGTTTATCGCCGTGCTGGGATTCTTCCTGATTCAGTACGGCAAACTGTGGTTCCAAGCGTTCATGTCGGAAGCCGACGTGAAGCTCGCCAACCTGATCCGGATGCACTTCACGAAAGTCAATCCGAACGTGATCGTGCAGGCGAAAGTCATGGCCGCCCAAGCCAAACTGAACATCAGCCGCAAGGACGGCATCAGCACGCATCGCTTGGAAGCACACTACCTCGCCGGCGGGAACGTGATGAACGTGATCCACGCGATCATCGCCGCACACCGTGCTCAGATTCCGTTGGACTTTGATCAGGCCGCCGCGATCGACCTCGCGGGACGTGACGTGCTCGACGCCGTACAAACGAGTGTTTACCCAAAGGTGATCGATTGCCCCGATCCCAAACGCAGCGGCAAGACAACACTTAGTGCCATCACCAAAAACGGAATCGAACTGCGTGTGCGAGCACGTGTGACCGTCCGCACCAACATCGAACAGTTGATCGGCGGGGCAACCGAAGACACCGTCATTGCACGCGTCGGCGAAGCCATCATCAGTTCGATCGGTTCAGCGGAAACGCATTTCCACGTCCTGGAAAACCCAGACATGATCACGCGAGTCGTCCTGTCGCGTGCCCTCGACGCTCAGACCGCGTTTGAAATCGTTTCCATCGACATTGCCGACATCGACGTTGGTGAAAACATCGGTGCTCGCCTGCAGAGCGATCAAGCCGAAGCCGATACTCGCGTGGCGAGAGCCCAAGCCGAACGTCGCCGAGCGGAGGCCATCGCCCAAGAACAACAGATGAAAGCCCGTGTATCTGAAAACCGTTCGCGACTTGTCTTGGCCGAAGCCGAGGTGCCCAAAGCCATGGCGGAAGCCTTCCAAGCAGGACGCATCGGATCAACCGGATCGACGCTGCCCATGGATCAGTCGACGTGAGCGACGCCCAATCGTCACCCACCAATCGGTTCGAACGTCGTTCCTACCGAGTCCGCTTTGAAAACTCGCAAGGCATCGCGCTGGCCGGAATTATCGACCGGCCCGTTCGACCGGCCGACAACGCGCCGAGCCTCGAATCGACGTCTGTCCCCGTTGCCGTCTTCAGTCACTGCTTCACCTGCAGTAAAGACCTCAAAGCGATCACGCGAATCTCTCGATTTCTGTCCGAAACGGGAATCGCCGTTCTGCGGTTCGACATGACGGGACTCGGAGGCAGCGACGGAGAGTTCTCCCAGACCAACTTTTCGACAAACCTCTCCGACCTGACTTCCGCGATCGAGTTTGCCAACGAGTCGATCGGACCGGTCACGGCGCTCATCGGACACAGCTTCGGCGGTGCCGCATCCCTCGCCGTCGCCGCCGGAATGCCCGGCCGCGTGCCGCACACCCTCGCAGAAACACTCCGAGACCAGATCGCCGCCGTCGTCAGCATTGCCGCACCGAGCGACACGCAACATCTCGCCGCGCTGCTGACTCGTCTCAACCCGAAACTCCGCGAGAGCGATCAAGGTGTTGTAGTCATCGGTGGTCGGACATGGACCATCTCCCGTCAGATGCTAGACGACTTCCGCTCTCACCAATTACCCGACCACCTCAATCGCGTCCGAGCGCGTGTGCTCGCGTTTCACTCCCCGGTCGACCAAACGCTCGGGTACGATCATGCCCTACGCATTGCGGGGTTGATCGAAGACGAGCAAGGATTGCCCGGGTGCAGCCTGATCACACTCTCCGGTGCAGACCACTTGTTAACAAATGATGTCCGTGATGCGGACTTCGTCGCGGAACTCACCGCCAACTTCCTGAAACGTTACGCTTCGCAGTAACGACTCGGGAACGTCGGATAGCCGTCGTAGAAACGACGGATGTAGTGGCGTCCTCTCCAGTGCTCGAGGTGCCGCTGCCACCCCAGACGCTCCAACAACCGGTCGCTGATCCGAACGTTTGTCACGTGAGCGACGATCGCGCTGCAGTGACGCAGCCTGGCGATCTCGTTGAGAACATGACACGCACCGACGAATGTTTTGTAGCTCGTCTCCGAACCGCTGCGGATGTAATCGAGCGTGATGAAAGCCGACAGGCCTCGTGGGACGTGATAGTCCAACAAGCACTCATCTCCGCGGAGACGCCCATGGTTGGACTCCCACCAAACCTGAGCCACCGACACCGGACTCCGCACCCAATGTTGCTCGATCGCAGCGAGCTTACCTGCCCGCATGACAATCCGTCCACGAGTGATCGCGGAAATCGATTCAGCCTGCGAATGCAGCGAGTCAAAACGGCGGCGAACAAACATAGCTAACTTTTGGGGCGGCGTGCTTCGCCAACAGGCAGGTTAAAACACAGAACGTTTCGGATACATTGAATCGATCAAACTTACCACTCACTTTCCGTCGACATGGATGCGACGGCATTCTCAACCGATCAAAGTAGCCGCGATGACCGACGCCACGCCTGCAGAAACCGCACCATCGGTCCAAACCGCCCCGGGAGCGGCCAGGAAGTTATGGCTGAGCTTTCGCAGGATCGGACTCGCCGTCGCGGTCGCCTACGTGCTGATCTGTCTCGGCATGGTGATGATGGAAACGCGTCTCGTCTTCCCCGGTGCGTATCTCGCGGCGACACCTGAGTTCGACAGCCCGCGATTCAGCACATCAGATCCGATCACCAACCGGATTGTGACGCTCGACTACCTCGCCGAAGACGAAATGAACCTCGAAGGCAGGCTGATCGTTCGCGACGACGCCGAGCGAGTCATCCTATTTTTGCACGGCAACGAAATACGCGCCGCTGAAATGGACCACTGGACCTTACGACTTTCGGAACTCATGCACGCGACCGTGCTGACCGCCGAGTACCGCGGCTTTCAAGGAGAAGACTTCACACCGACCGAAACGACCTGCATCGCCGACGCGTACTCCGCACTCGAAAAACTATCGACGATCACAAACACACCTCAAAAGCAAATCACCATCTACTCGCGTTCTCTCGGCGGCGGAATCGCCGGAGGACTCGTGGAGTTGCTTCAGAAAGAGGGCACACCGCCCGATTCGCTGATCCTTGATCGCACCTTTGACAGCACAGTCAGTGTCGGTGCCGATCGATTCGCATGGCTGCCGGTGCAATTGCTGATGCGAAACCGATTTGACACCGCATCGCGTCTTGCTGACTTTGAAGGTTGCGTCGTCCAGATCCACGGGACGCCTGACCGAATCGTTCCCATGAAAAACGGAAAACAGCTATTCGATTCGCTCCGGACACCACACAAATCATGGATCGAAGTTCCTGACATGTATCACAACGACAGGATCTCCGACGCTACTTTGAAAGAGGCATTGGCGGAACTCCAACGCCTCGAATCCGAGTTGGCTACGACGCGTACTGTTTCAACGACGGATCCCGAACCGGTTGATCCGAAATGAGTCGGTCGGCGAGGACGTCGTTGTTCTCCATCGCATCGAGATCGGCTGTGATCCGATACAACGCGATCAGACAGGCGACCGAAACAAACAACGCACATCCGGTCCAAATCGGATGGTACTGCGGAGCCTGACTGACGGCATCGACCGTGATCAGATTCTGTAGCCCTGGAAGCTTCAGGTCCGCGATCCGATTGAGTGACACCGACAACGCATTGTTGCCAAAGTGAATCAGGATCCCAGGCAGCACGCTGCCGGTGCGAAGCGCGACCCAACCGAGCAGCACACCCATGAAGGTTGCCGAGATCGATTGTTGCAAAACGCCGTGTGATATTCCGAACATGAACGCGGTCACGAGAATCGCACGCACCGGGCTATTGTTTCGCACCAACCCGCCAAAAATGAATCCGCGGAACGCGAGTTCTTCACAGATCGCAGGCACAACCGCCATCAGCAAGATCACCGACAACCACGGTGCCGACGCAATGTGCTCGCCGAACGGTCGCATCGCCTCAAGAGCCTGAGGACTCAGTGGATACATTTCACCAATGAAACCTGCGAGTTGCATGTAGATGGGGTGCAACATAAACGCGAGCACGCAAACCAATGACCACACTCGCCAGTTAACGGCGTTGAGTCGCAAACTCGTTTTCAACGACGTCGTCATCATCGTCGCCATCAAAAGCGTCGGTGCCAGGATCAAACCGAACTGCGGCAGGAATACCAACTTCGCGATACCACCGAACGTGTCCGGCATCTCGGTGACGGCGAGTTTTCCGAAGAACAACGCGACCAAGATCACGGCACCACAACCGAACGCAATCGTTGGCGTGGCGGCCCGTTGTCGGTCACGCCACAGGTGACGCATCCATGCACCGAGTTCCCACTGATCGCCATCGCCAAAGAGCACGGACTCGGATTCAAATTGGCGTTTCGCCCAACGTGTTGCCATGTACAAGCAAATCGAAGTCACGACGGCAACCATGGGCAAAAACGTAATGGCTTCGAAATGCTGACCTTCGACCAAACTACGGACCAACAGGAACATCCCCGTGACCGGAATCAAGCTCGTTCCCAGGTTCAATGTTGTCCCCGGCAGCATCGGCAACAACACCAACGGCAAGGTCACCATCATCAACGGCATCAAGTAGTATTGCCCCTCTTTGCTGCTGCGGGCCATCGCGGCCACGGCAAGTGCCAAGGCACTAAACAGCGCCGACAGCGGCACCAACGCGACCAACAACCACAACATCGGAATCAGCGGCGGAGCGCCCATGGATGTCCCACCAGGGCCAACGCCGATCTGGTTGAACACGAACGAACTGGTCACCAACATCGACGCTGCGTTTAAAATCGCCGTCATCATGCTGAACGTCATGACGGCTCCCAACTTGCCCCACACGATTTCTTCTCGCAGTGCGGGACTGCACAGCAACGTTTCCAACGTTCCACGTTCTTTCTCACCGGCGACCAAATCGATCGCAGGATAAAATGCCCCCGTCATCGCCCAAACCAGCATGATGAAAGGGAGCAACTTCGACCAAAATGCGGCTTCTCGCGTACGCTCGGGCGCGATGTCACAATCTTCAATTTTGAACGGGTCGAGCACCGACAATTCGACGCCCGCATCGGCGAGTCGGCTTCGCACCCAAGTCCCACGCCAACGATTTAAAATCGAAACGGTGCGATCTTTCGCAACCATCGACTGGTCCGACGCGACGTTGTAGTAAACACCAACCGACGCAGCCTGAGCCTCGAGTTCCTCGATCGAGAGGTCACTGGCGTCCACACCCAATGGTTGATTCACACAGACAACACAGTCGAACACCTGATCTCGCACCCATTGCTGGGCTCGCTCGGCAAGGTCACCGGAACGGGACAATTCCGAGGCACGGTATGCAAAAACATCAATCGTCGACTCGGAATCCCAAAGTGTTTCGGGAAACCGGTAAGGAGTCGTCTCACTGACGCCGAGTGGGTGCACCCGCGAGGCGTCCAAATCGGGATCCTCATCATCGGTCGCTACCAAGAGGGGAGAAACCAACGCATCCCCGCCGGGCACCCGTGCATCTTCGGTCACGTGCTCGACACCGATCACACATACCGAAATAGTATGTTGACGGGTGAACTGCGCGATCTGCAGCAACAACATCCCAACCAACGGATACAACAACATGGGCAACACGGCGATCGTGAACAACGTCCGACGGTCGCGAAGTTGGTCTCGCATTTCGCGAGCGTAAATCAGCGCGATCGCTCCCAATCGTGGGCGTCCAGCCCGCATCGCAGCTCGTCGTTTTTGTTTGGACGAAAGACTCATTGTGCTACCCCCATCTCCAACGCGTAATCTTCGTTTGTCTGCACCGCGTTTTCATGTGAACTGAGTAGGGAGAAAAAGAGTTCTTCGAAATCAGTTTCTTGATGTCGCTGAGTCAATTCGTCGAGTGTCCCTGAGTCGAGGATTCTGCCTTGGTGCATGATGGCAATTCGATCACAAAGTCTTTCGACTTCGCTCATGATGTGAGTTGAAAAGATCAGGCATTTGCCCGCCTCTCTCAGTTCACGAATCACACCCAAAAGGTTGCGTGCAACGAGCACATCCAAACCGAGCGTCGCTTCATCGAAAATCAACACGGGCGGGTCATGCACCAACGCGCGGGCGATCGAAACTTTCTGACGCATGCCCGTCGACATTTTTCCGCCGGGGACGTCGCGGAACTCGTTCATCCGCAACTGTTCGAACAATTTCTCGAGCCGTGTTTCGAGCATCGTCTTGCTCATGCCGTGCAACCGCCCGAAATATTCCACCATCTCCCACGCCGTCATACGATCGTAAATCGCGGTGTTATTGCTCACAAAACCGATCCTTCGGCGAACCTCGGCTGGTTCGTGAGCGACGTCGTAACCGTCAATTGTCGCGATCCCCGATGTGGGCCGGAGCACTGTTGAGAGGATTCGCAGTACAGTGGTCTTTCCTGCACCGTTAGGCCCTAACAAGCCAAAGATCTCTCCCGGCTGGACCGTAAAGCTGACTCGATCGACGGCTCGGAACCTTCCTCGACGGAGGTCCTCATATGTTTTCGAAAGGTGCTGAACTTGAATCATAGAAGCCGGCTGTGATTACGAATCGGCGGACGAATACAGTGGCGGACGGAGCACGCCTTGAGCAACCGTAAGCCGAAATCGGTGACAGTAAATATTTTGTTGCTCGGACCTGCGCCCTGTTCCGATATGAATTGGGGCGGGAATCCGGTTGTAACAGTTGCGCCGAATGAACACCTCCCGATCGAATGCCTGACAGCGTCAAAGAGTGTTATACTCGCAGCCCCGCCGGTCGATTTCACGTCCTACCAACCAGCCTTACCGATGCCAGACACACCCTCCTCCCACGATGGTTCCAGCCCAACCGCCGAATCACCACAAACGCCTCCCAACGAGGCGACCGTCCCCCTTACTTCGTTGCAACCAAAGACCATCGTGTTTTTGCTTTCCGCGATGATGTTCCTGCAGTTCTTTGCGTGGGGATCCTGGTTTGCGACCCTCTCGGCGGCGATGGACACACACCTTCTCGGCGCCTTCATCGGAGGAGCCTATGAGTCCGCTCCCATCGCAGCGATCTTTGCTCCGTTGTTTCTCGGTCTCGTTGCGGACCGATTCTTTTCATCGGAAAAGGTGATGGGAACGCTGATGCTGATCGGTGGAGCGATCATGCTTTTGATCCCCGGAACCGCAGACTCCGCATACCTGTTTGCGGTCGAATCCGCGAATGAGATGAAGGCGAATGGAACCTACGACGCCGGCGCGTTCCTGGCGTACCAATCCGAAGAGAATACGGCGGGTAAAACACTCGTGTGGATGATCCTCGCCTACCTGTTGTGCTACATGCCAACACTCGGCCTCGGAAACACGATCGCCTTCACCCACATCCCCAGCCAAGATCAATTCCCGAAGATCCGCGTTTGGGGCACGATCGGTTGGATCGTTGCCGGTTTGACGCTCGGGATCTTGGGATGGTCGGCGTCGTACAACATCTTCTGGCTGGGCGCGGCGAGCTCGCTGGGCCTGGGCGTGTTGTGTTTCTTTTTGCCCAACACGCCACCGCCACTGCGTGGTCAACCGATGGACGTTCGATCGTTGCTGATGGTGGATGCGTTGAAACTGCTGGCCAATTGGAACTTCTTTGTCTTTGCGATCTGTTCCACGCTGATCTGCATTCCACTGGCGTACTACTACGGGATGACGGCAACGTATCTCAATCAAACCGGGTTCGCCGAACCGGGGGCCACGATGACGATCGGACAAATGTCCGAAATCGTTTTCATGTTGCTGATCCCTTTTTTCTTCCGCCGACTCGGTGTGAAGATCATGATCTTGGTCGGAATGGCATGTTGGTTCGTTCGTTACCTCCTGTTCGCATTCGGTGCCGCCGAACAAACGACCTGGATGCTGCTGCTCGCGGTGGCGTTGCACGGAATCTGCTATGACTTCTTCTTCGTGACGGGCTTCATGTACACCGACGCGAAGGCCCCCAAAGCCATCCGCGGTCAAGCCCAGGCGTTGCTGGTCTTCTTGACCCAAGGGGTGGGCATGTTCTTTGGCTATCGAATCATGGCGGGCGGTAACTTGTTCGGATTCATTCCCTTGAATCTGACCTTCGGCACCTACGGTAGCCAAGTCATCTCAGCACCGCAGTACGTCGAAGCATTATCGGAAGCGCGAGGAGAGACGACCTCGTCATCTTTCCTGCAGACGTTCACAAAGATGTTCTCGCGCGAACTACCTGAATCGCTCGACACAGCCATCCTGGCGGAAACGATGGCTCAGTGGAAAGATTTCTGGCTCTCTCCGGCGATCATGGCGGCCGCGATCTTCTTGCTATTTGCGGTTACGTTCTGGGATCGATCGGGAACCGAGTCCGAAAACGTGAACTAACTCACCGCGGGGCGAGCGGGTACACTAAACGTCATCCACTCCGCCCTCTTACCTCCTGCATCACCTTGTCATTGCCACTGCGTATTGGGTTTGAGGCCCCCGAATATCTGCTCTGCCTCGCCGTGCTGCCTCTGATTTGGTATTGGGGTTGGCAACACCTCGGCGTTCTCGGCCCCGTACGCCGGTGGGTCGCATTGACCGCGAGAACACTCGTTTGGGCAGGGATTGTCGCGGCACTCGCCGGGATTCAGTTGGTATGGACCAACGACCGGATCACGGTGATGTACGTGCTCGACCAGAGCGAGAGCATTCCGGTCGCGAAACGCACCGCGATGTTGGACTATGTCATCGCGGCGGTCTCACAGCACCGAAACGATTCCCGCGGTGACCGCGCCGGTCTGATCGTTTTCGGGCGCGATGCGTCCATCGAAATTCCCCCGTATGACGATGACGTCCCGCCGATGCGGCGACTCGAGAGCCTGCTGGAACGCACCGACGCGACCAACCTCGAAGCGGCACTGAATCTCGCCCAAGCCTCGATGCCGGAGGACACCTCTCGACGCATCGTCATCATCACCGATGGCAATGAGAACATCGGCCAGGCTCGCGCGATGGCCAGCCGAGTCGCCGACGCAGGAATCGGAATCGATGTCGTGCCGGTTGTCACCGAGGCCAGTGATGAGATTCTCGTCGAGAAAATCGACCTCCCCTCGAACATCCGAAAAGGGCAACCGTTCGAAGCCAGAATCGTTATCGACCGACAAGGCGAGGGCCTCACCGAAGTCGATTCGGATGACTCGGGTGACGATGGCTCGCGCGGAACCGTCCGCGGTCGCCTGAGAGTCAAGCAGCAAGTCGCGGGCGACGAGTCGCTGCTGCTCGAACAAACAATCGAGCTGGCTCCCGGTAAAAACGTTTTCCCGATGCGTCACACCATCGACCAACCGGCAGCCTACACGTACGAAGCCGAGTTCATTCCCGAATCCGAAGACGACGACGTCCTCACGCAGAACAACTCCGCGACCGGATACACCTACGTCCGTGGGAAGGGGCGGGTGCTGCTGATTCACTCGCCCGGCAAACTCGACGACTTCGATTTAATGATCTCGGCATTGCGTGACGCGAACATCGAAGTCGCCCCCATGTCGACCGATCGACTCTTTGGCTCGATCGCCGAGCTGCAGCCCTACGACGCGGTGATTCTCGGCGGCGTCCCTCGTGTTGATAGCGACAGCGCCAACAAGATCACATCGTTCAGCGACGCTCAAATCGAGATGCTGGTCCGCAATACACAACAACTCGGTGCGGGGCTGTTGATGATCGGCGGCCCCGACGCACTCGGTGCCGGCGGATGGACCGGTACCGAAATCGAAAAAGCGATGCCGGTGGATTTCAAGATTCGCAACGCGAAAGTAAACGCCGTCGGCGCACTCGCCCTGATCATGCACGCGAGCGAAATGGCCCAAGGTAACTACTGGCAAAAGAAGATCGCCGAGGCCGCCATCAGACAGCTCGGCGGGTCGGACCTCGCCGGCGTGTTGCACTGGTCGCCGAGCGGTGACCGATGGTTGTGGGGCGGCTCAAAAGGCCTACTCGAAGTCGGCCCGAACCGAAAAGCCATGCTGGCTTCTCTCGGTCGAATGACACCGGGAGACATGCCGGAATTTGATCCCGCGATGCGGATGGCGGTTGCCGGTTTGGCGCGAACGAGTGCCGCGATGAAACACTGCATCATCATTAGCGATGGCGACCCGAGCCCTCCCTCGGGCGCCGTTATCAAAGCATTCAAAGACAACAACATCACCGTCAGCACCGTGGCGGTCGAATCGCACGGCACGACCGGCAGCACACAACTACGTCGGATCGCGCAATCAACCGGCGGGAAATACTACGAGGTGAAATCAGGACGTGCGTTGCCGGCGATTTTTCAGCGCGAGGCGCGACGCGTTTCCCGTCCGCTGGTTTTCGAACCCGATGGAGGAGCGATCCCCGAGATTGTTTTCCCCCACGTCGCCCTCGACGGCATCGACACGGCAATTCCACCGATCAGCGGTTTCGTCATGACCCAGACGAAATCCAGCCCGCTGGCGCAGGTCGTGCTGCGTTCCCCCAAACCTGACACACCCGAAAACGCTACCCTTTTGGCGACATGGAACTACGGTCTCGGACGTTCCGCGGTACTGACGACGGACGCCGGGAATCGATGGGCCTCTCAATGGGCACAGTGGCCGGGGTATGAGAAACTGCATTCCCAGCTCGTCCGTTGGTTGATGCGGCCTACCGGCGACACCGGTCAGTTCTCACTCGCGACCAATGTGAAAGACGACCGCGTCGACGTCATCGTGACCGCGCTGAGCGACGACGATCAGTTCCTCAATTTCCTCGACGTCGCCGGCTCGGTCCTCGACCCGTCGCTCGAACCACTCCCGTTGCGAATGGAGCAGGTCGCACCGGGTCGCTATTCCGGCAGCTTCCCGATCGACCGAGCGGGAACCTACTTCGTCAACGTTTTGCCCGGCTCGGGCAACGCACCACTGAGCACCGGGGTGACGGTTCCGTACAGCGATGAGTTCCGCTACCGGCAATCCAACCAAGCTCTGATGGCACAGCTCGCTTCACTCCGACCACAAGACGGCCAACCCGGCGAAGTCACCTCACCGCTCGGAGAAGAAATCACCGACGAACTGCTCGCCAGCGATGCGTTCCGGGGCGGCTTGCCCTTGGCCCGTCGCATCCGAGATGCGTGGCCGTGGTTCGTCCTCATTGCCGCAGGACTCTTCTTCACTGACGTGCTCGTGCGGCGAGTCGCAATCCAATTTGGCTTTTTGAAGACATGGTGGGATCAATGGACCGGCACGAGACAACCTGAACTCGCGACCGTCGCCCGGCTCGATCAATTGAAGAAGCAGAAAGATGCGGTCACGGCAGCAGGTGCGAACCGCCGATCATCTACCCGTTTTGAACCGACCGGCGTCCCGTCGGATTCAACGAGCAAGAGCATGGACCCTCGCGACGAGATTCCGACAAAAGCTTCACAAACGACGACCGGCACCCAACCTGCCGCACCGGAACAGAACGCCGATCCGTCGAACTACACCGAACGGCTACTCGAAGCCAAACGACGGGCCCGAAAGAAATAGCCGTCCTTCGCAGCGAACCTCCGACTCGGACTCAGTCGTCTGAGTCGTCCGCCACGACGTCGCCCGCATCTCCCGCGGTATCGGCTGAATCGGCTTGTGGTTCGTAGCCCTCTTCGCCTTCAAACATCTCATCGGCGCCCGGCATTTTCGGATCCAACGGTGCCCGCTTGCGAAGCTTTCTTTGCAAGGATCGACGGTGGATTCCCAACCGACGTGCCGCTTCGGAGATGTTGTTGTTGCAATCTGCGAGCACGCGGTGAATGTGTTCCCATTCATTTCGAGCGAGCGAGGGTGCGGGGAAAGCCAATCCGCCCTCGGGGACGAGAGGCTCTTCGCCACGAACAAACGCCGAGAGAATGTCGTCCGCATCGGCTGGCTTGCTTAGAAAGTTCACCGCGCCGGCGCGAACCGCATCGATCGAGGCCGGAATGCTGCCGAATCCCGACAACATAATGATTCGGCAATCGGGTTTGATCTGAAGCAGTTTCCGCAACAAGTCCAGCCCGCTGCGACCCGGCATCCGCAGGTCCAAAACCGCTAGGTCTGTCGGCGCGTGCGTGAAGACGCTCACCGCCTCGTCGAAATTCCCCGCCGTTCGAACTTCGAGACCGCGGCTCCGCATCGCCATGGCGAGTCTTTCTCGCAGCACTTCAGTGTCGTCGACGAGAAGAATGGATTTCGCCCCCACAGTTTCCGCGGTACATGCTTCGGAGGGGTCTGGATATTCAGATGAAAAACTCACAAGTCACGCCGCATGAAAAGGAATGGAGAAGCAAACGCAGGTGTTTAAAGCATCGTCATCACGGAACACTTTTTCAACACCCCCAAACCGAGAACGGCCCAATCGGCCGAGATTATCGCGACAGAGGCCGTACCGCCTTGGTTAGTGGCAACACCACCGTCGCGGTCGTCCCCTCATCCGGCACGCTGTCAAACGTCAGTCGACCGCCGAGCCGAGTGATCACGTTTCGCGTTAGGAACAACCCTAACCCGATTCCGCGGCCCGGTTCCTTGGTCGTGAAAAACGGATCGCCCGCCCGATCGACAACATCGCTCGACATTCCGTGTCCGCGGTCAACAACCCGCAATGTGACTTTGTCGTCGTTGCGCTGAGCCTGCACCGTCACCGAATCCTCGGCACCGCTGGCATCCAACGCATTGTGAATCAAATTCCGAATCGCCTGGGCGACCGCTTCCTCCGGCAACCACATCGGCTGTCGTTCCCACGCCGGTGTTTCGGCATCGTCGCCGGCGGACTCAAACGCTCGATCTGCGCCTTCCTCGGCAACCC
The DNA here is from genome assembly GCA_043101355.1 of Rhodopirellula sp. JB044. Taxonomy (GTDB): domain Bacteria; phylum Planctomycetota; class Planctomycetia; order Pirellulales; family Pirellulaceae; genus Rhodopirellula. The sequence continues at coordinate 85,771 of JBICHZ010000240.1, forward strand.
CCTCATCAATCGTCCACGGTTCGTCCGGGTCGAGGATTTCGACCCGGTGAGGATCACGGATGCCGTCGAGAGTCGTGTCGATCAGATCACCGAGAGTCGTGCGATTCCACTGGTCTGCAACGGCATCGCCCGCCGCCGATCGCATGCGAGCCAAGATTTGCCGACACATGTGCAACTGACCGTCAATTAACTGCAGGTCTTCGTCGATCGACACGGGTTTCTCGACCGAATCCAGATGCCTCGTTAGCTCCCGGCAGGCAATGTCGATGGTCGACAGCGGTGTCGCCAATTCGTGGGCCGCCCCGGCAGCGAGCGTCGTCAGACCTTCCAAACGCATCGCATCGGCCCGCTCGGATTGGCTGCGTCGGAGATCTTCCTCGCGGTCGCGTAACTGCCGAGAGGTCCGCGCGACGAAGTACGTGATCACGGTTCCGCAGGCCACAAACGCGATCAACGAAGCGATATCGCGCATCCCGAGAACCCCAAGATGCACCGGAGACGGATCGATCGTCTGCACACTCAATCCACTCACCGGCCACGACACCAACAGCAAAACCGCATAGCCGAGCACGGCGAGCCCCGTCAGCGCCCACGCCGCCAACGGCTGCAACATCACCCCACCCACTGCCAAGTTCACAAAGTAGAAAAAGCAAAATGGGTTATCCGCGCCGCCACTGAAGTACAGCATCGCCGTCAACGTGACCAAGTCCAACGCCATGAGAGCGAACGCAACACGCAGCGGAACAACACTGTTTGCGTCCACGACCACGCCGTGCTCATAGCGAGAGAGCCACCAACCGTAGACAAAATTAGTACACGCGGTCAACGCGACGAACAGGAGCAAAGGCACCAAGGGCAACGACGTCGACGTGACCGGATTGGCCAACACGATCGCGACGAGCTGACCGATGCTCGCAATCGACCTTAGTCGTAACAACCAAGTCGACGAGCCCAAAGGAGCATGCGAGATCAACACCATCTCAGTGGGTTTCTCGCCTTGTCAGTTCATCGCGAAGCTGTGCGGCCAACTCATAGTGTTCATGCTCGACGGCATGCTCGAGTCGCTCTCGGAGCGTTTGACCAACGGAATATTCCGTTCGCAACGACTCACGCAACTCCACCAAACGCACGATCAACTCATCTTCGTCAAAGTGCTCTTCCGCGTCGTGCTTCACGAAGAAAGCCCGCAACGTTTCCAACCCGCGATTGATGGCCTGGATCGCTTCCTCGGCCGTGTTCTCTTCGAGTTCCCCCAACGCTTCGGCTTGCGTGCGGTGGAAAAGAACAAACGGACGATATTGCTCGTGAGTCGACGACCACTCCGGATCATCGGACAAATCCTCACACAGATCCATCAGTCGCAACGTGTGGTCGGCATCCATCACCGCACGGTGATAAAACTGCAACCGCAACCAACAAATCCGCCGGTGGTAAAACTGCATGAACTCCCGGTCAATCTCGTTGCAGTCTTGTTCGGTGAGTTCGTATTCTGGCTCGTTCAAACGACACAGATTCAAATGCTCGAGATAGCTATCCGAGCCATTGATCAGCTCACCGTCGGGACGCCCGGTCGTCTCGAGTTGCAAAATCCCCATATCGACCCGCATCTGCAAGACGTCTCGATCGTCTTTGCCTTTGATCATGCGAACATTGAGGGTAGAAGGGTCAAATGCCCATCGCTTCAACAGATCGTCCAGGTGCCGGGGGCGTTTCATGAATGAATTATCTACGATTGCGTACTGAATTCGAAGAAGGAGAGCCGAGTCGAGGGCCGTCACCCCCCAAAAGCCATCACCTTTCAACGACACTCTCGGACCGCTCCGACCCAACGCTCTAGTATATCACCCGATTGCCTCAGGTGAACCTTCAATCGTCGCTCTCAACGGCGCCCCGCGCCGAACGCGCGCGTCGTCAATCGTCCCGCCCGGGCGTTCCCCGCATTCGCTTCTTTTGCGATTGCCGCCGTTTTCCTTCGAGTCGCCGTTTCTTACTGCCCAAGGTCGGACGGGTCTGCCTGCGTTTTTTCGGAGGCAACCTGCACTCGAGCAACATCGCTACCAATCGCGCCCGAGCATCCGCCAAGTTGCGAATTTGATCGCGGGTCTTGTCACTATGCAGAACCAACTCGCCTTCGCGGTTGATACGGGTCGAGAAACGCGACTCAAAACGATGACGCCAATCGTCGTCAAACCCCGGTTGTGTCCTGGGCACCCAACGCAGCGTCACTTTGGAATTCACCTTATTGACGTTTTGCCCACCCGGCCCACTGCTGCGCGTTGCCGACCAAGAAAGCTCCGCTTCCGGAATCGTGAATCGCTTCGTTACGCTCAAATCTGACATGCTGTCGCCCGTGATTTTTTCTTTTCCGACGAATCCGTAGAGAGCCAATCTAGCCCGAACAGGTTCATCTTGCCGGAGCAATCCTCGCATCATGATGGAAAAACATCCGTCCCCGAGGTCTAACCGGAGGCCCAAACCGAGGCCTCGTCTCCGGCCACAATCGGCACGCTCCCTCGCATCGAAGTCCCCGCCCGCCATCCCTGCCCGCCATCCCCGAACCGTGATTTTCCATCACCTCGCAGACCTCCTCCGGTGCAATCACTGGTTCCGAACGACCGACATCACGCGCCGCCGTCCACTCATCCCAGCACCAATCGGGCCACATTGATGTAAATCACAATCCCCAAAATATCGACGATCCCGGCAACGAACGGGTTGCTCATCAACGCCGGATCCAGCCCCAACCTTTTGAACATGATCGGCAGCGTCACCCCACAGAGACAACCACAAAAAACAACCGCCAACAGTGTGGCCGGAATGACCGTGGCCGCGATGATCGATGGGGCGACAAAAACAGCGACGGCAAAGCCAATCAACGAGAGGAAACCACCGAGCAACAGCGACACACAAACCTCTCGCGAGAGCACCTTCGGCAAGTCAGTCAACTTCACCTCCCCACCCGTCATCGCCGTAATAACTAATGTCGCGGACTGACTGCCCGAGTTGCCACCGGAACTGATGATCAACGGGATGAACCAAACCAGCCAACCGTGCACCGCGAGCTCGTCTTCGTAGTGCCGCAGCGCGAACGCGGTCAACAACGCCGCGAAAAACAGGATCGTCAACCACAACCCACGTTTATAGGACAACACCAGCAACCCGATCTGCAGGAAGTCGCCTTCCAACGGCGCGACCGCTGCGATCCGCTGCGCGTCCTCAGTCAACTCTTCACGCACAACGTCAATCACATCATCGTGCGTGATAATGCCTAACAATTGACGCCCCGAATCGATCACCGGGATCGCCAACAAATTAAAACGCTCGACCTTCTCCGCGACCGACTCTTGATCCTCGCCCGCTAACGCGACCACCACGTCGGTCTCCATCATTTCGCCGAGAGTGCGGCTCTTGTTTTTGATCGACGAAACCAACTGCCGCGTCGACACGATTCCGCGGAGCAGGTTGTTATCATCGACCACGTAGAGGTAATAAATCGTTTCCAGATCACTCGCCTGGCGGCCGAGTTCATCGAGTGCTTCCACCGCCGTGAGCCGTTCACCCAACTTGGCGACCTCGGTCGTCATCAGAGCGCCGGCGGTGCCCTCCGCATACGAACGCAGGCGTTCAATGTTGCGACGTTCGCTCGCCGGCAACAACTTCAGAATCTCATCGACCGCTTCGCTGGGCAGGCCTTGAATCAGGTCAACGCGGTCATCCTCAGGAATCTCCTCAATCAACACCGCTGTTTCGGCCGCCGGTTCCGACGCGAGCATCGACAACTGCCGCGCTTCATCGAAGTAACTGAAAATCTCGGCCCGCCGATTCGGCTCGGCGAACTGCAGCACACGCCACATCTCGTCGTCATCGAGCCCTTCCATGAATTCGGCCGTTCGGCCCGGGTTCAATGCCACGCAAAATTCGCGCAGCTCGGACTCTTGCTCGAACGCGAGCATCTCGCGAAGTTCAGGCAGAAATAGAGTGTTGACCAAACCGGAGGCCCCGTCGTGCAGGTGTCAATGGAGTTTAGAAAACGGTGCCGAATAGAATCGCTACTCGGCCGCCTGTGGCGCGGGCTGATGACAACTGGCGCAGTGCAACGCCCCCAACCCCCACGCGATCTTTTCACACGCGACGCCCTGCACCTCCGCCTCCGGACAAAGCTCACGCAGAATACCGATCGCTTGGTCGTCGCTTTTCGAATCAGCAAACGTCGGCACCAACAGACGATTCGGCCCGAGACGCAAAAAGTTGCAATAACTCTGCGGAACGTTCTGCCCATCGATCGTCCGCGGTGACGGAACCGGCAACCGGTGCACCGTTACCTCCGGGCTCGTCTGGCTCGCCCACAAATCAACTTGGCGATAGTTCGCTTCGAGCGCATCGGCGAAGGGAACATCCGGGCTGTCCGCAACCGCAACGACAACATTCTCGCGGTCGATGAAACGAGCAATTTGGTCGATATGACCGTCGGTGTCATCACCTGGAATGATGCCGCCGTCGATCCACGCGATCTCTGCAATGCCGAGGTATTGATACATCCGCTCGGCAAACACCTGGGCCGTTAACCCGGGATTCCGATTCGGATCGAGCACGCAGGCGGTGTGCACGAGCAGTCGCCCCGCACCGTCCGTCTCCAGTGCCCCACCCTCGAGCGTTAACTCAGTCTTCAAACACCGCAGTCCCGCGAGCCGAGCAATTTTTGCCCCCGCGTCGCGATCCAGATCGTGCGGATGATACTTCCCGCCCCACGCGTTGAACCGCCAATTCACCGCGAGCAAGGAATCCCGCTCATGAACAAAGGTGGGTCCGTAATCGCGAATCCAACAGTCATTGGTGGGAACATCGACGATCTCGATTTCGCGGGCCGTCGCGGCGGAACCGCCACCGGCGGAACGCAGCAGTCGCTGACATTGCTCGGCGAGCCCACCACCGGCGAGAATTCGCACCGGAGTCGACTCGGCGATGGCATGCGCGAATCGTGCGAACGCCTCGGGAACCCCATCAAAATGCCCGGGCCAAGTTTCTAAATTATGGGGCCATGCCAGCCAAACCGCATCGCACGGTTCCCACTGAGCAGGAAACCGCCGCGGCGGGCCCGATTGTTCGTCCCCGCCCGTCGAAGGAAGGGTAACGCCCAGACTCACTCCGGTTTGATCTCTTCTTTAACCTTCTGAACGAAGTGAGGCGATTTTCCTCCCTTGCTCAGTTCCTCGGCGCGCTTGACCGCTTCGGACTGCTTATCGAAATCGAAAACAGCGACGCGTTTGAGGTTCTGGCTGAAGACGCCCCAATACAGCCGCAACCGGACATCGGCGGCGGCCTTCTTGGTTTTGCGTTTGGAGGCTTTCTTGCGTTTAGCCTCGGCTGCCAGCTTTTCAGCAGCATCTGCTTCGGCTGCTTTTTCCTGCCGATTGACGACCTTCCGAGCCATAAATCTCAGCTGTGGGGGTTAGTGGGGTTGAACCAGCAAAAATCGACCCGTTGCGGGGCGAGACAGTCCCCTTAGCTCCCCGGCCCTTCGTTACAACCACGAACGCCGGCCTCGGCCAAAAGGGTTCAGTCACGCCGTTTGGGCGAAACAGATCACGAAGGTTATCCTCTGCGACGCGTTTTGTCATGGGGACGCGACGCAGAAAACTGCGGAGAAATAATCGTCATGATAGGACCCGATCTCAGCGATCCGCCCATCAGTGTGCGACAGAATTTCACTCCCTGGGCAAAAATGACCCAGAGGATCGCTATTCGGAACCGCTCGATTCAGCTACGCTGTAGTTTACCCTCCCGCGGTCGCCCAACTGTTGATCCCTGATTGAATCCTCATTGAATCATGATCAACCCCAGAGGAACATTGATGTTCTCTGACCGCTAGAGACCACCGACCGCAAGCCGGTTCCGACCATGCACGCGGGAATATTGACGAGCGGATTCTCTAATCAAACGAGTTTGAACATGCAGGTGAATGTTTCAGCCCGCCACGGCACTCTCCAGCCCGGAGATCAGGAGCTGATTGAGGAAAAGGCAATCAAGCTTCGGCGATTGTACGACCGGATCAATGCGATCGAGGTCACCATTGACCTCAAAGAACTGGATAAACCAGTCGTCGAAATCAAAGTCTCCGCCGAGCACGCTGAAGATTCCATCGCTCGAGCCGAAGCCAGCAACGTCCTCGCGGCGCTGGATAACGCGATTCCCAAGGTTGAGCAGCAACTACGCAAGCTCAAAGCGAGAAAGACCGGCAACCGCACCGCGGCACATAAACACGTCGAAACAGCAGACACCGGCGAAGAAGAGTAAAACGAATCCCTTCCTTCGCCGGCCCTTCCCAAAAAAATCGCCAAACACATCCATCCCAATCCCAAGACAATCACTTTGCTATGAAGTTCTCTGACTTTGTCAAGAAAGACGCCATCCGCGCCAACCTGAAGTCCACCTCGAAAGAAGCCGTCATCGACGAGCTCGTCCAGTCACTGCTCGACGCCGGAGAAATCGCGGCTGACCAACGTGACGACATCATTGCCGCCATCATGAAGCGGGAAGAACTCGGCAGCACCGGCATCGGTCGCGGTGTCGCTGTCCCTCACACCAAACACCCCAGCGTCCCGGAACTCGTCGGAACCGTCGGTGTCAGCGAAGCAGGCGTCGACTTCGATTCGCTCGATGGTGAACGTGTCCAACTGTTCTTTCTGCTGATCAGCCCCCCGGAACGCCCCGGCGATCACCTCCGAGCACTCGAAAACCTCTCCCGCCAACTCCGCGACGAATCGTTCTGCCGCTTCCTCAACCAGAGCAAAACGGCCGACGACATCCAACAACTGCTTCAAGAAGCCGACGACAACCAATTCGCCGCTGGCTAGGCTCATCCGCCATCTCGTGCCGCAGTCGGACCCCAGCGACTGCGGATTCCCCACGACCACCGAGAAGGCGAGCCAACCAACACCGCCTTCGTCCGATCCGTAGTTCGAAACCGCCACTGGGATTCCCTTCCGGCGCGTTATCGTTCAAAATCCCGCCATCACCCGGCCCCCTGGTGAACACATGAACCAGAATCCGCAAGACACCCCGATACCACTCCAAAAACAGGTCGTCATCATCAACCCCCAAGGGTTGCATGCCCGTCCGGCCGATATGTTGGTCCGGTGCGCGGACGGTTTTGACTCCACCATCACCATCCAAAAAGGTTCCGAAACAGTTGACTGCCGCAGCATTTTGTCGTTGTTGACGCTGGGCGCAACCGAGGGAACCGAACTGACCTTAACCGCCCAAGGACACGACGCCGAAGCAGCCCTTGCGGCAATCGGAGAACTGTTCGAATTGGGGTTCCACGAATTAGGCCAGCCGTCCCAATAACCCAAAACGCGTCGCAACCAAACGCAAAAACCCGTTGTTTCGATCCTCGCAGCGCTGCTCTATCGACCGCTCGCAGAAACCCGATCAACGCACAACGCGATCCCGCGAACGCTCCCTGACAACCTATACTTTTTAAAAGAGATCACACGATGCAGTTTGCCTCCAATTGCCACAGGATATACAGCCAGATCTAACTCGTACCTTCCGCAACGTTTAGCCAACGACAGCAACCAAGCAACCACGTCGTTCGGATCACCGATGCCACTCGCCCTCCCCAAACGCACGCCCGAACCTGCGTGCCGGCCTGGGTTGCTCGAAGGGATCGATCGAGCCTCAATCGGCCCGAGACAGGTGGTCCAACCAAATGTGAACGCGTTTTGGTGCCAAACACACGTTGCTTGACGGAGCGAAGCCGGGTTTCCCGAGCAGGCAATTTTCCTGACCAGCCATCACGACGTCCCCATCTTTGGTCTCCATCGATGGTGCGATGTGAAGGCGAGGCATTGGACTCAAACGGCATCGATCGCGATGCTGGAACTACAAGGCATTCCTGTTTCACCGGGCGTGGCCATTGCGTCCGCCTTGGTGCTCGACGCAGACGGCTACCGAATCCCACGGTGCATCGTCCCGGCGTCCGACGTCGACGACGAATTCGCGCGTCTGCGCACCGCCGTCGATACGGTCTCCCAACAGCTCGAACAGAGCCGCCTGGAAACGACCGCCACGGCGGGTCGGCAAACCGGTGACATCTTCGCCGCCCAACTCCAGATGCTGCACGACCCGCGCCTGCACAGCGAACTGGAGAAACGGATCGGTGAAGACCGGCAGTCCGCCGCGTTCGCCGTCAGCGGTGTGCTGCACAACTACGCCGCGGCTCTGCAGAAACTCGAGAATCCGTTCCTGGCCGATCGCGCCCAGGATGTCCTCGATATCGAACGGCAACTGCTCACCCAACTCGGCGCGGTGACGCGGCAACCACTGCATGACCTCAACGAACCGGTCATCGTCCTTTCCCGGATGCTCACACCGAGCGAGACTGCCGGCCTCAACCGAGAATTCGTCAAGGGCTTTTGCACCGAAGTCGGTGGCCCCGGTGGTCACACCGCGATCGTGGCCAAGGGCCTCGAAATCCCGGCCGTCGTCGGAATCGGCGAATTCCTGCCCGTCATCGCTGGCGCCGATTGCGTCATCGTCGACGGCGACCGCGGACGATTGATTATCGACCCGACCGACGAGGTGCTGGAAAACTATCGCCAACGCGCTGAATACCGCCGGACCCTGGCGCAGCGACTGGCACAACAAAGCCAACTGCCGGCCACAACAACCGACGGCACTCGCATTTCACTCAATGCCAATATCGAGTTCCCCCACGAAACGGCGTCGTGCCTGCAACGAGGGGCAGACGGCATCGGTCTGTACCGAACCGAATTCCTCTACCTTTCGTCAGACGAGGAACCGAGCGAAGAAGACCACTACGAAGCCTACGCCGAAGTCATCAAACAGATGAACGGCCGCCCCGTGGTCATCCGAACGCTCGACCTCGGGGCCGACAAGATGGGCCATGGAAAACGCAGCCAGCAGGAAAACAATCCGTTTCTTGGGCTTCGCAGCATCCGCCTATCCCTTCGCAACCTCGATCTCTTCCGCCCGCAGCTCCGCGCCGTCCTGCGAGCCGCCGCGCTCGGTGACGTCCGCGTGATGTTCCCGCTGATCACCACAATCGCCGAACTGCGCCAGGCGAGAATGCTGCTCAACCTCGTCGCCGAAGACCTCAAAGAAGCTGGTGTCCCTTATCGCAGCGACCTCCCGATCGGGATGATGGTCGAAGTCCCCGCCGCCGTGATCATGCTCGATCACTTCGCGTGCGAAGTTGACTTCTTCAGCATCGGCACGAACGACTTAGCCCAGTACACACTCGCCGTCGATCGCTCGAACGAGTCCGTTGCGGACCTGTACCAATCCAGCGACCCGGCGGTCCTGCGATTGATCCAGGCGAGTATCGACGTCGCCGCGCAAACTCAAACACCGATCAGTGTTTGCGGCGAGATGAGCAGCAACCCCGCCCGCGCGCTGCTACTGGTGGGCATGGGCGTCCGCAGCCTCAGCGTTCCACCATCCGCTTTGCCACGCGTCAAAAAAGTCATCCGGAATGTATCAATCGAACAGTGCGAAGCGATCGCCGAACGCGTCTGCAAACTCGAATCCGCACGTGACGTCGATCTTTACCTACTCGATCGGCTCTCCGACCTCGCCCCGGAGTTGGTGATGCAATGAGCCGCGCGAAACGTCATCCTCGCCCCAGCAGCAAACCGTCGCCGAATTTGCAACCCGTTGGCACGCCTCGCCATCGATATCGAGTCCGCTTTGCAAAAACTGGTCTGCTTCGTTGGATCAGCCATCGAGACCTCGCCAACCTGTGGGAACGGATCGGACGACGCGCCGAACTGCCGTTTAGCATGACCGAGGGTTTCAACCCGAAACCGAGAATGCAGTTCCCTTCCGCACTCTCGCTCGGCGTCGAAAGCCTCGACGAGGTGCTCGATCTCGAACTACGCGAAGACTGGCCTGCGGAAAAACTTCTCGAGCGACTGCAGACCGATGACCAACCCGGCCTGACCATCAACTCGGTCAAAAAAGTCGATCTCGCCGAAGGCAAATCGCAACTCGCGGCGATGAACTACGCGGTCTCCCTTCCCGATGATTTCACCGAAGACGACGCCAAACGGACCGCAGTTGCCATCGAAGAAATCAAACAAAAATTAACCGTGTCGATCGACCGAAAAGGCAAAACCGTGACCGCACACGTGCAGTCCCAATTGCCCATCCTCGATCTTCAACCCGACAAACTTATCGCTCGAATCGTTATCGGTGACGGAGCGTCTTTGAAAATCCAAGACATTCTCGACCTACTCGGCGCGAGCAATTGGCCTGACAGGGGTGCGACGATCGTTCGTACCGGCATGAACCTGAAAGGCGAAACAGAACATTCGTAACATCGGCGTCCATGCGACCACCCTTGGAGGGATGGTGGCATCCAGCTGATCTCAACACCCTAATAAGGGGACAATCTCTATGAAACGTGAAATGCTGATCAATGTGCTTCAACCAGAAGAAAGCCGCATCGCGGTGGTCGAAGACAAAGTCCTCGAGGAACTTTACGTAGAACGAAAAAGCGTTGAGGCATTTGCCGGAAACATCTATCGCGGCAAGATCGTTAATCTCGAACCGAGCATCCAAGCGGCGTTCGTCGATTTCGGCGTGGGACGCAACGGCTTCCTCCACATCAGTGATGTCGAACCGCAATACTTCCGCCAAGGCGGTTACGACCCAGAAGAAATCATGCGGGAGTCGGACGAGATGGCAGCCGCCTCCGCAGCCCGAAATCGCGAGAGCGGACGTGGCAACTCGCGAGTCTTCAAAGGCGGCCGACCACGCATCAAACCACCCATCCAAGAAATCTTCAAACGTGGCGACGAAGTCCTCGTCCAAGTCATCAAGGAAGGTATCGGCACGAAAGGCCCAACACTCTCAACGTACATCTCCATCCCGGGCCGCTACCTCGTACTCATGCCGGCGCTCTCCCGCGTTGGCGTCAGCCGAAAAATTGAAGACGAAGACGACCGCAAACGTCTCAAAAAAGCCTTGCACGCGTGCAACCCTCCCAAAGGACTCGGCTTCATCGTCCGCACCGCCGGTGCCGGACGCAGCGAAGACGAACTGCACCGCGACATGGATTACCTGCTGCGTCTGTGGAAAGCCATCGCCAAACGAATCGAAAACACCACCGAACCGGGCGAAATCTACGAAGAGAGCGATCTCATCATCCGCACCATCCGTGATATCTACAGCGATGACATCGACCAAATCCTGATCGACGAAGAAGACTCGTACAACAAAGCACGCGATTTTCTTAAGAGCGTCATGCCGCGAGTCGTCGACCGATTGAAACTCTACGACGGACCGGTCCCACTCTTCCATAAGTACAACCTCGAGGAAGAAATCGTCAAAATCAATCAACGCCAAGTCCAACTCAAGGACGGCGGATCGATTGTGATCGACCCGACGGAAGCCCTCGTCGCGATCGACGTTAACAGCGGAAACTTCCGCGGCAACGCATCGGCAGATGAAAACGCGTTCCGCCTGAACGTCTCGGCCGCGAAGGAAATTGCTCGGCAACTTCGACTCCGTGACCTCGGTGGAGTCATCGTCAACGACTTCATCGACATGCGGAAAGAAAGCTACCGCCGCAAAGTTGAGCGAGTCCTCCGTGACGCGATGGCCAAAGATCGCGCTCGCACCAAGATCCTTCGCACCAGCCCATTCGGTCTGATCGAAATGACGCGGCAGCGAATCCGTCCGAGCCTCAAACGCAGCATCTATCAAGACTGCCCATGCTGCAAAGGTCGCGGTTTGGTGAAAACTCCCGAGAGCATGTCTATCGAAGTTGTTCGGATGCTCGCACTCGCGGTCAAGAACAAACACATCGTACGTGTCACCGTTCGTGTCAACGACGCCGTCGCTGCGTTCCTAAACAACAAGAAACGCCGCGCCGTCACCGAAATGGAAGACGCCGGCAAGATGACCGTGCAAATCCTCGGCAGCGAAGGTTTGTTCCCCGAACACCTCGAAGTCGACTGCCGCGACAACCACGGCGAACGAGTCGAAATCGACTCCTAATCTGGCGAAGAGATCTTCTATTGGGGATAGGTGCTTCGACGCCCATCCCCAATGAAGTGTATGCTGAAGCAAGCCACAATCACCGCGAAGCACCTTCACACCGGAGCATCTTCGATGAAGAGCCTTCTTTGCATCGGATTGACCTTCTTCTTGACCTTGCTTGCTGAATCGGCGCCCGCGTGCACCGTGATGCGGATTCATCATTCCGGCCACCTCATCGTGGCCCGGAATCATGATTGGAACACCGGAGGCGGGTTGCTCATCGTCAATCCGCGTGGCATCGAAAAGACCGCCATCACTCCCATCGCGCCCGCGCAGTGGACCTCACGCTACGGCAGCGTCTCGTTCGCTCAATTCGGACGCGAGATTCCATTCGCGGGGATGAACGAAAAAGGGCTCACGGTCGACCTACTGCAACTCAACGACGCCTCATTCCCGACGCACACCAACGGAAAGCCCTCGGTCAACGTCGTGCAGTGGGTGCAATATCAACTCGACAATGCGGCCAGCGTTGATGAGGTAATTCAAAGCCTTGATGAAGTTACACCGATGCCGTTCATCGCGAGACTCGAGAAGGTCCACTATTTCGTGACCGATGAGAGCGGCGACGTAGCGATCATCGAGTACATCAACGGCAAACCGGTCGTTCAGCATGACTCAACGAATGCCTGTGCATTAGCCAACTCCACTTGGACGGCATCTTCTCGTGCACGCCAACAAAGCCGGCCCAACAACAACAGCGAACAGCGATTCCTCCAAGCCTGCACGTTCGCCAACGAACCGCTATCAGACAGACCGATCGAAGACGCCATGCAGGCTCTCGATGACGTCGCCCAGGCACACACGCAGTGGAACCTTGTCTACGAACCCCAAAGCCGCCGAATCACTTTTCAAACTCGTCGCACGCCGCATCTTCGATGGATCGACCTCGAGGAACTGGCACTCGACAATGGAGCGAACGTTCTTTGCGTCGACATCAATGCCCCCATCAAGGGAAACGTACTTCCACACCTTCGCCCATTCGAACGGCAAGCCAATAAGGCCATTGTGGATGACGCCTTCGATGCGATCATTCCCGCTGGCATGATTCGCTCAACGATCAAAGAGATGGTTCTCAACTACGGCGACACACTCGAACCGGCACTCGTTCAATAAAGAGGTCGCCTTGAAGTTGCCACACGCGGCGATTGCACAACACTCTACTCGAGTGTTCCCTTGATGGACTTGGCGTTCAAGAAGACGCCACTGAAGAACTTCGACGGATGCATCTCAACAGTCGCATCCTGATACCCCATCGCCGCGTACTGCTCCTCGGTTAAACCATCTGGCACAGGAAAACCGGGATTCAAAAAAAGATCCTCGTTAAGATCTCGAAATCCACGTACCGAACCATCCGCAAAAAGAAGATTCAATGACCCGGCGTGGAACCCCATCCATGCGAGGGTCGATTGCATGTACATGTGGTTCTTAGAGGATCCGGTCGGCGGTTCACAATTACGTAGCAAGTCACACTTCCACTGCACCTCTAAACGTGAGTTGTACGAACCGATACGCTTGATCTTCTTTTGGCTGCGGTGATAAAACGCGGGCCCTTCGCAGGCTGACTCGGTCAACAACGTCCCCGCTTCTGTAAACACTCGCGAAGTCGTGTCTCCGTTGGCAAACAAATCCGCTCCATCAAAACCGAAACGCACCGGTGTGATCGCCTCGTCGATATCGCCCGGCGCAGCATCACCAACGAGGGCGATGATGCTAGATGGAATTTCACTCGCGCCCAAGCGTGCAGCAGTCAGAGGACCGAGTGTCTCACGCTTACCACGTAGGCCTTGTTGGGCAGCCTGACCATTGGTCCGCATCGTTTTGTCCGAGAGCTTGTACAACACTCTCGGCGCGGTATACGTCAAAAACCATGACGTCGCATAGTTCGTGTTGTACCCCTGCCCGACAAAGTACCGGCTGACCAAAGCCGCACGCTCATCTGTTTTGGGATCGGTCGATGCAAAACCCGACGACGGCGATCCAGTACCTGACACCCCGTTCCAGTCTTCCTTCCCGCACATGCCGTCGATTAAACGGGACTGCAAACCGCCGACGAGTTTGTTCAAATTATCGTTGGTGGGTATCCCATACGCATCGAGAAGTTTCTCGTTCACCGTCGATGGGTTACTCGGGCAGACAAACGACTCTGGCGTCTGCACACCAACGTTTAGTTGATCGGCAACCCAACCATAGGTGTCCATGCATCCTTCGCGATTGTGATCAAACAAGCCGCTGCAGAACTGAGACTGAGGCGATCGCTGTGCGTGCAGATTAAACCCGATGCCAATCTGCCGCAGATTGTTTTGACAAGACGCAGAACGAGCTGCCTCCCGAGCCTTCGTGACCCCGGCCATTAACAGCGCCATCAAGATGCCAATGATTGCGATCACCACCAGCAACTCAATCAGCGTGAACCCTCTCAGACGGCGTGATCGACCAATGCCGTCTTGATCAATTCGTTTGTTCGATATCATTACGATGAGCCTACAGGACAAGAACCTGAACGGATGGCAATGCTACGGGTGCACCGAGAGAGACTCAAGCGAGATTCACCGACTCTTCACAACCAAAGCTCCTACCGCCGCGCCTTCATGGCAGCTCCGCATTCTCTATTAAGAATCGCCCTCGTCGGCCATTAAGTTTGAATCAAATATCTTTCATCGCCGACCCAGAACAGCCTCTCAACCGAACCATCCAAGTTGAGATAGAATACGTGGATGTTTGAACTTCGATGCACCGTCCGAAATTGTCAGAATCTTCTCAATCCAACGGAGACTGGTTTAACATGCAACGCTCGCCATCATTTTGATCGTGCGAAACAAGGATATTGGAACCTGACCCAGCCCCAAGATCGCAAATCAAAAAAACCAGGCGACTGCGATGAAGCAGTGTTGGCTCGTCACCGCTGGCTCGAACGTGGACACGCCGCCGGACTTGTTGCGGAACTTTCGACGTGGGTCAAAATGGACGGGCGAGACACGACACTCCGCACGCTCGATCTCGGATGCGGCGAGGGATACTTCGGCCCGGCATTGTTCTCCGATGCACCGGATGGCTACTGCGGTATCGATCTTTCAAAAACCGCCATCAAACTCGCGACACGTCGCTGGCCAGCAGCGACCTGGGTTCTGGCAAACGCAGACCGTGAACTACCTGCCGCCGAGGCGAGCGTAGATCGAGTCGTTTCGTTATTTGGACGACGCCCCATCACAGAAATCAAAAGATGCCTGTCACCCGAAGGCATTTGCGTGATCGCTGTCCCCGGAGAAGAGGATCTCATTGAACTCCGTGAACAGGTCCAGCAGGCCGGACATCGCCGCCGCCGCGGTGACGTGATCGTTGAGGAAATGGAAGACGCCGGCCTTCGATGCGTTGAACAACGCACCTGGAAACATCAGGTAACACTCGACCATGACGCGATTCAAGACGCCCTCGCCATGACCTACCGGGCTGTCCGCCACTCGCAGCAAGCGAGACTCAGCTCCATCGACACCATGAACGTGACGCTCGCCGCCGACCTCCTGCTCTTCCGACATAAATAGCATTCCGTCTCGCCTGCACACTCGGGGAATCGGCAGGGACGAAACACTGGTGGTGTCTCAAAGCGTAGATTGAGGGTAGCGAAACGCGGCATCGACAACTTTCGCCGCCGCAGTGCCATCGCGCTATTCGTCGCCATCAGCAACCACGCGATGCGCCGTACGTCTTACCGGATCCGAATGAAGCGATCTCCAGTGGAGACCAGCGCACACCTCCACAGGGCGGCTACGCTGAATTTATTGCGATTTTATTAAGGGTGAATCACAAAAAATTCACAATAAGAATGGCTCCAACAAGTGCGAGATCACTGCCGCAATCCATTTGCTTCGCAACACATCTCAACACTAAGACCGAATCCAAACTTTGACTCATTCCCGGTAGTTCAGATTTGAGTCCGATGAGTCATTTCTAAACGTGACGATCCTCAAGAAGGCCGCCACACCGTCCGATTGAGCAATGCATGACTCGCGAATTGCGGCAGCAACTTGCTCACCTCCCCCACCATGGTGTTTGTCGCCAAGGCAATGCAGAACCCGGGTTCACGCCCCAACGGCTCGACCGGATCCCTGCATCCAGACGCTGAGGCAATTGTTTCCGATAACGCATCCGCATGCACGACTCGGGTAGTGGTGCATTGGCATTCGATCCGCATACAGAACAAAACACGATGAACATCGCAAAATTCGAAGATCTCCTCTGCCTTTATTTGGACGATGGTCTCTCGAATGATTCCATGGAAGAATTCGAGCAAATGCTGCTGCAGTCCGCTGAAGCGCGGAAAACCTTCTTAGAACAAACGAACCTACACGCGATGCTGCGTGAGTTCTTCCGCCCAATGTCGGTTGTTGAGAACCGGTTCACCGCGTAAATCATTTCTGCCAGACGGCGCCCACGACCACAAACGCGCCACTCTTTGCCAACGTCATTCCAAAAAACAAAGCCAGTGAAATTTCTTCCACTGGCTTTGCTGAATTGAGCAAATTCTCTCGGGTGGACTATTCGCCGCTCGATGCCGATGCTTCCGCGGTCTCGCCGTCTCCACCGAGAAGTGGGAACGATTCTTCGAGAGCAGTAACCGGTGCCGCTGCGAGTTCCTCGAGGGCCTCGCGACGGTAGTTGACTTCCGACTCTTGGAAGATCCGGAAACCGGTTCCTGCAGGAATCAGGTGGCCGAGAATCACGTTTTCCTTCAGACCGACGAGCTTGTCGACCTTGCCGGCGAGTGCAGCTTCGGTCAACACCTTCGTCGTTTCTTGGAACGACGCAGCACTGATGAAACTGTTCGACTGAACCGCCGCCTTGGTAATACCAAGCAACTGAGTACTCGCCGTCGCACTCTTGCAACGTTTGCCCTTCGCAGGTGTTCCGCCCATCGCTTCGACTTCCGCGTTGGTCTGCTCGAACGCATCCTTCGGCACGATCGTGCCCTCGGCGTAGTCGGTGTCGCCAGGGTTCGCAATCTTCAGGCAGCCGCGCAGTTCCTGATTGGCTTTACGGAAGTGGAACCGGTCCATAACGCTGCCGGGTAGCAGGTTCGTATCGCCCGCGGACTCGACCTTCACCTTACGCAACATCCGGGCGATGATGATCTCGCCGTGCTTGTCGTTGATTTCAACACGCTGGCTTCGATACACCTGCTGGATTTCGTGCAGCAGGTACTGCTGAACGGCTTCTTCCCCGGTGACACGCAGGATGTCGTGAGGCACGAGTGCACCGTCGACGAGAGCCTGTCCGGCTTTGACGATGTCGCCCGTGTGAACCAGGAAGTGCTTCCCGTGAGGCACGAGGTGCTCGCGTTCGATGCCCGATTCGCTGCGGACGATAATGGTTCGCTTACCGCGTTTCCGCTCGCTGAGGATTTCAACTTCCCCATCGACTTCCGCGATAACCGCAGGATCCTTCGGCTTCCGAGCTTCGAAAATCTCAGTAACCCGTGGCAGACCACCTGTGATGTCCGAAACCCCACCGGTCTCACGAGGCATTTCAGCCAACACCGTACCTGGCAAGACTTCATCGCCTTCGCGAACCGAAATCGTAGCCCGCTCAGGCAGGTACTGTGCGTGAAGCGGACGTCCTTCGGAGTCTTCGATTACGAGCTGCGGGTGCAAGTCACCCTTGTGGTCGATGATCGTGATACGCGTGTTGCCGGAGGCTTCGCGTTCTTGACGCATCGTTTCGCCTTCGACGACGTCTTCAAAGCGGATCTTACCGGTCACTTCCGAGAGGATCGGAATCGAGTACGGGTTCCATTCGCAGAGGACTTGGCCGGCGGTGACCTTGTCACCTTCTTTGACCATCAGTGTCGCACCGGTCGGGATGTCGTAAGACTCGACCTCACGTCCGCGCTCGTCGACCAACATGACCTGGCCGTTTCGCGTCAACACAACGTCACGTCCTTCGGTGTTCGTCACGGCCTTCATGCGGGTGTAGCGAACCTCACCATCGCGAGCGGACTTGATGTCCGACTCTTCGACCTGCTTACTCACACTACCACCGATGTGGAACGTCCGCATCGTAAGCTGCGTTCCAGGCTCACCGATCGACTGAGCAGCGATGATCCCGACGGCCATCCCTTCTTCCACCAGCGATCCGGTCGCCATGTCCATTCCGTAGCAGCAACGGCAAACACCGAGCGGTGCGTCGCAGGCCATCGGCGTGCGGACTTGGATTTTCTCCAGCCCCATTTGTTCGATCTTGCGAGCGATTTCCGGCGTGATCATCTGACCGGACTCAACGATCACTTCGTCGGTAACCGGGTTCACGATCGCCTTCAAGCTGACCCGACCGTTGATCGAATCGGCGAGGGAAACCTCGACCTTTTCGCCGCGATAAACGACACCCTTGGTGATCCCCTGCGTGGTGCCGCAGTCGTGCATGGTGACCACAACGTTCTGTGCCACGTCGGCGAGCTTACGAGTAAGGTAACCACTGTCGGCCGTCTTGAGAGCCGTATCGGCCAAACCTTTCCGTGCACCGTGAGTCGACGAGAAGTACTCGAGCACCGACAGGCCTTCGCGGAAGTTCGCCTTAATCGGAGTTTCGATGATTTCCCCGGTTGGCTTCGCCATCAGACCACGCATACCGGCGAGCTGACGAATTTGTTCAATACCACCCCGTGCACCCGAGTGTGACATCAAGAACACAGGGTTGATGTACCAACCACCTTCGCGGATATCGTTCTCCATCGCGCTCATCATGTCTGCCGTGATCGCTTCACGGGCATGAGTCCACGCGTCGAGAACCTGGTTGTAACGTTCCTTACCCGTCATCAGACCGCGGTCATAAGCCTTCTTGTGCTTCATGACCGTCTTCTCGGCGTCTTTGATGAACTTCTGCTTGGTGTCCGGCGTGACCAAGTCATCCGTCGCGAACGACAGACCGCTGCAGGTCGACTCGCGGAAGCCCATTTGCATCATATCGTCGAGCAGGTGAATCGTTGGTTTCCGACCGAGACGTTGATAGCAGTCGCTAATCGTCTTGGCCAAGTCACCACTACGCATCGCGCGATTGTAGTAGTCCATTCCGTCGGGCAACATTTCGTTGAACCGAACACGACCGGGCGTGGTGTCGATGACTTCGCCGTAGACTCCGGTTTCGTCATCCGTCTTGAGCTTCTGGAACTTCGGCAACCGCATCTTGATCTTGGTATGCAGTTCCACGATCCCTTGAGCGAGAGCGTAGTCGACCTCTTCGTAACTGCTGAAGACCATGCCTTCGCCCTTACGATCCGGCAGTTCCACGGTCATGTAGTAGCAACCCATGACGATGTCCTGCGAAGGACTCATGATCGGCTTACCGTTGGACGGTGCAAACACGTTGTTGGTACTGAGCATCAACGTGTGTGCTTCGACTTGAGCTTCGATCGAAAGCGGCAGGTGCACCGCCATCTGGTCTCCGTCGAAGTCAGCGTTGAATCCTTTGCAGACGAGCGGGTGCAGGTGAATCGCGTTGCCCTCCACGAGGGTCGGCTCGAACGCCTGAATCCCCATCCGGTGCAACGTCGGAGCACGGTTAAGCATCACCGGGTGATTCGTGATCACTTGTTCGAGAATATCCCAAACTTCCTCGTCCTTCCGCTCGAGCATCTTCTTCGCCGATTTGATGGTGTCGGCGTGTCCGAGTTCTTTCAGGCGGCGAATGATGAACGGTTGATACAGTTCGAGCGCGATCTTCTTCGGCAAACCGCATTGATGCAGTTTCAGACGAGGCCCGACCACGATGACCGAACGTGCGGAGTAGTCGACACGTTTGCCGAGCAGGTTCTCACGGAAACGACCTTGCTTCCCTTTGATCATGTCGGTCAGCGACTTCAGCGGACGGTTCGACGAACCGAGCACAGGTCGCTTGCAACGGTTGTTATCGAACAAAGCGTCAACCGATTGCTGCAACATCCGCTTCTCGTTGCGAATGATGACTTCCGGCGCGTTCAAATCGACGAGCTTACGCAGCCGGTTGTTACGGTTGATGATCCGGCGATACAGGTCATTCAAATCGCTCGTCGCGAAGTTACCGCTGTCGAGCAAAACGAGCGGACGCAAATCTGGCGGAATCACAGGGATCACGTCGAGAACCATCCACTCGGGACGGTTGTCGCTGTCACGGATCGACTCAACGATCTTCAACCGGTTGATCAGGTCCTTCTTCTTTTGCTTGCTGCCGGTCTCTTCCAGGTCGACACGCAACTGCTCCGACAAAGGAACGAGATCGAGCTTGTTGAGCAGCTTGCGAACCGCTTCGGCACCCATGTCGGCTTCGAACGAACCGGGACCGTATTGCTGGCGTGCGGCGCGATACTCTTCTTCGGTCAACAACTGCAGCGGCTCGAGTTCGGTCTCGCCCGGATCGATGACCACATAGTCTTGGAAGTAGATCACCTTCTCGAGCGAACTGGTTTTCATCGCGAGCAGGTTGCCCAACCGCGATGGCATCGCCTTGAAGAACCAAATGTGAACCACGGGAGCAGCCAACTCGATGTGGCCCATGCGTTTGCGACGGACTCGCGAGTGAGTGACCTTCACGCCGCAACGGTCGCAGATCATGCCTTTGTATTTCATCCCACGGTATTTACCGCAGGCGCATTCCCAGTCCTTTTCAGGTCCAAAGATACGTTCGCAGAACAGGCCGTCTTTCTCGGGACGGTAGGTACGGTAGTTGATCGTTTCGGGTTTCTTGACCTCACCGAACGACCAACTCTTGATGTCTTGGGGACGCGCCAAG
>JBICHZ010000241.1:0-6532 GCA_043101355.1 Rhodopirellula sp. JB044
GGGATCACCCATTAACTTCTTCGATAAAACATCAACAAGGACTAGCCAGAGGGAGAGTCATTCCTCTTTAATGAGCGAAGTGGCGGTGACGACACCCGAATTGTGCCCACCGCCAACCCTCCAGGAACACACTGGAAACAAATGGTCACCGTTGAAGCCGGAGAGAAACAGGCTGGGCCACTTTTATGAGAGACCGATTCACAGGCAGTAGCCTCGCGCTTGCGAAGAGATGCAGTTTTCGATTTCTGTTGGTGTATTTTTTCTTGACATTGCCAATCACAGCGTTGTTTCTATACGACGTGCACTTTCGCCAACACCTGTTCAATTACTGCATTCGCCAGTCTAATAAGATCCGCCCTCCCAAATACGTATTTGTAGGAGACAGCATTACGGCCGGAGGACTGAATTGGGGGTGGCGTCTCGACCGGAATCTTGTTGCCGCAACGTCATTCGGCCTTCACGGTTATCAAGCAAACCAATTGGTTGGATCTGTAAAGAGTGGCACCGCGTTAAGGCCAAAGTTTTTCCATCTTCTCGTTGGTACGAACGATGCACTAGCGCAAAAACCCGTTGCTGAGTTTTCGCGGGATTTCCGAACCCTTGTAGAATTGGTCGCGAAATCTAATGCGACGCTTGTTGTTACCCTCGTCCCGTATCAGGGAGATGCCGCGCAAACCGAATTGATTCAGTCACATAATGCAGAAATCGCGACGCTCCAATATGAGTTCAATTTTCGAACCGTCGATTTGAATCCTGTGATTGCACCCGAGGGCGTACTGCTGCCTCAATATTCAGACGACGGGATTCACTTTACACCCGATGCATACAACGTCTGGATCGAAAGGCTCAAGCCAGTCATGGACGCCGCAATGATTGATCGATCATCGCCAGACATGAATGGCTTTGCCAAAAGTGTGCGATACCATTTCCCTGAAAAAAGCGTCGGAAAGATGGATGTTATTTTTCTCTGACGCTTTTGCTTCTCTATGAGAGTCTTTGTCGCCAGCGATGCGGTTTGAGTATAGGATATGACACCGCAGTCGTGCCGCGATTTCACCGACGCAGTGCTCGATCGGGAGTATATCAATGCACGCGTTGCCTACCTAATGTGATGCCTCCCGCAGGAGCGTTGCCAACGCCACCGTAAAATTTTTCATGAATCACCACACGTATCGCTTGTCAATGTTCAGCCCCGTTAAGATCGCTTGGATCGACGGGGACAGTTTGCGAGTGCAACGTCAAGATGGCCGCGATGTTGCCGACATGCCGATTCACAGGATCACGAAGTTTCGCGTGCTCGACAACATGGAAATGCAAAGCAAATCAGGCGAGCGGTTCAGTACAAAAATTATGTCTGTCCATGTTGGTTGGTTTCGGACGATCTGTTTTGGCAGCTTTCAGTGGCAAGGTCCGGGCTTTGGTCACAAGCATCCCAATCGAGGTACCGATGAAAGCGAGACCTATCGGGAGTTGTGTCGGCAATTGATGGAGGCGGTGGCAGTCGATCGTCCCGATGTTCCTGTCGTTCAGGGTAGCGTGGGGGTCTCTGTCGTTTGGTGGATTGTGTTTTCAATCAGCATCCTGGTTGCGATTGGCGTGATCACGGCCCCTTCCATCAAACCGTTGGATTTTGAAGATCTAGCAGTTTTGTGGGGATCAACCTTGCCCGTCTGCGCCGCGCTCGCATGGGCGGGCAAATCAGTGGCACTGGCATACTGGCCGGTATCCAGCACGGTTGGGCAGAAGACCGGCGCAACGAAAGAATCGCCACTCAAATGAACCGACGGATCAGGCATCCGAACGCCGCGGCGTCACGTAGCCTCTTGGTAGTCATCTTATTTTGGAGGTAGGACAACATCTTGGTCGGTGGCTCCATCCGGTCTTCGATTGTGGGGTTGGAAAATTGTGGAGGACGGGGGAGATAGGCGGAAAAGACATCGGGGCGATGGCGAGAAGCGTTGCGATGACGTTTAGGTCGGCAAAGCATGCCGGTTAGGCGAAATTGACGGGCTAGTGTCGACGGTGGTGGGGATGTGATACAACTCATGGGCTTCAACGTTCACCCGGAGGATTTCCAATGTCCGAGTTTTTGGTGGTTGCAACAGATGCGTCTGAGAGCGTCGACGCATTGAACGACGTGATCATTCGTACGCTGGCGACATTCGATGAGCCGGCAACGCTCGCAACACTTCGCAAAAAGCTGCCGGTCCCCTATCAGTGCGAAGAAGAGATTCTGCAGCAAACGTTGGAGGAGCTGACACGGCGAAACTTGGTCCATCGGTTTTCTCCCTACCGCGGCAATGCTGATCGTTATTGGGATCGCTCTCCAAAAGAATATGCGGAGTGGCTGTTCACGACCCAAACGGTCGGACGATTTGCAACCAAGAATGAGCTGGTCAAGCAGTTCAAGGCTCGTCTGAAGGAACTGAGCAACAAGGAGATTGGCGATCTCGTGCAACAACTCGTTCGTTCGGGCAAGCTGCATTCGGGACGGTTTCTGGGAAGTCGCTCGATGCGATACTCCGCGACTCCCGTCGATGCCCAGGCGTTGTTGGACAACGCGATTGAGCAGATTGCTCGGCGGTTTTCCACGTCGTCCGCTGACGTGCGATCGCTGCTCGTTCCAGACGATCAGCCGCAACTCGAAGAACCATCGGCGTCACCTGAATCGCCGTCACCTGAATCTCCAACGCCTGAATCACTGGTCATGGACGCGATCGCGGAAATGCGATCAGGCGGTGGAGGCAGAACGATTGTTCCGATTGCGGAGCTGCGTCGCTATCTGAATTTCAAAATCGATCGAGACGTGTTTGACGAAACGTTGCGTACCCTGGAACGCTCCGGCCGCATCGATTTCACGCTGCATCCCGATCCGATGTCGCTCGGTGATGACGATCGACAGGATCGCTTGCTTGGAGAAGGTGGAACGGTTTATGACATGTTAGTCGTTCGGAGGTGACTGATATGACGACAAGTGCGAGTACCGCGGTGGATCGTTCGTTGCCTAACCCGTTTTTGGGTGGCATCGTTCCCGACGCGTGGCGAGGTGCGACTGCGGACGTGCCGGAGATTCACGGAGACGTGTATGCGAGATGTCTCGCGGCGGTCCAAACCGTGCGGACGCGGCAGCAGAGTTCCTCGGTGCTGATTCACGGTGAACAGGGTAGCGGTAAGACGCACCTGTTGGCCCGGTTGCAACGGCGGCTGACCGATGCCGAAACCTACCCCGATCTGGATGACGATTGGCAGATTTTTGTGTATCTGCGGATGCGAACGTCGTCAGGCCGGATCTGGCGTAAGATCCGAACGGAACTGGTGACGGATCTGATGAGGCCCATGCCCGACGGTCTCACGCAGCTCGATCATGTGCTCGCCAAACGACTGGCTGCTCACTTCGACGGTCATGCGGATTTGGCACTGTGGTGGGACCATCACCGCAACGAACGCATGGAGGAACTGATCGATGCGTGGCACGAGATCGCCATGCAACTGAGTTTGCGGGATGATTTTACACAGGTGCTCGAGTGCTTCATTCGCGGCAATCATCGTCGCCATGTCCGTGCGTATTTGAGCGGTGGATTGGTCAGCGAAGCAGGGTTCCGGCATCTGTTCGGCAACGTTGATGCGAGTCACTACGCACCCGACAACGAGGACGATGCGTTTAGTGCGGTAAAAACATTGTGCCATGTCGCCGGGCCACAGATTCCGATCGTGTTTTGTTTTGACCAGATCGAAGCGATCGAGGTCGAAGATTCGAATCGCAAACCGGTCTGGTATCTCGCTCGCGCGGTCGCGGACCTGACCGACGAGGCAGCCGTGGCTGCGATTTCATGTGTGTTGGCGAGCTTTGCCGACGATGAGATTCGATCGCAGGATCGGGCACGGCTCGTTTCGGGAGGTCAAACGGCGCTGCAGCGACTCGACCGAGATCAAATGCAGCAAGTGATCCGTTCACGTGTTACCGCCATGCAGGCCACGGCGGATGCGGCGGGCGATAACGCGCATTGGCCGTTTGCGGACGACGAAGCCATGTTCGCCTCCCGTTCGACGCCTCGCGAGTTGCTGCATGCCGCGGCAACGCGGTTTGACGAGCTGCAAGGGACCGTTGCGGCGCCGCCGACGACTGAGAAGACACCGGCACTGGCGAAGGTCTTTGATGACCGCGTCGACGAAGCGATTCGAACGCAGAAGCCCGAAGACACCGATGACCTGATCGCATCAACTTTGCCTAACCTGTTGTCCATTCTCGAGCCAGGCTGGACGACCGATTACCCCACGGGCCCGCACAATCGCAAACGTGACATTGAGTTGGTCTTGGTCGGACCTGATCAAGAGGCTCGGGTCGGAGTGGCGTTGTGCAACCAGCCCAGCATGACGAGCCTGGCGGCACAGCTCAAACGTTTGATCGAAAACCGCGAAGCGTTCAAACTGCACAAGTTAGTGTTGATCCGGGACGGTCGGTTGCCGATTTCACCCGGGGCCGCTGCAACTCGCAAGCGGATCGATCAGTTGACCGAAGACGAAGGCGTGCTGGTACGACCGAATCGCGAGGTGATGGCGGTGCTCGATGCGGTCCGTTCACTGATTGCCGATGCGACCTGCGGTGACCTGACGCTCGACGGCCGGGCGGTCGGCATCTCGACGGTGCGTCAATGGTTGTCTAATCATTTGGATGCGGTGACTCGCGAATGGGTCGATCAGTTTTGTCGTCCGTCGCGTCCCGGCTGGCACGACGAGGCAACGGCGGACGATTCCGATATCGACGCGGTGCTCGAATATCTTGCGGACTGTCCTGTCGTTTCGATGGACGTGATGTCCCGAGCCACAGGTGTCGCGGAATCACGAATCGTCGAACTCGGCAGAGTCGCCAGTGATCGACTGGGGATCGTCAGCGGCGAGCCTACGGTAATCTTTCGAGTCGCGAGTTCGACTTCATCCGAAGAGGACGTCCGATCGATGCAAGGGAGTGCAACACGATGAGCAATTCCAATTCGTCTGTTGTCGAAATCTCCGTCAGTGACGTCCGGCAGCAGATCTATTACGCGAGTCCGAACAGCGGCCCCGGCAACGCGTCGCAAACCGACTTGGGCACGACGTTCCATCGTTTGATCGCTTCGTTGTTGCACAGCAGCGAGCGAGAGTTATCGGCAATCTTCAGCGGGTCATCGATCGATGACTGGGTTGCCGAAATGCAGGATTTGGCATTTCGCAAAGAACTTGGCCCTTACTTAGAAGGTCACGCCGCAGCGTTGCATGGCCGTGGTTCCGCCGTCTTAAATCTTTGGACCGCGGTGGGCGAGGCCACGCGATGGCTGGCCGAACTGTTTTGGGAGCATCGTCAATGGCAACTGCGTGAGGGGCGTCATTTCAAACCACGAGAGTTCGCCGATTGGTTTCAAAACGAGGTGCCGCTGCGTCTTGAATTGACCGACACGAACTGGAAGTGTCCCGTCGTGCTGACCGGGATCGCGGATTCGCTGCTCACCCTGCCCCAGGGACGTCGCTGCGTGATCGAGTACAAGCTAGGCAAGACTTCGCCGGAGGCGGATCTTTGCCAAGCCGCGCTGTACCACAAAATGCTCGGTGAAAGTGAAACCAACTCGTTGGCCGTCGTTAGCTTCCTACCGGAAAAATCGGAACAGTTAATTGATGGCGCAAAACTCGCCGAGACGCAGTCCGAACTGAAGACGTTGATCGGAAAACTGGCGGGCGTGATCAAGACGCCCGCCTCGCGTCCGGCGGAGTCACAAAAGCCTGCTGCACAAGAGCCTGCTGCACAGAAGCCTGCCACACCGCCGGTCTCGAAGGAGATTGGCGAACTCGGCAGGCTCTTGAAGTCAGCGTTATTCGAGGCGGGATGTGATGCCACGTTCAGCGGGACTCCCATTTTGGGACCAACATTTGTCCGTTTTACGGTCACGCCGTCGCGAGGAATTGCTCCCAAGAAATTCCTGCGTTGTGCCGATCTGCTGCAGGTGCGATTGCAATTGGAGCGACCGCCCGTGATTCAGATCGGCTCTGCGATCACGATCGATTTGCAACGGCCCGATCGTCAGATTGTCCCTTGGAGTTCGGTCGAGCTTCCGAAGTCCGATTCGCTGCATGGCTGTGCCAAAGTCCTCGTGGGCGTTGGTATTGACGGCAAACTGCGAACCGCGGATCTGGCGGACACGGCCAGCTACCATTTGTTGGTCGCTGGGACGTCCGGCAGTGGCAAGAGCGAATGGCTGCGTACCGCGGTTGCCGGTTTGATTGCCTCGAACACGACCGAGCAATTGCAGATTGTCGCCATCGATCCGAAGCGTGTTGCCTTTCATGACTTGCGTGATTCACCCTATCTGCGTCGTCCGGTGGTCTTCCCCGGTGACGAGGATGCCGACATTCTTGAAGTGTTTGATGAGTTGATCGAAGAGATGGAACGTCGCTACGTGATGCTTCAGGGGTGTTCGTCGTTGTCGGAGTTGATTGACCGACGCGGCGAACCGATTCCACGCATCGTGTGTGTATGCGACGAGTACGCGGATTTGATGCT
>JBICHZ010000242.1:0-12863 GCA_043101355.1 Rhodopirellula sp. JB044
CGGTGACCTTCGCGTTCTGCTTCAGTTCACCACGATCAATAATGCCGACCTTGTTACAGACATCGGCAAGCTCGGGCAAAATGTGACTGCTGACGATCACGGTCTTGCCCATCTCGCCAAGTCGACGCAGTAGGTTCCGCATCTCAATCCGTGCACGCGGGTCGAGCCCGGATAGCGGTTCGTCAAGCAGCAATACCTGCGGGTCATGCAACAACGTCCGGGCGAGCCCGAGACGCTGTGTTTGCCCTCGTGAAAGCGTATTGGCGAATGCATCGCGTTTGAAATCGAGGTCCACGATGTCGAGCATTTCGTTGACGCGTTTGCGCCGATCTTCACCGCCGATCCTGTAGGCGGCGGCAAAGAACTCGAGGTATTCCACCACGGTCATGTCGTCATAGACACCAAAGAAGTCGGGCATGTAACCGACCAAGCGACGAATCTCTTTCGGCTGGGTGTGGACACTGTGATCGCAAACGTAAGCCTCACCCCAACTCGGTTCGAGCAGCGTTGCGATGATCCGCATCGTCGTCGTTTTCCCGGCACCGTTCGGCCCGATGAAGCCGAACAGATCGCCAGCTTCCAAATCCAAGTCGATCGATTTAATGGCAAAGGCGTCGCCATACTTCTTGGTCAAGTCAACGGTTTTAATCACGACGATTGCAAACTAGTAGAAGATAAGGAAGAAAGTTAACGACACCGCACGAAGACGGGCTGACCGACAACCCATTGCTCAGAACCAAACGACTCGTTTTCACGACACAAACATTACCGCCGAACCTGCTTCACCGGCAGGATCACCCGCACCCACGATTGGGTCTCACCCTTCGGCACTGCTTCGATGCTTGAAGACGCATCGCCACCTTCACCGGAAACACTCACACCGAACGTCAACCAAGGCTCTCGACAACGCCCCACCAACACACACTGTTCCTCGGTTAACAATTCCGTCATATCAAGATGCCCGAGGATGTGATTTTGCAGCCCTGTGTAATCAACACCGCCGACGACTTCATGAAACATCAACATCTCGGCGAGTCGTTCGGGCTGGTCGCTTCGCGTGACATCCCATGCTTCGGTCTGCGAGGAACTCTCCAACGCCCGCTGGCGAGACAGTTGCCAACGAAAGTTCTTTTGCCGCAATTGGTCAACATCTTTGACCGTCGCCCCAGCAGGAAAGCGCGTTGGCAGCAGATAGACAATGTTTCGATAGATCAACATCGAATCGAGCAAATCGACACCGAGCGGATTAACGAGTTGCCCCTGCAACGAGTCCGAGGTGCGACGGCGTTCAATCGGAACCGCATCCACTGAAGCATCGAACTGCATCCGAGCGGCAATCGACTTGCTGCTCCGCGGAGCCAACTCGAGAGACTCGACGCGGCTAGTCAGTTGGAAATCCGTCTGCGTGGACGACTCTGAATCGCTGGCTTTCGTTCCCGCGACAGGCACGCGGAGCGGGCTGCTCCAAGAGTCGATCTGGATGCCACCCATCGACCGGCCCGGTGCGCCGAATGGGCTGATCACTTGGTACTGAACGGCTTTTGCGAGCTTGTTCAACGCGGGGCTTCGCTGAGCAGAAACGTTGACGGTCTGCGCGGGATGCGAATAAACATAGGCCCAATGAAACAATCGACCTCCCTGGTTGGACGCATCGATGTCGAGAAACTCAAACGCATTGGCCCGCAATAAACTGTCCGACGACGCATCCGTCTCAGTATTCTCCGACGCCGCCTGCCCGCCCGATTCATCGACGGCATCCGAGCGGGGACTCGCGGCGAACACCAGCGCGACCGACATGATGACGGCGACGACCGGAAACGTCGCCCAGCCGAGTAACGGATTCCCGAGCACTCGTCGAACCAACAGATAGTCCAGCGGAGCGACCAACGCGATCAACGAGGCGATGATCAGAGCGATAATCGAGAAGCTAACATTTCGCTTGGTTGAAAACCGGTCCAGCGTCCGACGCACCTGCCCGGACAGATCCGAATAACCGCCCAAACGGAAACTGCTACCGGTTTCGGTGCGATCTTCCACAAGTAAATCGCCCGTCAATTTGGTGATTAAATCGAGACGTTCGGGCCAATCGACAAACGGCGATGCATCCAAGTCAGCCGAAACGATCGTCACGCTCCCCATCCCGATCGTGTAACGTGCGGCCAAGGGCAACCCGATTCGGCGAGACGTTCGACCGGCGATCAACGTTTCCCCCACGCTCGACAAAGCAATGCCACCGGCACCGATGGTCTTGGGCAGTCGCCATCCATCGAATGCCTTCAGTCGAGTCTGGCTGTTCGCAAACGTTTCCAATCCGGACGGATCCATCCGAACAACCGATGATGAAATCACACTCTTTGGCAACAGCTCAGTCAACCAAGAAGACGCCTCGAACGTCTTCGGGGCAGATCCGCCGAGCGTTAAGAACAACTTGCCCCCGCCTCTGACCCAATCGCGGATCGCTGCACCTTGGGACGTCGACAATTTCTCGAGCACGTTCGCACCTGAACCGGTAACGACGATCATGTCGACGCCGGAAAAACCGAGAACGTGATCAGGAACGCTCTCGGGCTGAACGATGGTTGTGACGGCGATCGACGCGTCGCGATCGAGCAGCTCGTTTGCTCCGATTGATTCGATGCCCATGGGATCACCGAAAACGACCACCCACGGCATCTCATCGGGGATCATCGCCGGACCATCCGCGGGCGTGCCGGTTTCCGGGAAGCGAGTTTTCAACACCACTTCGCCGGCATCCGATTTCTCGTCAGACGTGTTCGAAACCGCGGAAGTGCGGATCGTCAGCGGCGCCGCCTCGGTGCCTGGAATGCAATAGCCGAAAACTGGTTCGCCATCGGCCCCGGCAAGGAAGTTCTGTTCATAGACGACAACCCCACCATCACCGTCGGTCGTTTCCAGGACCGCGTTGTCGACCGGTTGGAACCGCACCGCAGTCCAACGGCCGGCGCGATAGTGACCATCGATCCCGACAAAGTCGGTCGCGGGAGCCTCGGCGGGCGGGTCTTGTGCGTTCACCTCATTCGAGGCCGCCCCAACCGATGACAGCCCGACCGATGACAAACAGACCGCCGCGATCATCAACACGAATACTCTCACGGCTTTTCATCCAAGCTGCATTCACATTCAAAACGTTGGCATCCGGGGCACCCCTGTCCGTATTTCGCCGACAAAGCCTCGGCCAAGTTCACGTCGGCGACGTTCGCGATGGTGAACAACCAAGCGATCACATCGGCAAATTCTTCCTGCAGGTTTTCGCGATCGTTGCCTCGCAGAGCCGACGCCAACTCGCCGACCTCTTCCATCAACCACATGAAGGTGCCGTCGATGCCGCGCGCGACGTCTTTGTCGTAATACATCTTGCGGATGTGCTGTTGCAAATCTTCGATAGAAAGATCGCGGGCGGATTTCGGCATGTTAAATTGACGCAATCGACGAGGTGTTTGGAGCGACCGGGCCCACTCGATTCGGAAAAACGCATAAAATCCCGGTCACAATCTAGCCGGCTCATGGGCCTGGACGGGATGACGCTTTATCCTTCACGGGCGAACGCGTGTCCAAACAGTCTAACGTGGTATTTCGTTGGAGGGAGACCGGGCCTGGGAATGGCCAGTCGCCAGACGTTCACACGAGGCATTTTGTTCGCACGAATCCGCCTTTTTGCGTAGGACTTTCCTCTTTCATGCCCGACTCTTCCCTGAATCGCTACCCGTTCTATTGTCCGCGGTTCTGGCATGGGATGCGGCCATCTGCGTGGTGGCGGCTGCTGCGACGTGGTGGGTTCGCGATTAGCCCCTCTCGAGTGCCGTTGGCATGCTCGGTTTCGACGGCGACCCCGTTCAACACCCTGCTGATGGGGATGCAAAACCTCGTCTACCGTCGCCGAATTCGCGAAGCCGAGCTGCACGGGCCGCCGGTTTTCATCATCGGGCACTGGCGCAGCGGAACGACGCTGCTGCATGAGCTGATGGTCCGGGACGAACGATTCAGCAGCCCGTCGACGTTTCAATGTTTCGCACCGTCGCATTTCCTGCTGACCGAATGGTTCTTTCGGCGATTCGCCAAGTGGCTGCTGCCGGGCAAGCGGCCGATGGACAACATGGACACCGGATGGGATCGGCCACAGGAGGACGAATTCGCGCTAGTTAACCTCGGATTGCCATCTCCCTATCGCCGGATCGCTTTCCCGAGGGAGGGCGCCGTCGACATGGAGTACTTGGATTTCGAAGGGGTCGATGAAGCCGCCCGCCAACAATGGGTCGACACGCTACGGTCGTTTCTTCACCGCGTGAGCGCATCGACGACGCGGCCGCTCGTCATCAAAAGTCCAACGCACACCGGCCGGGTTGGACATCTCGCCGCCGCGTTCCCGCAAGCGAGGTTCATTCACATCACACGCGACCCGAGAGCGTTGTTCCCCAGCACGTGCCGATTGTGGCGTAGCCTCGACGACGTTCAAGGACTCCAAGCCCCCGCGCCGACCAGCGACGACGGGATCGAAGACTATGTCCTCGACTGCCTGGAAAAAATGTACCGCGCCTTCCATCAACAAAAACAACAGATTGACCAGCATCACCTGATCAACATTCGGTACGAAGACTTGATTGCCGATCCGGTGGACACTCTACAAACCATCTACGATTCGCTGCGTCTGGCGGACTTTGAAACGGTCCGCGAAGACATCCAAACCTGGGCCGAAACCGAGCACAAGTCCTATCAAACCAACGCTCACCAACTATCCTCGGAACAAGAAAATTTGCTTCGGGAACGTTGGGCCGAATACTTCGACGAGTACGGCTACTGATCGAGCCGATCGCCCACAAACCCGAACCACCTTCTTTCTAAACGAGTGCACCGCGATGACCTGTTTGGCACATCAAACTTCACTTCTGCATTGGTTTCGAACACGCGATCCCCGTGCATTCAAAGGTCGTGCGGCAGGTCGCGATCCCGCAAATGGATTCGCGCGAGTAACCGGGCTCATGCAGATTGCCGGACTCGCCTTGGCAATCAGCATCGTCGGCTGCTCGAGCCAAACGAAGACACCACCTGCCGACGACACCGCGTCCTCAGTCGACAGTGCCGCTGAGATGCCGGCTCAAGAAAACACGACGCAAAAGACAGAGGAAGCCCCGTTTGTTTTTGAGGCGCAGGCGTATGAAGCGAGCGCGGAACAGTTGCTCGATGCCCGGCTGCCAATCGAACAAACGAGCGAAGGTTGGATTCGCCTCTTCGATGGACACACCATGTTCGGATGGGTGATTGCCGGCGAAGCCAACTGGAGAATCGAAAACAAGGCTCTCGTTGCCGACCGAGGCCGGCCATGCTTGCTGACAACAACGACACAGTGGTCGGACTACGAACTCGAGCTGGAGTTTCGTTGCGACACAGAGACCAACTCAGGCGTCTTCCTTCGAACAGAAATCGAACCGCGTGATGTCGCGTCGCAGTGTTTCGAAGTGAACATCGCACCGCAAGACAACCCTTACCCGACCGGCGGCATTGTCCAACGCAAAAAGGGTACACCCTTTCCAACTTCGTCGGACCAATGGCACACGATGAACATGGTTTGTGATGGGGAAAACGTCACCGACAAAATCGACGAGAAAACGACCTGTGAACTCGTGGACGCAGAGTCCGCTGCACGAGGTTACATCGGGTTGCAGTTCCGTTCAGGCAAGATCCAATTCCGCAACATCCGTTTGCGTCCCCTCGGTCTGGAAAACCTGATCGACGAAGAACTCACCCGATGGAAACAGTATCCCGAGATGCCAGGCGATTTCACCGTTAACGACAAAGAACACCTGGTCGTCGATGGTGGGAAACAACAACT
The DNA here is from genome assembly GCA_043101355.1 of Rhodopirellula sp. JB044. Lineage (GTDB taxonomy): Bacteria > Planctomycetota > Planctomycetia > Pirellulales > Pirellulaceae > Rhodopirellula. Next base: position 5,849 of record JBICHZ010000242.1, read on the forward strand.
CGAATCAAACGAAACTTACGGCGACTTCGTACTTCTCGCCGATTACAAGATGGACAACCCAAAGTCGAACTCGGGAATTTTCTTTCGGTCGATCCCCGGCGACGAGATGATGGGTTACGAGTGCCAAGTCAACAACGAAATCGTTGACGAAAATCCACTGCAACCGGCGGATTGTGGCGCCGGCGGCATCTTTCGTAGGCAAAACGCGAGGATCGTGGCGGGTGAACCGAAGCGTTGGAATTCGATCCTTTTATCGGCCGACGGATCGCACTTCGCGGCTTGGGTGAACGGCCTGCAAGTGACCGATGTTTACGATGATCGCAAAACAAACGAAAACCCTCGCAAAGGTTTGCGCCTCGAACCGGGAACCATCATCATCCAAGGACACGATGAAACGACCCAAGCGACGTATCGTCAGTTGGCGATCACGCCTTTACCCGCACTTGGGCCCGCACCTCTAGATACCTCTGCGTCTTCCGAAAACAAAGATGAAAGCGAGTAGAAACGTGGTGCCCGGTCAATCTCGACGCCGATTTCTTCAGTCCACCAGCCGAGGCCTGCTTGAGTCAGGTTTGTGCGCCGGTGTTATTGCCTCCATGGCAAACGCGTGCAGAGCCGACTCGCCAACGGAGCACGACGAGCGGGCCGACCACACTCACTCGGCGATGAAAATTCAGACGCCCGAAATCGCTCTCAACACGAGCACGATTCGCGGCCATGGGCTTGCTGTTGATCAGCAGATTCGCGTCACCGCCGATGCAGGTTTTGATGCCATTGAACCGTGGATCCGCGATTTGCGGGCGTACGTTGATGGTGGCGGCAAAATTCGCGATCTTCGTCAACAACTCGATGACTCTGGTATTCGGGTCGCAGGTGCGATCGGTTTCGCACGGTGGATCGTTAACGAACCGGCGGAGCGACAAGCCGGGATCGATGAAGCCCGACGCGATATGGAATTGGTTCGCGAATTGGGCGGAACCATGATGGCCGCTCCTCCGATTGGTGCGCATAACGAGAACGCGTTGCGTCAAAACGGTCCGATTGAGTTGCCTATTATTGCGGAACGCTATCGAACGCTTCTCCAACTCGGCGAAGAAGTCGGCGTGACTCCGCTGCTCGAACTGTGGGGATTCTCGCCGACGTTGAGTCGTTTAGGCGAGTTAGCCTATGTGGCCACGGCGGCCGAACATCCAAGCGCCGCCGTGCTGCCTGACTTCTATCACATTTACAAAGGCGGTAACGATCTGCAGTCACTCGCCATGATCGAAGCCTCCCGGATGCCGTTGTTCCATATCAACGACTATCCCAACGAACCACCAATCGAAACCATCGCCGACAAAGACCGTGTCTTCCCCGGCGACGGCGTATGTCCTCTCGTGGATACGATTGCGATGCTGCTGCGGAACGGTTTCTCGGGCACGTTTTCGCTCGAACTGTTTAACCCCGAATACTGGAAACGGCCGGTCTCGGAAGTAACGCGCGAGGGTTACCGCAAGTCGAAACTGGTGATCGATGCGGCCGTCGCTAAGGCAACCGTAGGCTCGCAATCGTAAACGGAATCCGTTGCTGTTCGATTTGGTAGTGTTGACGCACGATCTCGATATCAATCCCCGCGCGCTGCCGTGCCTCCGCGATGGTCAGTGAGCGCAACTCCTTGAGCGGTTGTTTGTACAAATCCGCTGCACCGGTTTTCTGCCCACACTGGACGCCCAAATCGAATGCGGGCTGCAGAAATCCGGGGATTCGATACGGTTCGGGATACACGCGCGCCATTAAAAATTTGAACGCGTGATACTGTATACGACTCACCTTCTTTGCCGTCCCCATCGCGAACCCGAGCACAAATGCTTCGTCTTGGTCCTGCAAACCGCGTCCGAGAAGGACATGCAGAACGTCGTGGTCGTGCAAGTCAATCGCTCCGCGAAACCGAATCGGGCTGGTCGGATTTTCAAACAGCCGAACGATCCAAGGAATCGCTGAGGCGGGTGCCGCGGGCATCGACTCGATCACTTCACCAACCGTACGATCGTCGTCATCAACACCGGGATACCATGCCATCCAAAGATTCGTCTCGGTGTAGTGTTTTCGAGGGCGACCGTCCTCATCGTACAGCCAAACACTCGTGTCGAAGAGACTGAGAATCGTTTCGACGCGAGGTTGGTTGGCCGCCGTGATCACCGCGGCCGACGAACCGAGATTCAGATAGTCTAAGACGATGCTCTCGATCTCAAGCATGATTGACGGCTTGGTATTTGACAGGCCGCCGGACCGAGACAGACACTCCGAAATTTCTAACATCGCATCGCGAGACCACTGGCGAAGCACCTTTTGGTTGTTCGCTCGGTATTCACGTTTCAGCAATCCGGCATGGTTCGCGGCACGGATGGTTGCCAACGTCAGCGCGATGCCAGACGATTCGGCGTTGGCTCGCCCGGATCCGCGGGCCGACGCATCCCAATCGATCGCGTCGGATTGATCGGACACCGCGACAACACACCGACACGCTCCGTCGACGTCTTCACGCTGATGCGAAATCACATGCAATGGCTTTCGACAAAGCAACGACACCGCTCCCACGATCGCCAGAATATCCGACTCCCCGCGAGCAACGAGCGTTTCACCGACGGCGTTCGGCCCCCGATCACCGTTTCCGTCCACAGAAGGTTTTTCTTCGTCGGCGATTGGTTTGAGAGGCGCGATCTTCGCCAGCGGTTCGGCATCCTGGGGAGACGTTTTGTCACCGGTCGCCACAATCTGTTCGGCGACTTCTTCAATGGGGAAACGGGTGAGCCGTTTAACGCGCATCCTGCACTCAACGGTCTCCGGTGGCGTGCCGGAAACGTCCACTTCATGCACCTCCACCATCGCAATACGCAGTGGCAAAGTTTGCCGGGAAGAAAGTTGTTCCGACATGGAAATTCCTTGGGGACGAAATCACCACACTGTTCCACTCTACAGAGTCTGCAAAGTTGCACTGCACATTATACGCTTTCCCCGAAACGTTGGTTTTTCAGAAGATATGCCACAACGCACATGATGCTCGACATTCTACAGCTCCTCCGTATTGCCATAAGCGAAAATCCTCCACGAACGCTCCGCCTCCTGTATTCCTGTGATCTTTGATACGATCGACGCGTCCGCCGTCTGCCCCATTCCTGCACCCGTGTTCCGGCTTTCATGATGAACGACCAAACATTCGAAACGATTCGACGCATCGTTTTGTGTTACCCCGTTGAGTCACATCACGTGACGCAAATCAAAGACGCACTCGCCGCATGCAAAGACGATCCCGCGATCCCGATGAATCACGACATTGAGGTGATCGACGCGGGCCAGGAACGGGTTGATGAGATGCTGCCGACCGCGGATATCTTTATCGGTCACGCCAAGGTGCCGGTGGATTGGGACCGTGCTCTCGCTGCAAAACGACTGCGATGGATTCAGTCTTCCGCCGCGGGCCTCGACCATTGCTTGGTCCCCGGCGTCATCGCCGATCCTGATATTATTGTCAGCAGCGCGTCGGGACTGTTTGCCCCACAGGTTGCCGAGCAAACGTTTGCGTTGCTGTTCGGGCTGCTTCGACGAATCGGGCTGTTTGAGCGTGCTCGTCAAATTCCTGAGTTCATTCGTCGCCCGACCGACGACCTTCGGGGCAAGACCGTTGGCATCGTGGGACTCGGTGGTAACGGACGCGAGATCGCCAAGATGCTGCGACCTTGGGAGGTCAGAATTCTCGCGACCGACTACTACCCTGAAAACCAACCGGCCGATGTGGATGAGTTGTGGCCGACCAGCCGAACCGATGAACTCTTCGCATCCTCCGACATTGTGATTTTGACCTTGCCGCTGAATGCATCAACGCGGCACTACGTCGGCGAAAAGCAATTCGCGGCGATGAAACCCGGCAGCTACTTCGTTAACGTTGCCCGCGGAGCGGTTGTCGATGAGGCGGCACTCGTCGCGGCGCTCTCCCGTGGACACCTCGCCGCTGCCGGTGTCGACGTGACCGAAACGGAACCTCTGCCGCCGGAGAGTCCGTTGTGGACCGATCCGAACGTTTTGATCACTCCTCATGTCGGCGCACAGTCCTATCGCCGCGTTGACGACACGACGGATCTCGTCTGCCTGAACCTGCGGCGGTATTTTGCGGGCCTGCCGATTTACAACCGTGTCGACAAAAACCTGGGCTTCCCTCACCCGAGCGATTCGTACCGAGTTGCCGCCGCCGAGGCGACAAACACATCGATTTAGTCGTCCGAAACGATTCATTTTTCAAACATGGCCGCCGATCCCTTTGGGCGGTTCGCGATTCCTTTCAACCGACGAGTTTGACCGTGAGCAGCAACCGCCCGCCGAATCCGTCCCATGCCATCGTCACGCACAGCGGACGTGCCGTCGGTCCGATGATGATGCCCGAACAAAACGGGGAATCATTCGTGGAAGAATTCAACCGTACCTACCGGTCGATCGGGCTGTCGGTGACGCTGAACGAACACGGACGCCCTTTAGTATCCCAGGTGAAAGGTTTACACTCTCCGATCGAGTGCAGCTCTCCCGGACACGTCGATGCCGTCGCATCGGGAACCGCGTGATCATGCACCGCATGCGTCGGCACCGCGCCAACGCGATTGTGACTTTGACCGGGCGATTTTGATCGAGAATACCATGAGTGATGCAAAAGTACGTGGCGTTGTCCACTTGATTGAGGAAACCAAAACCTACGGACAGAAAGGTTTTCGCAAACGGCTGGTCGTTCTGGAACAGGACAAAGGCAGCTTCACGAACTACGTTCCCGTGGAATTCACGCGCGACGCCTGCGACAGCGTGGACGAAATGAAAAAGGGTGACGAAGTCGAAGTGACCTACCGCCTGAACGGCCGGCGTTGGCAAAAAGATGCCAACAGCGAGGTGAAATTCTTCGTCAATGTCGAGGCGATGTCATTCCAGGTCGTTGGCGGTGGCGGAGCATCCGCCGGCTCGGCCAACGACGCCTTCGCCGAAGCAGGCGGGGAAGACGACGACGCGCCGTTCTAAAGCGAGGCGACCACCGTCGTTACAGCGACGAAGCCAGCAAACTGCGCCAGCAAGAAATGCCAGCAAAATGTGCCAGCGAACCGTGCTGGCACAGGGCGAGTGAACCCAGCCGGCGAAAGCGGACTGAGCCCCCGCCGCGAAGTTTTCTCGAAATAACTTCGTAAAAATTAGACAAAACTCGCCCCAACGCGCATCTTGTGGGGTGATGAACCAATTCGCCCCACCGCCGTCCGGCGTCACCTTTTCTCAACGGGTGCGCACCTCCGCTCGCCAGCTCGCTGAGCTCGGCGACGATTCCATCAGCGGATTGATCGACCTGACCTCATTGCGGTTGGTGCGTTTCGCAACCACCCTAACACGGAACCAGCACGACGCCGAGGATGCGGTTCAGGCAACGTTGGTCAAGATTGCGGCTCATCCCAAACGCCTGCATCAATGCACCGATCCGTGGGCCTATCTGCTCCGCATGGTCCGTAACGAATCGATGCTGATCATGCGGCGACGCCCCCGCTGGAGCCTGATCGGTGATGTATGTGACTTGCTAACACGCTGCCGCGTCGATGAACTCGAACGGGAGGAAAGCTACCGCGAAATTTGGCGGGCGATGCGGAAATTACCGACGCAGCAGAGCGAAGTGGTTGTTCTGAAAATCTGGGAGGAAATGACGTTCGCTGAAATCGCCGGCGTCCTGGACATATCCCCTTCCACCGCAGCGAGCCGGTATCGATACGCGATTGCGAAACTCAACTGCCAACTTCGCGAAGCTCTCTCCCAACCGCACGAGGATCTGCAACAACATGTTTGATCCTTCGCAATATCCTGACAACCCCGCCCCCCACAATTCATCCCAGGGCGATGCGTTCTTCGACGAGATGAAGGAACTGTATGGGGATGATAGACGCCGGCCGCACTTTGCCGACGAAACCATCCACAACGGCGTGGAACTCGAAGAGTTGATTCGCGGCGCGGGACGCTACGTACGCCCCGGTGATCAGCTCCGCGCCCGCATTCTCGAGAGAGTTTCGCAGCGACGAGAACGACGACGGATTTGGCAACGTGTCCTGGGTGGTTTTACTCTGTCCTGCACCATCGCCCTGGCATTGATCGTCATCGGCCGGTCTGCAATGACTTTCATGCCGCGTGGGCCTTCGTCGAGCGACCTGCATTCCCAAGCCACGCGGCGAGCCAACGCCGACGGAGTCGCTTGGGAATGGGCGCTGACCGAAGTCGTCTACGATTGGCGACGGTCCGCCGCGACCAACCTTTCGCGAGCAACCTCCGAGCCGCAAACGCCAGCAAGCGACCGATCGGATCGCGATCCCCCGAGCATTCCAACATCACGTACACATCGCGACGGGTCGGTACGATGAACGACCCGAAATCGGCGAAGCACCAAACGCAGCCTGACGGAAGAGCGGAACGTTTGCGATCGTATCACCAGTCCCTGCGAGCCGCTGTGATTGCCGGCGTCAAACTCGACCTCGGCACGATCCGTCATCCCGGCACACCATCGCCGCAGCGAAACGGCGCTGTGCCTGACGCAGCCCAACTTGGCGGGATCGCGAACCTGGCCAAACTCGCTCGTCTCGAACCAATCCTCTCCGAGGCGATTCGGAAGAGCGATGACACCCAACAGGCGGCGAATTCACAGAGGGACGATCCGGCGAACGGGTTACCTACCGCTTATGTCTCGGCGTTTCACTTTTTCGAACAAACCGACCGAATCGATTTGGTGTTGGATTCGCTGTCGTTGCCCTCGGCGGTCAATCAAGACCTCGCGAGCACCATTCGCCCGGTCTGCTTTTACATGGCATTGCTGCTGCTGGCAGGGACGGGCGGCCTGATGGTCTTTGCCACGATTTCAGGCCCCAGGGTGACCGCCATTCGCAACGACTTGGCACTGCAACCGATCGCCGAAGTGACTGACTCTTGGTGGGCTTCCCCGAACGTCAGTCCGCTTTTGATTGCTCTCCCGATCATG
>JBICHZ010000243.1:0-30862 GCA_043101355.1 Rhodopirellula sp. JB044
GTGTTCGCCCAAGCGATGCAGCGGAACGGGTTGGATGAAACCAGCCGTGCTGCGGTGAACCGAGACGTGATCGCGGCGGCAAAACGAGCCGACGTGTTCGACCAAGACGAGAGTTTCCAAATTGTTTTCTTGCAGGCATCAGCAAAGAAGATCGACCGTTTGTTCCTCGACCTGCTCAAAGAGGACGAACAAGTTGAGTCGATCGGGTTGTCGTTGGTGATGGACACGCCGATTCTGCAAATGACGGATCGGTTGGCTCACGTCGATGCGACGGAGGTGAAGCATCAACAACCGATCAGTTTGCAGTTGGGTAGCGGAGCCGACGACAAGGAACTCGAGACGCTTCGCGATCTGCTCGGCGATCAAACCTTCATGCCGCTCAGTCCGATGACCGCAAACATGAACGCGGGCGGCGAGTCGTTGTCGAGCTCGGGCACCGATGTGATCTCGCGCGTGTTGATCCTCGTTCGTTGAGTAATCAACTCAGCCGTTGATTGAGCCGAGTTTCATTCGCAACGTTTCTTAAGATCACGTCACCGATGTCGCTATGAGATTCGGTGACGTACGAGCCCTTGCCGAAACTCTTGCCGAGTTTCGCTACCGGAAGACTCGGCGTTGACGCAGCACTCGTGGAATGCGAATTCAAGTTCGTTAGCCGTGTGGCAGTTCGACGTGTCGGCCGGTGCGGATGCTTTCGTACATGGCTTCGACACAGATTAGATCGCGTAAGCCTTCTTCTCCGGGGACGGTACTATCTCGGTCCTCAAGAATGCACTTGGCAAAAGCATCCATTTCGGCAGCGAACTGGTCAATGTTCTCGCGAATTGGTTAATGTTCTCGCAAACGGTCGCAGCATCTAGGTGTCGCCATACGAAAAAGGCGCCCGTCATTTCGGGCGCCCCGCTGGAGTTATTCGAGATGACTACCAAGTAACTCGGTTACTCCGTATCTTCATTGACCGTTGAATTGTCCGCCATTGCGGCATCACGTTCTCGGATCGCGTCCCAGTCGACCTCTTCGGACGGCGTCAGCTTGTGTGGATCGCTATTGTTCTCGCAACCAGTATGTGTTGTGAAGATCACGGAGATTGCGATCAGCAGGTAGGCCAATGGCCAGTCAGAGCAATGTCGAATAAGCATCATTGAGTTTCCTTAGGGCGTGTGAAGGTTCGGGGACAATATAGGTTAGGGGAGTTCGACGGTTTCTTTGGCACCGATCGAGCCGAGTGCTCCCCAGACTCCGTATGGGCTTTCACGACCTTCGTTGTTGTAGTTCTTTGAAATGCTGTCGGCGTTGCGATCACCTGCGTCAATGGAGTCTGTGATGAATTGGACTGAACCGTCTGCCATTAAAACATGTGCGCCACCCTGGTGACGACTGCCGGCAGAGAAAACACCAGATTGCCAGGCAAGTCCCCATCGCATCGCGCAGGTTGGCGAATTGGGGGGCAGTACCGTGTTGAATGATGTGATCATAAGGTGCGAATTAAACCAACGTCCGCCGCGTGAAGTGTCCGTCGCCATCAGTGTCGGGTTCGGGTCGGGCGAAAAAAATTGTGGCCGTGTTGGGTCAATGAGGTCAGTGCAGATAGACAGATCCGATCCCATGTTCGCGTTGTTCGGGAAATAGTTGCGGTCGACCACGCTGCCGACGACGCTGCGGTCGCCAAGGTCGGTGCCAACCTCACCCATTGCGATAGTGTTGGAAAGTCCATCCAGAATATCTCGGAACTTCCGTCCACGTTGTCGCTGAAATACTCCGCGGAACGCTGCACGGTCGGCATAGGTGTAGGTGGGTTCGTACCCAATGCGAAGGATCGCATCGCCAAAGCAAAATGAGTAGTTGGTTTGACCGACACCGATTACCGATTGACCGGGATCGGATGGGCAACGCAGAGAAGGGATAGCGGTTTGCCATGGGTCATACGAGTCGAGGTCGATGTAGGGAGCCGGCCCGAACGCCTGCCATGTGCCCGCTGCGGTTATTCCGATTGGAGATTCACCTGATTCCGGCATGTGAGGATTCGATAATTGCTCCCAGAGCGATTGCGCTTCGAAGAACGGCAGCAATCCAGAGAACGCACTTAGGTTTCCGCCATTGGTTGCGTCGGATGATTTACGCTGCCCGTTGCCGTTGATGCCCGCGTCGGTGCCAGTGCCATTAGCAGGCAGTTGGTTGTAGGCCGCGTGATAGTTGTGTAGTGCGAGCCCGAGTTGCTTGAAATTATTACTGCATGACATACGGCGTGCGGCTTCACGTGCCGCTTGCACCGCAGGCAACAATAGTCCAACCAAGACGCCGATGATTGCGATCACTACCAGCAGTTCCACTAGGGTAAAGCCGGCTCGAGTGGTGTGCTTTTGCATGAAACGAATCCTTCACGAAGAGAGTACGAAGAGAAAATAACAGCGACGAAGCAGCCGTTGCATAGCTGATAGAGCGGAAGTGCTGCCTCTTGGACATTCTGTACAGCAATCTGCCCAAAAAATTCAAATCTTCCAATTTCTGCGGGAAATGATTGAATCGAGTGTCCAATTCCCCGTCGGGCCGCTCTATCATGCCGACACACTTCCTGCTCGATCGATATACAGGACCGCACCGCGGAAGATTCGGTTGCGGCCGGATTGGCCGTTGATGTGGTGGGACCGATAGCCCTGCAACTAGGGCAGGGGCGCGTTTTAAATGAGAGATGAATAGCAGGTGGACAATGGGCAACCGCGAAGCGACCGAAGAGTTTGTCAGCTTGTTTGCGGCCAATCAGAGAACCATCTTTCTGTACCTCAATAGTTTGCTGCCGTCTGGTCAGGAGGTCGATGATCTCTTTCAGGAAACATGCATGATCTGTTGGCGGGAATTTGATCGTTTCACGCCGGGGACCAATTTTGGGGCATGGGCCTGTACCATCGCTCACAATCAAGTGCGGGCGTTACGAACTCGGCAAGGTCGGCAGTGGCTGGTTTTCAGCGATGAGTTTTTGCAATCGGTGGCGAAAGAACTCGATAGTCATTCGGAAGTGTATTGCGAACGCATGGCGGCGCTGTCGGATTGCGTCGAAAAGCTGCCAGATCACCACCGTGAGTTAATACGTAAACGGTACATGTCGGAAGAGTCGATCGATCGGATCGCGGACCGGTTGCAACGTTCCACCGATGCGATCTATCGGATGCTCAGCCGGATACGAAGCAGTTTGCATGATTGCGTCGATCAAACGTTAAGAGCAAAAACAGTATGAATGCCACCCCCCAATGGGAACAGTACAGATCGCTGCGTGATGCGGCATTGGATGGGCGCATCAGTGCCGAGCAAATGGCCATGCTCGAACAATTGGTGTTGCGACACGAGGATCTGCGGCGCGACTACGCGGAGCATGCACATCAACAGGCGGTGTTGAAGTGGACGTTCGCCGCACTGCCGGAACTCAAACTGCAGGAGTTGGTCCGGCCGAACGGAGCGTCGACTGTTTCTTCGGCGGTTTCCTCTCACTCGGCAACTGGCTCGAGTCGGTACACTGGAATCATGGGAGGACATCGTTTCATTTGGCACTTGCTCGCAATGGCTGCTGGTGTTTTTCTAACCGTCGGTCTGTTGGAGTTTTGGGACGCGCATGACGGATTGTCGAAAGCCGTCGCAACGATTGCCTCATCGGAGGACTGCAAGTGGGGTGACTGCACCCTCGCGACCGCTGTAAACCAGCCTCTCGGCCCAGGACATTTGCGACTGGAGTCTGGGATCGCTACGCTCCAGTTTCCGAACGTGAGCGTCACTCTCGAAGGGCAGGTCGACCTCGAAATCGTTGACGAAAAGATGTGCTTACTGCATTCCGGTCGTGTGTTGGCGAATGTCGAACCTGGGGGCGAGGGGTTCGTTGTTCAGACTCCGACCGCGAAATTCATCGACCGTGGTACGACCTTTGGCGTGAAGGTTGCCCCGTCAGGCGTTTCGGATTTGACAGTATTCAAAGGAAGGGTCGACGTCGGACATCTCCTCAGCGGAGCGGAAGCGTCGGTGCGTGTTAACGAAACGATGCGTGCCTCGCAACAATCGCTCGAGACGCTGGACGATGCGGATGACGAAGGCCCTGTCGAGACGCCGGTCGCTGGTGTGCCGATTCATATTTCCACCGCATCGGGTGCGGGTGACGATGCGTACGTTGCGGCCGCAAAATCGTTGCCTGCTAGGAGCAGTTCTGACATCGCCCTGTTGGTGAAAAAGCCAGCTAAGTCCAAACCACGTCAGTGGTACGCTCCTTGGCGACGCAAGGCGTTCATGCGATTCGACCTCGCTTCATTGACCGACGGGGAAATCGTCGAGGCCGTGCTGCAGTTGCAAGGCGTCGAAACTAATATTGGCTACGCGTCAATGATGCCCGACGCGACGTTCGCAGTGTACGGGTTAACGGACGAATCGCAGGACTTCTGGGACGCCTCCGAGATCAATTGGATGAACTCGCCCGCCAATGCGGGGAACACCGTCCGGTTGATGCAATCCGATGTTCAGTTGATTGGGCGGTTCGTGGTTCCTCAATCCGACCCCGCCGGGCGTTTTGAGGTTTCAGGAAGAACCCTCGCCGATTTCCTCTCTGAAGATACTAACGGTGTGGTGACTTTGATAATCATCCCCGAAACCGTAGGCGAGCCAGGCGAATCGTATGTTCATGGGTTTGCCAGTAAACGACACCCTTTCTTGCCAGCACCCACGTTACGTTTGCGAGTTCAATAGTCCATGCGAGGCGTCGTTACTTTCGGGTTGTTTGCAATCTTTCTAGTGAAAGGGGGCACGCGTAATAATGCCGCTTTTATTCAAGGAGCGGAGATCCGGCCTAATATCGTTGTCATCCTGGCTGACGACATGGGGTACTCAGATCTCGGATGCACGGGAGCCGAAATCCGGACTCCAAATCTGGATGCGCTAGCCCAACGTGGAGTGCTGTTCACGCGTTTTTACAACACCTCTCGATGTTGCCCGTCGCGCGCGTGTTTGCTGACTGGCCAATATCAGTGGGACGCTGGGTTGGGACACATGACTTACACCCGAAGTCAATTTCCCGAATATCAGCAATCATTGAGCGACCGAACTCCTACGGTCTCCGAGGTGCTTCGAGATTCTGGGTATCAAACCGTCATGTCCGGCAAATGGCATGTCGGCGATCAGCGTGAGGATTGGCCGGATCGCCGTGGGTTTGAACGGTTCTATGGCACACCCGCGGGTGGCGGTTTGTATTTCTACCCATCGCCGTTCTACCCCCGCAGCGTGTATCGAGACGGTGTTGAAGAGAAGCCCGGCGTGGACTGGTATTCCACCGACGGTTTCACGGATTACGCAATTGAGTTTGTGGCAGAGAAACGCGATCGCAGCAGGCCGTTCTTTCTGTACCTTGCGTTTATCGCGCCACACTATCCGCTGCAAGCAAAGTCGCAAGACATCGATCGTTATCGCGATACGTATGACGTTGGATTCAGCGTTATTCGAAACGCTCGCTTCGAGAAACAGGTTTCGTTGGGATTGTTTTCCGAATCGACAAAGCCGTCGGAAGCAATCTTTCCCGATTGGGCCCAAGCGAAGGATCGCAACGAGCAGGCGGCGCGGATGGCGACCTACGCGGCCCAGGTCGATTGCCTCGATCAGAATGTCGGCAGACTTGTCGAAGCGTTGAAACAAGAGGGGGTCTATGACAATACCGTGATGATTTTCCTGTCCGACAACGGTGGTTGCTCGAAAGGCTTCAACAAAACGCCCGACGCTGAAATTGGCTCTCGCGAAAGTAACGCGTCGTACGGCAAATGGTTTAACGTCAGCAATACGCCTTTCCGAATGGCGAAAAGTCAGGTGCATGAAGGAGGAATTGTCACCCCGCTGATTATGCACTGGCCCAACGGCATCGGTGTTCGGCCCAGAAAAATAGATGCCCCCGCACACATCATGGATCTGTTTCCGACTTGTTTGGAACTCGCAGGCGTGAAGGATTCGGCGTCGCCTCCGTCAGTCGAAGTCGAAGCGGTTGACGGCATCAGTTTGTTGCCTGCGATACGAGGCGATGCAGCCGATCCGAATCGCGTTCTCTATTGGGAACACGAGGGCAACAAAGCCGTGCGCCGGGGCGATTGGAAGTTGGTGGCCCTGCGAAAGGGGGCGTGGGAGTTGTACGATCTTCGGTCCGATCCATTTGAGAAAAACGACTTGGCCGAACGCTATCCCGAACGCGTTGATGAACTGCGAGCATTGTATTCCCAGTGGGCACAACTGCATGGCGTCCGGACATGGCCGGTGAAGAGGTAGTGATAGGCGCGATGTGAACCTAATGTTTCACTTTGTTTGTCTTTCAATCTAAAGAGAAGCGAGATCGTGTCCCCATCCGCGGTCGTGCAGCGGACGGAACCCGAAGCGTCGGATTCGGCCCCATTCGAAACTCAACCACCAATTGGCATTTGCCGCGTTTTCTACCTGACAATCGGGCTAAAACGCCCGCCGGCGAATCGGATTTTGATCTTTCGGACGATTCATGAACTGCGTTTTACGCGACACCATTTGGTGTTGCTGTATCTCGCTAATCTGTCATTGTCATTTCGAATCGTCTCAACTCTTGTTCTAGTTGCTCGATCAACTCTGGATTCGATTTCGCGACGTTGTTTCGTTCACCGACATCGTCACGGAGGTTGTAGAGTTCTGGACCGTTCTTACTTGACTGATGCATCGAGCCACCGTGACGCAGGTACTTCCAATCGCCTCTTCGCACTCCGCTTAGTTTGCGTCCCTTGGTGTAATAGAGGTATTTGCGTTTGACGGGAGTTTGAGGAGTTTCCAAATGGTTGGCAATGTTGAAACCATCAAGCGGAACTTTTGGCATTCTCGCGCCAGCATAGTGAGCGATCGTTGGCATAAGGTCCATTGCGGATATTACCTGATCGCTTACCGATCCAGGTCGCCAATTTCCGGGCCACCACATTACGCATGGCATCCGCACACCACCTTCGTAAGTAGTGAATTTCCCATCACGCAGGGGAATTGCGCAGCCGCTCCTGTTTCCTTTGCGCAGCCATGGACCGTTGTCCGAAGTGAAAATCACAATCGTTCTGTTGCGGCGATTCGAGTGTCGAAGATGGTCCAGCAAACGACCGGTATGAAAGTCGATTTCTTCGATAACGTCCCCGTACAGGCCCCGCTCACTTTTACCCGCGAAGTCCTCTGAAGCAAACAGAGGAACGTGCGGCATCGCAGGAGTCAGATAAATGAAGAAAGGTTGATCCTGACTCTTTTCAACAAAATCAATAGCTCGATCGAAGTAACGCAGTGTCAGGGTCGCCTGATCGGCGGGATATTCGACGATTTTGACTCCTTCAAAGAGCGGGACTTTTTTGGCGACTCCTTGCTTTAGATAATCATCGAACTTCTTCTTCGTTCGCTTCAGTTCGCGTACCGAGTCTTGATCTGCCAGCGCCTTCGTTTTGTCGTAATCGAATGCAAACAACGTATCGACGGCAAACGCATGATTCGGGTTGATGTACATGTCGTTGCTGTACGGGATGCCAAAGTACTCGTCAAATCCTTGGCCAGTCGGAAGCACACTTTCGTTTTCGTCGCCTAAATGCCACTTTCCGAAACATGCGGTGCGGTAGCCGGCTTCTTTTAGCAGTTCCGCGATGGTCGCTTCGTTCGTGGGCATCGATCCGTCGCCAGGAAAAAACGCAGTCCCGACACCGTGGCGCGCCGGCATGCGGCCGGTGAGCAAAGATGCTCGGGACGCGCTACAGACCGATGCGCCCACGTAAAAGTCCGTGAGCCGAATCCCTTCCTCCGCCATTCGGTCAATGCAGGGCGTTTTAATCTTGGGAGAACCGAAACAACCAAGGTCTTGATACCCTTGGTCGTCGGTAAGGATGATGATGACATTGGGGCGATGAATCGCTTCGCTTCGAACCGGTTCGCAGCAAATCAGCAAGAGGCAAGTCATCGACAAGATCGACATTAGAAATTTCACCGCTTTCTCCATTGGATGAGCGGCGAGGACGTGTGAGCTTGGTCGAAGATCGATCGGAAATTGGCAACAACCTCCGGATGATTCTTCGCGACATCGTACTGTTCGGTTGGATCCGCGTTTATGTCGAACAGCCTGATGCTGTCTCCGCCATTGTTCATGTTAAGCTGCACTGCTTTCCATTTATGAGTCAGCGCGGCTCGTTTTCCACCTCGTTCATAGAACTCCCAGTACAAATACTCGTGTTGTTTCTGCTGGTCTGACTTACCCAGCAAGGTCGGCAAGAAACTGATGCCATCGATTCCTAAGGGCGACCCCATTTCGGCGAGTTCACACAGTGTTGGCATGACGTCCCAAAATGCAGAGAGGTGATCCGTTGTGCTTCCCGCATCAATTCTTCCCGGCCAGTGAGCGATCATGGGGACACGCACGCCTCCTTCGAAAAGATCGCGTTTCTCGCCACGCAAAATGCCGTTTGAGTTGAACCACTCCGCCTTGTTCCCGCCGGCACTGTGCGGCCCGTTGTCGGAAGTAAAAATGACGAGGGTGTTCTCTGCTACCCCCAAAACGTCGAGCTTGCTCATGATCTCGCCGACTTCCCAATCGAGGCGACTAACCATGCCTGCAAATGTGGCTTTGGGTTCCTCGCACCTCGCATAGTTCCCGCGGCTAACCTGTTCTTCCTCTTTTACTTTGCCGCGATATTTCACTACCCACTCCTCCGGTGCTACCAGGCTCGCATGAGGAATCAGCGCCGCATAATGCAGGAAGAACGGTCGCTCGGTTTTGCCGTGTTCGTCGAGGTAGTGCATTACCTCTCTCATGAACTCGTCATGAATATACGTGTCGCCAGTGTGCTTCTTATTGTTTGCGAAGTGGATTTCTTGTTCATTGCGATACACAACCGGTGGAAAATAATGATGCGCAGGTCCGTGCCCGTTGAACCCGTAGAAATAGTCAAACCCCTTGCGATTCGGTTGCCCGGGACTGACATTGCATCCGGTACCGGCTTTGCCAATCATGGCGGTATGATAGCCAGCCCCTTTTAACACTTCGGCTATCGTGACATCTTCGGGGCCATCTCTCAGGTTGTGCTTGCTCCCGTTCCCACGAACGGTGCAGTGTCCCGTATGCTTGCCGGTTAGCAAAACGGCGCGCGATGGAGCACACACGGTGCTCCCGGAATGATGATTGGTGAACTTCATGCCTTCAGCACAAAGCTGGTCGATGTTGGGCGTCAGGATTTTTTTCTGTCCGAAACATCCAAGGTCACCATAGCCAAGGTCGTCGGCAAGGATGTAAATGATGTTTGGTTTGTCTGCTGCATGGGAAACGTTCACCGCAAATGCAGCAACACCGCACAGTGCAACCACGAATTGCTTGCTTGTCATATCATCCTCGAGGTATTTTCGATCATAGTTGTTTTTGTATGTCACTCGTTCTTTGGCGTTGCCACTTTCCCAACTGACCGGTTCCTATCGGACTGCTTCATTCCAAGGTGGCCGGTGGGCACCGGCCCTACTTCTTCTTGCTATTCATGTTTGATCCGCCCATCCCATCCGGATCGTATTTCGGATTCAGCTTCGTCGGCACAGGTGCTCCGAGATCGGAACGCCAGGCTGTCATCATCCGGTGCAGTTCCTGAGTCTTTTCCGGAAACTGCTTCGCGACATTCGTCCGTTCGCTCGGGTCTGATTCGAGGTCGTAGAGTTCGAGGCGCCCGTCTTCGAAGTACTCGTGGAACTTCCATTTACCCTGCCGCATCGCCGTACCGGGACGCGTCCGAAAACAAGGATCGTGCGAGTCATCGGCTTCGCCCGCATAGGCCTGCAGGTAGATTGGAAAATGCCAGAACAACGCGCGGGCCTGGATTGAGCCGGACTGCGTCAGAAGCGGAACCAAGCTGATGCCGTCCAGGACTTTGCCTGTGGGAACAGGGCTCGCGGCTGCCTCAAGGAAAGTCGGAAAGAAATCGATCCCGCAGACGGGCACGTCACATGTGGAACCCGCTTCAACACGGCCAGGCCAGCGGACGACCATGGGCTCGCGGATTCCGCCTTCGAAATAGGAGCCCTTGCCGGAACGATGTGGCTTTTGTGGCGACACATCGGAGTGTGCTCCGTTGTCGGACGTGAAAAGCACAAGCGTGTTGGCATGCAGCCCCGCATCATCGAGTCCCTTCATCAGCTTGCCGATGCTTTCGTCCATCTTTTCGATCATGGAAGCATAGGTTGCCTTTTTCTTTCCGCGGTCCGCATACTTATCGACCATCCCCTTGACCGGCACGAAGGGCGTGTGGATCAGGTAGTAAGCCATGTGGATGAACAGCGGGTCGTCGCCGTTTTCGTTCGCGTTGATGAACTTCACGGCCTGATCAGCGAGGACATCCGCAGTGTGAGTCTTCTTCGGATACTGGTCGTTGAAGACCTCAAGCGGCCCCTGCTTGACCGGCAGGTAGTAGCCTCTTGGTGGACCTCCTGACGTACTGCCGCCGACGTTGATGTCGAATCCCTGCTGAGTTGGGTCTTCACCCAGATGCCACTTTCCAAGATGGATGGTCTTGTAACCTTCCTGCCTGAGAGCCCCTGCGATGGTCAGCACTTTCGGATCGAGGTGCTTTGTGTTCTCGATCGGAATGAGTTTGCGGTGTCTGGCCAAGCCGCGGTCAGAGTTACTGACCGTGTACACTCCATGGCGCGGACCGTACTGACCGCTCATCACACAGGCACGGCTCGGAGCACAGTTGGCAGCAGGGGCATAGGCACGCGTAAACAGCATGCCCTCGTCTCGCAATTTGTCAATGTTCGGTGTCTTGTAGATCGAATTGTTAAATCCGACATCCATGACGCCCAAGTCGTCAGCGTTGATGTAGACAATGTTGGGACGTTCCGCGGCCATCGCGGTTGCGTACATTAATAATGACATTGTCAGCATGTACTTGAGCATGGAATATATTCTCACGGGGAACGTGTTCGAGCCTACGCCTGAGGAGCGATGTCTCCTCGTTCGCAGAATGCTAATAGCCAGATTTTGGCGACAGAGTTTTCGTGAAGATGGCACCTCGACGCTCACCGCCCAGCCATGCGAGAGCATCGCGATAGATAGTTTTCGCTGCTGCTTGAGCGCCGTTGGCGTTAAAGCTGGCTTTGTCAATGTGCTCGAAGGCCGCCATCCAGACTTTCATACGAAAACGTTGCATGCCCAGTAGGTCTTTCTGCTCTGCATGCTCCGGATTTCGTTTTTCGAACTCCGGCAGATGCATTAAATCGACTCGCAAATCGTCCGCACGTTTTGCCTGACACATCAGGCTATCAGCGTGATGCTTCCGTTCGGTGTCCGATGGATAACGCCCCAACATTTCCAGGAACGCTATCTCCACCGACGCCTCTGCTTCGGAAGGTTCGTACAGGATATATTTGTAGGGACCGTCGGGTGTACGTTCCCGTCCGTTGCCCGCATTGAAGAGAAGAAAATCGAGCCCGTGTGGTTTCGAGGCAGCAACGAAATCGGAGTCAAGCTTGCAGTCGAAGGTATGAAATGGGGCGTATGCAAACGCCATCGCCGGATCCGGTTTCAAGTTGGAAATGCTGAAATACCCTCCCACGCCAGAATGCGTGGCCGTCGACTGATTTCCTTGCGCGATCACGTTACAACCATTGGCTAATACGATCCCGTAAGCAAACGCTTTGCCATCGAGAACGTTGTCAATGAGTCGGCATCCACTCGGATTGGAAACGCTTATCTTCTTCGGTGGAAACCATGTGCGGCCACCAACGGGGATTCCAATATCAATCCGTGCACCACGGGCATCGAGGTAGTTGTTTTGAACCAGCGTATTAAATTCGTATAGCTTACGTCCGTCCTCTCGCGTCTCGAGTCCGTACTGCTCAAAGAACAAACAGTCCAACAGATTGATCCCACCCAACGACGCTCTAGATATCGCTGCCACGACATTGTCTTTCAGGACAGAATCTGGAGCAGTGAAAACCACAATCCCGACATCCGTCCCGTCGATAACAAGGTTATTGAGGATTTCCGTTTTTCGATGAGTCAATCCGATAGCGTCCGCCCATTTCGTGTTGATGTTCGGATTGCGTCCGTTGCCGCGTGCATCAACGCCGGCCCCAAAAACGACACAATCTTCAACGCGGTTTCCGAAATGAGTGTTGCGCAGTGTCGACCGCGCCTCGAGAATTATTAACGCGCTCTGGCAGATGCTGTTCAAAACGTACAGACGCCGAAACCGTTGATGCGATCCGTTCCCGCCGCCACCAAAATGCGCCCCCCCGAAACGAAAGCCATCAGCAACGTCACTTGCACTCACATCGTATCGGCAACCATCACCAACGAGGTTTTGCACCAGCGTCGAGCTTTTGCCTTGGACAGAAACCAACGTGTGAGACTTCATGCCCCGGCATTGAAAGACCGCGAATTCATCGAGCATTTGAGCATCGAAGGTTTCAAATACCTGTTGATGGGCGACTGCGAACAACGGTCCCGATCGGCGATCATCGGTGCGTTGGTACACTCCCTTTGGCTCCAAATAGACATCCTGCCCACTCTTGCAAACCTTTTCATAGTCAACGCCGTCGGTGGGTAGTGGCCCCTTCACAACATGAGGATCGAAGTACTTGTGCTTCCGAACCCTTTGAGGTCCCAACAGTTCCTTCAGCAAATCCGGTTGCGAATACACGGAGCGAGCATCAATGAACTTGTCTCCGCCGGCCCCGTATAGATCGATGAATGACTGATGCTGGTTGCGCCGAATGCGGACCAGATCCTGCTTTTGATCTCCATCAAGGTCGACGACATACAAGGCCCCTAAATTGAAGGCATTGGATTCTGTGGCATCCCCCTGTTGTGAATACCATGTCGAGTAAACAAACCCGTATCCATTGGATCGGTGGACGTCGAGATGATCGACGTTGCCTTGGCTGTGGGCGTGAAGAAGGTCCGTCAAACCGTCGCCGTCAAAATCGCCGGGATACCAGGCAGAATCTCCATAGGTGTACGGCACCTTTCCATTGATCCAGTCCGATGTAACATCAAAGCCATTCTTGGTGGATAGCAACAGATCCGCATGCGCCTCGCCAGACTCGGAGCGGATCAAGGCAACGTCGGTTCTACCGTCCCCGTTGTAATCGCCCGGATACCAGCGATCGTCCGGTGAATAAAGATACCTGCTCGGGCTTATGTCGGTCTTGCGGAACCGGTCTTTCTCGCGATCGACCCCAAACAGCTCGCAGACCAAATTGCCCTCGTCGTCAGCATCGATTCGCAACAGATCCGCCGCCCCGTCGCCGCTAAAATCGTCCACCAGGAACCAGTCGCTTTGCGAGCGTTCTTGGTTTGCGGTCCACCAAGCGGAATAGGCAAAACGATCTCCAGTGGAAACGTACAGATTCAGCTCTAAGTTCGTCCCGACAAACGGCATTTCCAACAAATCATCTCTGCCATCTCCGTTGAAATCTGCCCGAAACCAGCGGTGAGACGCATCATACGTGCTGCCCCCATCGGTCCACGATACAAGGTTTAACCTTGCGTCCCGCAGTGTGCTTTCCACCTCGATGTGGGTACACCCGTCCGATCCACCCCACAAGCGTGCCAAATCCAGCGAACCGTCACCATTGAAGTCTCCGGAGAACCATTTGTCACGCGCCACGTGATCGGACACGCTCCCATGAAGGAGCTCTTTTTCCAAAGCATGCCCGTTGCTTGTCAGATGCTCCACGAAAACTCCCTCGTCGCTCCGCACGACGTGGATCATCCCCGACGCCTCAGCCCCGCTGACTACAGAACAGAACTGAAGCGAAACTGCGAAGAGGGCACAGAACGTTGCTACTAAACGGGACGTTGCAATCACGCGGGAGGCTTGCATCAACAGGAAGGTGTGTCGGCGCGATGTTCGCGTCATATAAGAATCTCATGTTTCGAGTGGGCACCAGCTGATGATCGATTGGAACAACCGCTATCGGCTATTGCTGAGCGATCTTCGCAAACGCGATACGATTCATTGGAGCAGATAGGCACTCCATGCTCTTGCCGCTGCTCGTTTGAGGGAACCGGAATGCTGACCCACTCTGAGTCGTCAAAACGGGATTGATAAAGTCAACAGGGCGATCAGCAGGTTTCAAAACGCAATTGGATCACCAATGACCGTCGAGCGACTCGAACCAGAGGGATGTTGTGCGGCTGCTTTTCAACACGCCTGCGAAATTCGAATGCACCACCACCATTGCCCCCCTCTCCTTCGCTGCAAGTTAGTCGTCATTGGCTTGCTCGGCGCGTTCCATTCGCTCTGCTTCTAGCTCGTTTTGCAGTTGCTCTTCCGAGATATCTGGCAACGGAGCGATGGTCGGATCATTGCTGTCACTGCAACCCAGCAGAGAGGTAAAGACCAAAAGAAGTAAGATGATTGAGATCGGTTTCACTTGCATTGGACTGAAGGACGAAAGAGGGATGGGAAAGTGCTATGCGAGACTTGCTCAGCGGACCGGACACACAAGTATTTTGACCAGCAACGATCTGCACGAATTCAGTCGCTCTGCGTCCGCCTACGTTTCGGCAAGACAAGCGTAAGAACAACAGCCGGCGAATAGATTGCCGGGATCGTCAAACAGGATACTGATCCTGAGACGGCAGCGTCCGCAATTGATCATGCACGCTCAAATCTGTCGCATTTACAGCTCGTCGATCGAACGGGTTTCTTTACTAGCGCGACTGCCGAGAGCCCCCCAGAGGCCATACGGGCTTTCTGCACCCGCTGGCGGCCCGCCGGTTACGCCCACGGGGCGACTACTGGTGTCCCCACAGTCGACGCTGTCGGTAACGAACCGGACCGCCCCGTCCGCCATGAGAGTATGAGCTCCACCTTGGTGGCGACTTGCTGCAGAATACAGGCCGCCGTTTCCGCCCAGGCCTTCCCCTCGGTTACAACTTGGTCCACCGGGCGGCAACGCAGTCGAGAAACCTGTGTATGCTGGATCACCGGAATGCCACAGCGCTCCACGCGATCGCGGTTGCGTTGACGATGTGTCTTGGCAGAGCGCCGTGCCAGCGGCCCAAAACTGAGGGCGATCGACATCGACGAGCGCATCCCAACAGTTCTCGCGAGGATTGTTTCGCACGCCCTTCCCTGACGTGGCGGCGATGTCTGAAATGATTTCGCGGTTACCAAGAGAACGCACTATTTCACCCATCGCAACCGTATTACTGAGCCCATCGAGTGCGTCACGAAATCGCATGACGAATCGGTCGACAAAAACACCGCGATGCTGCCCGCGGTTTACAGGATCTTTAATGGTGCCGGCGTTATTGCAATTCCAAAATGAATCGCCATGACAAAACGCGTAGTTCGTCCCGCCGTAGTTGCCGATGGCACTGGGCTGCCCATGGTCAGAGGGACACTGGATTGCTGGAATCTGCGCTCGCCACGGCCCGTACTCGAAACGATATGGCGCTGGCCCCATCGCTTGCCATGCACCATCAGGATGACTTCCCGACGTATCGATCATCGGGTTAGAAACCTGCTCCCACAATGCCTGCTGTTCGAAAAATGGCAAGAGCCCAACCATGGCCCCCAGGCGATTTTCGTTGCCACGAAAGTTGTTAGGCTTCGTCCCGCCACCATGCTTCGGAAGCTGCTGGTAAGCGGAATGATAGTTGTGAAGAGCGAGACCGAGTTGCTTCAAATTGTTACTGCACGACATGCGGCGGGCGGCTTCGCGAGCCGCCTGGACAGCGGGGAGCAGCAAGCCGACTAACACACCGATGATCGCGATGACCACCAGGAGCTCTACCAGGGTGAACCCAGTTCGGGCTATGTAGTTGCGCATAAGACGAATCCGCCATGAGGAAAGGGTAGGGAAAACAGGGCAGAGGTGTGTAGCTCACCGTTCTGTCCTGATAGAGCGCAGCTATCGCTCATTGGACATTCAATTTGAAAGAAATTGCAGAATGCATGGGTCGGATATCATTAGTCCGTCATCCAGGACGCTTGTACGGAATCCTTTGCGCATGGCATCCAGGGCGAATGCACGGGTCCCCTTCGTGAAATGCTCGGCGTCGACATGACGCAGGAGTGATTTTGAGCGCCCAAGCAAAGGTCCTGCGAGAACCCATGGTGATGACGTGCCGGTGTTTTCGGTCGCTCAAAACTCTTGTCGCAAATGCGACGAAATTTGACGCATACGATTCTATCCTTGTTGTTTCGGTCAGCCACAATGCAAAAGAATGCCTGAGGCTGAAATTCCCTGAAGACGTGTATTCAACGCGAACGCCGAGCTTTACAAGCCCCAGTTCTCCGACGATTTCTGTTCTCCGCAAGATCCTGCTCCGGATTCATTTGCCGGTCATCGCAATGTCGGCTTGGCGGGGTAGTGGAGTTGTGCCCCTGCTGGCGATTTGGTTTCCAAGGCATTCGAGTCGTTTTCAGATTAATCAAGTGGCCAGCGTGAGGTGTTTTTTGTTTGTTAAAACGAAAGTCAGTGCGAGAGTAAGGACGGTTGCGATACTCCGTGCGAATGCTTTTTCCCGGATGATGACACCGGTCCTAGAGCATCGACAACACGGGCTTTTGTTTGGGCTAATGCGTCGAAGAGCGATCTCGCCTAGTTGGTATGCTAGTTTTCTCACGGTCTTGCTGGTGTGCCATGTCGCGTTGGCGTTGCTCTTGAGTGCGACTACGGCTAGCGGGCAAGAGAATCTCGCTGCCACTGCTACTGCAACCGCCAGTAACGCGCGGGACGGTTACGCCCCTGCCAATGCGGTGGATGGAGTGATTAGTGACGAATCACGCTGGCTCAGTCATTCCGGTCGCAAGGCATGGTTGTTAATGGATCTGGGCGTGCCGAAACGTGTCACTGTTGCCCACGTGTTTACAGGTTATCAGGATGCAAGCGCAGTCCGCTCGTTCGATCTCGAGTACCGAAGCGAAGACGGCTGGGAACTGATACCGGGAGGCCGGGTTCGAGGCAACTCGCAAACGCGGCTGGTCGTTGAGTTCACGCATCCCGTCAGCACATCGGCGGTGCGTTTCGTGAACCGAGATCCAAGTCAAGTGGCACGGGTTCGCGAAATCGCATTGTATGAGGATGCTTCTGTAGCGATCGGTACTGGCTTGGCAGACCGCAGTCGTGGCAATCGGCCTGAGATTGATCCTACGCGGCACTTGGTAGTGGTGAATCAGGTTGGTTATCAAACATCGTGGCCTAAACGTTTTACGGCTCCGCTGTCACCCGATGGTGCATTGTTTGCCATTCGCGAATCCAACAACGAAAGGTCATTGTTCAGGGGTGTGGTCCGTAATGGCCTCGGTGATTTCACTGGATTTCGACCGGCGGACGGTGACGTTGAATTCTTGATTGAAGTCTCCGGAAAAGGGTTGAAATCAGCAGTTTCAGATCCATTTTCCATTCGAGAGGACTTGTACCAGGAACAGTTCTGGCAGGCCGCCGTCGATTTCATGATTGACTCTCGAAGTGTTGTCGGCACCCACCCGAGTGCCTATGGGGGGTCCGCTTGGCGAGATGGTACCTATTATGACTTCGTTGTACCGTCATTGGTTTTGCTGTACTTGTCTGATCCGGAGTTCGTTGAGTCCATGCCTAAACAGTTGGACTGGCACTACGACAAGAAAAGAATCTTATCGAAAGATTTTCAGTTTGACGCAAAGACTCCTCACAGCGACGGCGTCTTAGATGCCGCACGTGGCTATTACGCCGACCTGGAACCACCTCATCCGGGTGCACCGGACGTGATCAAGCTCATTCATTGGGGGCTTGGCTACTATTTGCTCAAGCCGACCAGTAAAGACCCGAGCGGTGACCCGGAACCTTGGAAAGTCCAGGGACAAACGGTAGAACAATTTGCATTTCTGTTGTGGGCATGGCCACGTTTGGAGCTGGACCGTTGGCTCGACAAATCGTTCTACGATCGATGCCAGGCGTTTGTCTCGAAGCACTGGGAAGAGTCTGGTCTGCTGGAAAACAGTAAGTGGTGGGATCCGGCAACTTATCAAAGCGTGTCCGATTTGATGGGGCCCAATCCGATGGGTGGATATCTCCATCCGTACAAGGGACGCCACGCACCGGGGCATTCTATTTTGCCTAACCTGCTTATGTACGAGGTCACCAATCGCAGCGGCCTACCCAACAGTGAACGCTATCTGCATGCAGCACAGAAGCAGACTGAATGGTTGATCAAGAACATCGACTGGAATGATCCGCGGTCTACCAAAGGGCATCGGATGAGCGAACACAAAACGGTCCCCGGTTTGGTTTGGTTTCTGCAAAACTACCCCGACCACGCACCGCCTGATTTGCCAGGATTCATTGAAAAGTGGGCGCAGGTTGCGGTCTCGCGTTCGAACAACATGTGGGATTTCCGACGTTTCGACCTCGACGAGCACTGGACGATTCCCAAGCTGAACGAACCGGGGAACCTGGCGGGATTTCCCGCTTGTGCGTTGTCGGCTTCCTGGGTGGTCAAGGATCCGGAGTTGGTCAAACGATTGCGCCAGTTGGCGGTGGCTCAGTTCGACAACCTGTTTGGTCGCAACCCGATGCAGGCTGCTGCACCTGGTCACCCGGAAAATGGCTTTCGTTTAGTTGAACGTGGATGGCCAAAGCTCTATCCAAAAAACGTTTGCGCCCGAATTGAGCTGTGCCGCGGGGCACTTTGCGCTTCACCTGGATCGGAGATGTACCCGTTGGATATCGATGGAAAGTTTCGCCATCCAGAAGGCTGGGTGAATTTCAACGCAGCTTGGAATGTGGGGCTCGCCTATTTTGCCTGGGATCAATACGGACGTGCTCCGTTTCACAACGGAAAAACTCGGATTCGAACCGATCGGTAGCTCGCTAAATAGGACTATGCCGCCTTACTTATTTCGTATGACACAAACACAGGTATCTGATCGCTAGCCATGAATCGATTCGCTTTCATCACGTTGTTGGTGCTACTGGCCTCGCTCGCTGGCGTCCAGAGCCATGCGTTTGCCGAAGAAGTTCGTCCCGACATCATCTGGATCCTCGCCGAGGACATCAGCAATGAATTGGCATGCTATGGCGAACCGGGATTACAGACTCCTTCTATCGATGCTCTTGCAGCGGACGGGGCACGTTATGAACGCGCGTACTGCACCGGGCCAGCATGTTCGATTTCTCGCAGTGCGATGATGTCGGGCGTTTACCAGACTCGCATTGATGCACACGACCATCGACGCATTGGTAGCTACACCTTTCCAGCTATCACGCAGTACCTTCGCGATGCCGGATATTACAACGCGAAGGGATGTGGCTATTCCGGTAAGACAGACCTCAACTTCAAACCAGCGGAAACGCTGTTCGATGGGAACGACTGGAGTTCAGCGAAAACGGGGCAACCGATTTTTGCGCAAATCACACTCGACGGTACTCACCGCCAGGACGCCAACGAAAAGAAGTGGCGAGCGATCCGGAAACGATCGAGCAACCCGGTCGCTCTGGAGGACATTCGGTTGCCGCCGTACTTTCCCGATACCGAAGAGATCCGCATGGATTGGGCAGTGTACCTCGACCAGATCGAGCACATGGACACCCAGGTCGGAGAGATTATCGCTCGCCTAAAGAACGAAGGGAGATACGAAAACGCCCTAATCATTTTTTGCGGAGACAATGGACGTTGTCATCTGCGTGGCAAGAACTGGCTCTATGAACCGGGGCTGAAGGTGCCGCTGATCATCAAATGGCCTGGTGGAAAACGCGCTGGCGAAGTGGTAGGTGGGATGGTAAGCATGTTGGACGTCACGGCGACGGTCGTGGATGTCGCGGGTGCCATGCCAAGCGAGCGACTCGACGGCAACAGTCTCCGCGCCCCCTTCACGAGAGACCTGATCTTCGGTGCACGCGATGCCGGTGGCGAAATTGCGGATCACATCCGTAGTGTCTGCGATGGGCGCTGGAAGTACATCCGCAATTACGTACCGAGTATCGGTTACACCGAAAGCAAGTACACCCGGACGCACCGACCAATGCGGAAGATCATGCTGAAAATGAAGGCAGACGGAAAGCTCTCGGCCGCGCAACTGCTTGTACTCGCGGATACCAAACCGACCGAGGAACTGTATGACCTTGAGCGTGATCCGCACGAGATACGCAACCTAGCGTCCGACGACGCTCACGAGCAAACGAAGCATCGTTTAGCTCAGCAGCTCGACCTATGGATTGAACTAACGGGAGATACCGGTCTTCTGGAAATGAAGGCTGGCGGCAAAACGCGATAGTGTCAGTGCGGACGGGATGAATTCACCACGTCGTCGCCCGAGAGCGAAACACTTACTTGGAAAAATGTTCTCTATGACTCTTTATTCGAATCAACGCTACACTTTGGTCTTTTGGGCGTTCGCTGTCGCTGTGTGGCCTCTGCGGCCCATCGTGGCAGATGCGCCCGAAGGTTACCAATTGTCTTTCTCCGAAGAGTTTGACGGGGACCAGCTCGACCTAAACCGTTGGGCGTACCGGGCTGATGCCAAGCACCGTAGTATTCAACGCGCGGAAAATATTCATGTTGCCGACGGATCATTAAGGTTGCACTTGACACCGCTTGAAAAGCGGATCCAAGGTAAGGCGAACGCGGGGGCAGGCATCGTCACACTCGAGCGTTTTCACTACGGCTACTACGAAGTCCGAGCTCGCTTAGGCGATGGTATCGATCATGATCAGGATGGTCAGGTTGATGAGGGTTGGCATCACGCTTTCTGGGCCATGTTTGCCAAACCAATGGCCAACGCGGATCCGCCGGGCTCCATACTGACCACGTATCCTCCTGAGCGTCGTACCGAGATTGATTGCTATGAAAACGCAGATGGGAAAGGCGGCTACAACCGTTTCACCCAGCATGTCATCATTTGGAAACCGAACGGAAAGGAACACGGACGTCGTCCTAAGCCGCCAACAGATCACGTTGAGCCTCAGAGACGCGCGGGCAAATCATTCGATGCAACGAAGTGGAACACCTATGCCTTCGAGTGGACTGCGCAAGGCGTGCAATTCTTTGTGAATGGCGAACCGACGGTTTACGGTGAATATCCAGTCGAAGAGTTTGAACATGATCGACTCAACGTTTGGCTGACCGCAATTGCCGCCAATTGGTGCGACAAAGATCCCGAATTGAGTCGGGCCGAATATGATTATTTTCGATACTATGCGCCGTCAAGTGATGCGTCGAATTGACTGTCATTGGGGTAATTGAGTTTTCGAGCCTGCGGGACGGCCAGCATATCTGAGGTTAATGTAATGTTATTTGTTCGGCACAGTTTGATGTTTTTAATCTGCGTGGGCATGTTCGGGGTTGCCTGCGCGAACCCGAGACCGAATTTGGTCATCATCCTCGCAGATGACATGGGCTACGGCGACATGAGTTGCTATGGATCTCAGCAGATCCGCACTCCGCATATTGATGACCTGGCTTCCGGAGGCGTGCGTTGTACCAACGGATATGTTTCGGGGGTTGTTTGTGCTCCGTCGCGCGCGGGGCTGATGACCGGTCGCTACCAGAATCGCTTCGGCTTTGAGCACAACATTGTGGGGGCGGCAGACTATTACAACGCCGATCACGTTGGATTGCCTACGGATGAGATCACAATCGCAGACCGACTCAAAGCCATCGGGTATCGGACAGCCTGCATCGGAAAGTGGCATCTCGGCAACCGTGACGCCATGCATCCCAATTCACGAGGTTTCGACTACTATTTTGGTCGACTCAAAGGGCATGGCTACTTTCCAAAGGTCAAAGACAAATCCATCTATCGCCAGCGTGCCCCCGTTGATCGCATTGATGTTCCCTACACAACGGATTGGTATACGGCAGAAGCGATCGACTTCATCGGAAGAACCCCGGGAAACAAACCGTTTTTCCTGTATCTGGCTCACGACACTCCTCACACTCCATTGCAAGCGAAAGAGGTAGATCTCGCGCGATACGCGTATATTGAACACAAGGCTAGACGAACACTCTGTGCAATGCAGGATTGCCTCGATCAGAATGTTGGACGCCTTATCAAGCACCTTAAGGACACGGGCCAATTTGAGAATACGTTGATCGTCTTTTGCAGCGACAATGGCGGAGTCGTGAACAGTACGAATCATTCTATCAATGCTCCGCTGCGTGGCCAAAAATCGATGTTCACTGATGGCGGGATGCACGTTCCGTTTATCTTCTCGTGGCCATCCGGCGGAATTCCGCGAGGCGAGCTATATGAACAGCCGTTTATTTCACTCGACCTGCTTCCCACCTTCCTTGCCGCTGCAGGCGAACCTTGGAAATTGAAGGCTGGCAAAGAAAACGGAAAAATTTATGACGGAGTCAACCTGCTGCCGTTTCTTCGGGGAGAGCGCGGAGGGGAGCACCCTCACGAGACTCTTTTTTGGCGAATCACGCACCGCGGTGCCGCCGTGCGTCATGGTGATTGGAAGTTGGTGCGCACGCCTCATTTGCCGCCGCAGCTCTATGATTTGTCGAACGACATCAGCGAAGTGAATGACCTTGCCTGTACCCGTCCCGAAGTCACTCGCGAATTGATGCTCAAACTGGCTCAATGGGAGTTCAGCTTCAAGCATACACCGCGGTGGTTCAGCAGTAATGGGTGGATGAAAAGCATTCTTAATGTCTACGAAGCGGATTATCCTCTGATGCAGCCAGATGCGACGCGAGCAGCGGCATCGCAATGAAGCCGGTTATCGTGCACGCGTCTTGGACCGGTAACGCAATGGAGTCAACTGCGTTTCTTTCTTAAAAACGCTGGTCATGTATTCCGGGGTACCAAAGCCGCTGGCGTCGGCTACTTTCGAAATTGATAAATCTGTCGTTGCTAAGAGTTGTTTGACGCGAGCAATGCGGAGTCGCCGAATCTCCGAAAGCGGAGAGCGTCCAAAGCTTTCGAGAAATTTTCGCTCGAGTGCACGACGCGCCATGGGAACGGAACGGGCGACTTGCTCGACGGTCAATTCACCAAATGCATTTTCTCGAATGAATCGTACTGCGGCATACAGTTCCTCGTCTTCGATCGCCAAGATATCTGTTGAACCTCGAGTGACGACTTCAATTGGAGCGATCTGCATTGGCTTTCCGTTGTCGTACCCTCCGCACATTAATTCCTCCAAGCGTTCAGCAGCGCGGAAGCCGATTTGCGGGCACGGATTCAGGATCGCTGACATCGGCGGGACGGTGGCCTGAGCGATGAGGTCGTCGTTATCGCCAGCTAACACGGCGACTTGATCGGGCACGATGATCTGCTGACCACGACAGACGTCGAGCAGTTGGCAAGAGGCCGCCGTGCCCCAGCAAAAGATGGCGATCGGTTTCTCCAGTTCGGCTAGCCATTTTTCCAGCCTTTGCCGCTGCCGGCGCCACCGCTGGCTCGCCATGGATTCGTGCGCGTAGTTGAATTGTTTCAATGGTAGGTTGTCGTTAGCCGTTCGCCGCTCGAACTCGGCTGCGTGTTGCGTTACATAGGTGAGGTCCAAGGGGCCAACATATGCAAAACGCCGAAATCCACGGGTTCGAAAGTGCTCGGCGGCAAGTTCGGCGGTGGCACCGTAATCGGTCGAAACTCGCGGAAATTGAATTCCCTCCAATTCGATACCGGAAATGTTTACGACGGGAACGTTCCTGCAACGCAATTCGCTCGCAAGTTTGGTCGTCGAGATGCGTGCAATGATGCCATCGCCGTCCCAGTCACTCGGTAGATGCATGGGGTCGCTTCGGCCGCGTGGTTCGACCGACATGTGCCAGGGACCATGCTTTTGAGCGTAGTGAAGGATGCCGCTTATTGTTTGTCGCCCCCAATCGGTTGAGGTGTCTACCAACACAGTGACCTGAGGGATTCGGTTAGGGGCACGGCGCGGCTGCTGTTTGGCCATGGTCAGATCATCGAAGGAAACGATTGAGGCTCCCGCGATTCTAACACCTGCCACCGCATTTGCAACGAAAAGAAACGCAAATGCTCCTATCTGACGCGGGCGATTCTTTACACACTGACTTGTTCGAGAAAGGCCGATCGGTGTGAGGCTGCTGGCAAATTGAACAACCTCAGCACGAAAGCTCACTTCGATGGACGCTCCTCTTCGTACTATTTGAAATGATTTATGGCTAGCATCGACTACGCGGTCCTGTTGACTTATCTAGCCGGCGTCTTTGGTGTCGGCTGCCTGTTCGCAGCGAAAAACAAGAGCACGTCGGATATGTTCGCTGCCGGAGGGCAGTCTCCCTGGTGGGCGAGCGGATTGAGTGCGTTCATGACGATGTTCTCAGCCAATACATTCGTCGTTTGGGGTGGGATCGCCTATCGCCAAGGTTTGGTTGCCGTCTCGATCAACTTGATGTACGGCGTGGCAGCGCTGCTGGTTGGCTATTTCGTTGCTGGTCGTTGGAAACAGATTGGCGTGCAGACACCCGCAGAGTACGTGCAGCTTCGCTTTGGACACTCTGTTCTGCATTTCTACACTTGGTTCATGACGGTCTTTCGCATCGTTACGACTGCGGGCGCGCTCTATGCCTTAGGACGCGTCCTGGTCAGCTTAATGCCATTGGCCGAAGGCAACCCTTTGCGTGATCCGGCCACCGGGACGCTATCTTTGTTTTGGGGAATCGTGATCTTCAGTAGCATCGTGGTCATCTACACCATGATCGGTGGGCTGTGGGCGGTGCTGATGACCGACGTCCTGCAGTTCATCATCTTGAATCTCGCTGTATTGTTTGTGATCCCTTTGGCGTTAGCGAAAGTCGGAGGTGTCGGGGCATTTTGGGATGCAGCACTGGCAACTCCGGCTCTGCAGGTCCATGCCGGTAAGGTCGTCGCCGGCGGAAACCTATTGAGTGTGATCTCCGGTGACTACACCTGGTTCTTCCTGGCCGGTTGGTGTGCGGTTCACTTCTTCATGATTGGTGCCGAGTGGGCATTCGTGCAGCGTTTCATTTGCGTGCCTGACGCGAACGCGGCGCGGAAGAGCACTTATCTATTCGGAGGTTTGTACCTATTGAGTCCGCTGCTGTGGCTGCTTCCGCCGCTAATTTGGCGGGTGCATACACCAATTCCGGCGGGTGCTAGTGAAGACATCGTGCTTCGTTTGAGCGAGACCGCCTATATCGACGCCTGCCAGTCAGTGTTGCCCGTCGGCATGGTTGGGCTGATGGTCGCGGCCATGTTCTCGGCCACCGCCAGCATGGTCAGTTCGCAGTTGAATGTGTTTTCCGGCGTGATCACGCACGACATCTATCGCCCACTGGCTCAAGCGGTTGAAGGTGATCCCTATCTAGTTTGGGTTGGCCGAGTAGTCACATCTTTGCTGGGAGCTCTGCTGATTGCGATTGCGTTGTTTTATGAATCACTGGGCGGCGCCGAGAAAGTGATCATCAATATCACCGAGATGGTTGTGGTGGCATTGTTCGCACCCACGCTTTGGTCCCTGTTTAGTCGCACCATGACCGCTCGCGGCGTCTGGATCACGGCCGGTGTTTCGCTGGCGATTGGGGTGGTCGTCCGCTTCGGGTTGCAGTCCGGAGGTTTGTTCACCTCGATCGCCGTATTGGAGCCACTGGCCCAGTGGGTACAGGCCAATTCCAACACAGCGAAGACATTTACCGGGGTTGTGATCCCTGTTTTTGTGCTCGCTGTGATGCAGTTCTTTTCAGGCGGCGTCGCGGCGGGGCATGATCGCGTCCTAGCCAAACAGCACAATTCCGAAGCCAGCATGCCGGTGGATTCGAGCAGTTTACCGGCAGTCGTTGTTGGGGGTGCCATCGCGGTTTGTGGACTGTTGATGTTCATGCTGATGTTGGTACCCGAAAACAGCCAGAGCCGAATGACGCTCGGGGGATTCGGCTCTGTTTTGGTTGCATTAGCGATTTTGATTTTGTGGGTCTCTTTCTCGAGCTATAACCGTGAGCAAGAAAAACGGCGTGAGGACTTATTGTGAAAATTTCTGAACCTGAAAACCAACGTGAGCCTTTAACTAGATCCATCTCGACCGATCTAGTTGTTGTTGGTGGCGGCATGGCAGGGACCTGTTGTGCAATCACTGCAGCACGCGCCGGCATCCAGGTCGTGTTGATTCAAGACCGCCCCGTTTTGGGTGGAAACGCGTCGAGCGAAGTCCGGTTATGGATTCTCGGTGCCACTTCTCATATGGGAAATAACAATCGTTGGGCTCGTGAAGGCGGCGTGATCGACGAAATCTTGGTCGAGAATCAGTACCGCAACCCCGAAGGCAACCCGCTGATTTTCGACACAATCTTGCTGGAAAAGGTGGTCGAAGAACCAAACATCACGTTGCTACTTAACACCGCTGTGTTTGAAGCCAGCAAGCACGATTCGGATTCTATTGAAGCGGTGCGCGCCTTCTGCAGTCAGAACAGTACCATGTACGACGTGCGGGCACCGCTGTTTTGCGACGCCTCCGGTGACGGCATCCTCGGATTCATGGCGGGGGCGGCATTTCGTATGGGGGCGGAATCGCGTGACGAGTTTGGTGAAGGCTTTGCTCCTGCCCAGGAGTACGGCGAACTGCTGGGGCACTCGATGTACTTCTACACCAAAGACGTTGGGAAGTCCGTTCGCTTCGTGCCGCCGAGTTACGCGTTAAAGGACATCACCAAGATTCCACGATGGCGAAGCTTCAACGCCAAAGAGCACGGTTGTCAGTTGTGGTGGATCGAGTATGGCGGACGGCTCGATACGGTTCATCAAACAGAACAGATCAAATGGGAGTTGTGGAAGGTCATCTATGGCGTTTGGGATCATATTAAAAACTCGGGCCAGTTCCCAGAAGCGGAAAACCTGACGCTCGAATGGGTCGGCCAGATTCCGGGCAAACGAGAGAGCCGACGGTTTGAAGGCGATACGATGATGATCCAGCAAGATCTCATTGAGCAACGTCAGCACGATGACGCGGTGAGTTTCGGTGGTTGGGCCGTCGACTTACACCCGGCCGATGGCGTGTTCTCAGAGCTATCAGGATGCACACAGTGGCACAGCAAGGGCGTTTACCAAATTCCCTACCGTTCGATGTATAGCCGAAACATCAACAATTTATTCCTTGCCGGACGCATCATCAGTGCCAGTCACGTTGCGTTCGGATCGACGCGGGTGATGGCTACATGTGCGCATAACGCGCAGGCCGTTGGCATCGCCGCGGCGATCTGCAGCCAGGAAAGTCTGCTGCCGCGAGACATCGCCCAACCAAGCATGATCGGTCGGTTGCAGCGAGACTTGCTACGCACCGGCCAACACATTCCGCATGTGGAAATCCCCGATGAAGATGACTTGGCTGAAACGGCGGGGATCACGGCGAGTAGCGTGCTGCAATTGGATCGTCTCCCTCCTAGTGATCAGTTTGTTTCACTCGAACGATCGCGGGCGATGCTACTGCCCGTGAACGCTGGGAAGCTGCCGAAGATTCGTTTCTGGGTGCGATCTGACAAAGATGCGCAGCTGGAAATCCAACTTCGCGCTTGCAGTCGCCCTGACAGCTTCACTCCCGATGAGATTCTTGCGGAGCATGAGGTTTTCGTCGGAGCGAAACATCGGGAACCACAGGCTCTTGTCGCTGGAGGGACGCGATTGAATCACTCGAGCAAACATATAGTGCCATCGGTTATAGCGAGTGCAGAGACCGGACCATACATGCAGGCCACATTTCGCCCCATCGAGGTCGACCTTGACGAGGTCATCGAAGCCCCAAGGTATGTGATGGTCTGCTTGATGGAGAACGCGGAGGTCGAAGTCGCGCTGAGTGATGTTCGTTTGACGGGTGTTTTATCCCTGTGCCAACGTGGCCACGGTGCGGTGAGTCGTGGAGGTGCGATCCAGGAACCACCAGAAGGCATTGGCATTGAGAGCTTTGAGTTTTGGCTGCCTGAACGACGGCCCGGCGGGAAGAACATAGCGATGGAGTTTGACCCTCCGCTGGAGAGCTTTGAGCCTCGGGCGGTGCTTCATGGGCCAGAGCGTCCGACGTCGTCCGCCAACGCTTGGATCGCCGATAGCGATGATGAGTCTCCATGGATTGAGCTTTCGTGGAGCGAACCAAAATCGATCAGTCGCGTGGTTGTTGCACTCGACAATGACTTCGATCACCCGATGGAGTCAGCCCTAATGGGGCACCCTGAAGCTCGCATGCCATTCTGCGCCTCGGTAATTCGCCTGCGTGATCGTGATGGGAACTTGCTCGCAGAGAATTCAGACAATCACCAAACACGCTGTGTATTCAGAATTCGCCAAGTAGAAACGGACAGACTGCGAATCGAGTTGGAGGGGGCATCCGAGAGTATTCCGATTGGCGTCTTTCGCGTGCGTGTATTCCAGTCGTAACGCCTTCGCTTGGTTTTTCCGGTCGCCGCTGATCTTTGCCGTTGCCTCTTGCCGTTGATACTCGCCAAATGAGCCTCGCCCAATGAGCTCAGTCGAGTGCCGAACACGTACGGCGGGTGCCACTTGACGGGAACGCCGCAAAATACACTTGTCGCGTTTGCAACGAAATAAGACGCAAATGCTCGTTGAATCCGTTTCTGGCCTTCGTAGACTCATCCTTGACACTTGTCAATGTTTCATCTTTTTTTCTGGAGAATTTCAAATGAGAAATGTTGCCCGCGAGCGTAACGCATTCACGCTCGTCGAACTTTTAGTGGTGATCGCCATTATTGGCGTTCTTGTCGGTCTACTGCTGCCGGCAGTTCAGGCTGCCCGCGAAGCAGCTCGTCGGATGAGTTGCAGTAATAACTTCAAACAGATTGGGCTCGCAGTTCACAACTATCATTCTGCCTACAAGAAGTTGCCAATGCAGGGTGGCGGAACTGATAAACCCGGTGTCGGCGCTTCGCAAGGCAATAGCACCGCCGGTGGTGGTGGCAATCAGTTATGGCTGACTTGGCTTGTAGGGTTAACACCGTTCTTCGAACAGCAGGCCCTGTGGGAGCAGATCTCCAATCCGCTCCGCAGGAATACTAGCGGAACGGCGATGTCAGGCTCGTGGAGTGCCATGGGACCTATCCCATGGCAGTCGGAGTATCCGCCTTGGATGACTGAAGTTCCGACGCTGCGTTGCCCTAGTGACCCCGGAGTTGGTTTGCCTTCACATGGTCGCACGAACTACGCTGCTTGCGTGGGCGATTCGGGCTACATGATAGACAAAGGGCCGATCGACGAAAACGGAAATACTAATTCGGATTGGACCGAAACGGTAAGAGTTGCCCATCGAGGGGTTTTCGCACTTCGTCGCGAAATGCGTTTCCGTGATATTTTGGACGGGCTCGCTAATACAATCATGTCCGGTGAAATTGCAACGGACCTTGGTGACAACGATGTAACGACTCGCATGGGTTGGAGAGTAACGAGTAGCGAAAACGATGCTCCCCTAACGAAAGGCGTCTTCTTCGATCCGACTGATTGCGATGCTAACCTCGATCCGAACCGTCCACAATTTTGGGCTGACGGAAAAGGGATTCTGGCCGCTAGCGAAGGCCGGGGATACCGTTGGGCGTACGCCTATCCTGTCTACTCTCAAGTCACGACCATTCGTCCACCGAATACACCGCTTTGTCTTCAGCACAAAAGTGGAGCGTATCGGGGTGGGCATTATTCGGTCAGCAGCCGTCACCAAGGTGGCGCTCACGTGTTGATGGGTGATGGAGCGGTGAAATTCATTACGGACTCGATCGACGCCGGGACCAGTACCGCGCCAATGCCCTACAAGGTGAAAGCGTCTGCGGGGAATTCCCAGATGTGGGTTGGACAGGCCAGCCCGTATGGGCTTTGGGGAGCGTTAGGAACGCGTGCGTCCAAGGAAGTGATCAGCCAGGAATTCTAGGCTCCTTTCGGCGAGCTGTTATAGAACCTGCCTAGAAATCGATTGACTGATGCGATTTGCTCATGGTTTGATTAGCCAACCGAGGCGAAGAACTGTCGGTCAATCGATTGTTTTTGGGATAGATATTTTGTGGTCCCTTTTGGCGTTCTGTGAATGAGCACCAAGGGATGTGATGCGGTTCGTGGTTTCTTTTCTCTGAATAGGGATTGAGTGTCAATGAGTTTCTTCAAGAGTGTTGTTTGTTTCAGCCTGTTATCTATTGTTGCGTTTTCCGGCTGCGGCGGAGGTCAAGGCGAGGGCGGAAGTGTTACAGAGCCGTTGCCTGATGAGCTGAAGCAAGAAATTCAAGAGATCGAAACTGCACCTAAAGAACCGGTGTAAACAAATGCAACAGGAGACAAGGTGAAGAGCCATTTCATGAAGCATCGCCGAAGGTCAGCGAGTTTGTGTTGCTCGCAGAATTGTACTGCGAGAACGTCCTTGGGTTGTTCCAGGCAAGTGCGTTTGGGTGATACGTTACCCTAGCCCGTGGGCTGAACCAAGAGTTCATCCTGCAACTTATTCAAACCACGAGTCCAAATTCGAACGGAGTTGGTACCCGTTGTCGCGAGTCGTCTGAGTAAACGTCCTGTCTATGCGACATGGATCATCGCTTCGATTGCGATCGCTTCGTCACTACTGGCCCAACTGCCTAGGTAGTGCTGACCGACGCGATCGGTAGTTCCTCGACCCGCATAAAGAGGGCGAGCAAGTTGAGTCGATCGGGTTGTCGCTGGGTAGCGGAGCCGACGACAAGGAACTCGAGACGCTTCGCGATCTGCTCGGCGAGCAAACCTTCATGCCGCTCAGTCCGATGACCGCGAACATGAACGCGGGCGGCGAGTCGTTGTCGAGCTCGGGCACCGATGTGATCTCGCGAGTGTTGATCCTCGTCCGTTGAGTAATCAACTCAGCCGTTGATTGAGCCGAGTTTCATTCGCAGCGTTTCTTAAGATGACGTAGCCAATGTCGCTATGAGATTCGGTGACGTACGAGCCCTTGCCGAAAC
>JBICHZ010000244.1:0-6861 GCA_043101355.1 Rhodopirellula sp. JB044
CGGCTAGCAGCAAAGAGGCTTTTAAAGGGACTTTTCATCGACATACCAGCGACCGAGTCGCTAATCAACTTTGTCGAGTGCTAGGCGTATGCGGTATTCAATAGAAATGAATGAATTGAGCCTGTGAATCTGCTCCGGTGGCCGACGCCGGGGCTGGCTGGGGCTCTTTGGGAGATCGACGTGAGTATGCAATTCCATCAACTTGTGGAGATTGCGTCGGCCTAACACTGGTTCAATGGCCGCTAGACTGCAGCGTTGCTAGAAACCAACGCGGGGCAGGCCGGGACCCTTGGCGCGTTTCGCTGCCGTTGTGGATTGGACAGTTTGTCGTGTCCGCGCGTCGTGGCTGGCGACGCCAGGATTCAGATCCCGAAGACTGTCGACCTCGGTGGCACCTATTTCAATAACGCGTTCTTGTTTTTTTGAGGCTCTGGAATCCGTTCTAGGTCCGCGTCAACATTCCTCGCAGGAAACAACCCGCCAAATCGGAAACCGTTTCTTTGAAATCAAACTTGATGTGCCCGAACTCGGGTTGTTTGTAGACGGACTGCACCGATTCCGACGGATGGCAGTGAGCCCACATTCCGGTCGCTGACATGATGAGCATCGCCATCGCTCGCGAGGATTCTTCATCACTGAGGCCGGGCAATGCTTCGCGCAACGCCGACACACAGGGCTGCACGATCGTGAGAAACTCACGTTTGAACTGAGCGATGGTTTCCGGGCTGACGTTGTGCTCGAACACCGATGCCAGTGACGCCGATAGCGTGCAGAACCTGCGACGACGGGCGAGTGAACCGGCAAACACGTTTGCAACCGCATCGACATCGCCCGACGTCTCGAGCTGATCGAGGTGTCGCTTGAACGACTTTGCCCAAGCGGCCGACTCTTTGAGCAACAGCCGCAACAAAATGGCTTCCCGGCTCTCGAAGTAGACATACAGATTGGGCTTGGACAAACCGGCTCGCCGGGCGATCGCGTTAAGGCCCGTGCCTTCCAAGCCCTCCTGGTCCAACAGCACACCGGCCGCCTCGAGAATCGCGTCGATCCGTTCCGCTTTCTGCTCCGGTTTTCGGGCCCGTTTCCACGTTTTCTTCTTGTTCACCATCTGCCTTTTCAAAAAGATCTTTCGAACTCCATTGACAGTATACCACTGGTCGCCTAAATAGATACCGGTGGTCGCCTATTATCCGACCGTCGGTCGACAAAAAAAGTCCCCAGAGGAATCGCCAGTAGCAGAGTTCGACGCCGGATATCGATGCAGAAGGCATCTTTTGCCCCCCCCTGGGGTCTCGCGGACTTCGTCAACCAGCAATGGTCAGTAAAAAAGAAAGGTTCATCGTAATGGCAGATACAACTTTTGGGCCGAACGGTTGGACACCGGAACGTCTCGGTTCCCTCATTGGCAAAACGTACGTGCTGACCGGGGCCAATTCCGGCGCGGGGTTTGAAGCCAGCCGAATCCTTCTCTCCAAGGGCGCGAAGGTCGTCATGCTCAATCGCAGTCCCGACAAATCCGTCGATGCGATCGCAAAGCTGAAAGAAGAACTCGGCGCGGACACCGACGTGTCGTTCGTTTGTATGGATCTGGCCAGGCTTGACAGCGTGCGTGCGGCAGCGGCGAAGATTTTGCAGACCGTTCCGCAGATTGACGCGCTCATTTGCAACGCAGCTATCGCGCAGGTACCCAATCAACAACTCACCGTTGACGGCTTTGAAAGCCAACTCGGCACGAACCACTACGGGCACTTCCTTCTGTGCGGACTGATCTACGAACGCATCGAGCAATCGAAGGGACGGATCGTGGTTGTCAGCAGTCTGGGCTATAAGATGGGACTGAAGACAATCCAGTTCGACGACATGAATTGGGACAAAAATTATCACCAGAACAAGACTTACTGTCACAGCAAACTGGCACAAATGATGTTTGCGTATGAGCTACAGGATCGCCTGGATGCGGCAGGAAAGGAGGTCGAGGTTTATGTCTGTCACCCTGGTTCGTCGAAGACATCTCTTATCACGACCAGCGGCAACGCAATGTCGCGGCTCGCATTCCGGATCATGTCTCTGTCACCGTTAGTTCAATCGGCCGAAAAGGGAGCTTATCCGGAGGTCATGTGCGCGACCGAAGACGGTCTCGAGGAGCGGGCGTTCTACGGTCCGACGGGCTTCATGGAGATGGTCGGTCCTGTTGGCAAAGGAACGTTGCAACCCTATGCGTATGAGAAAAACGTGATGCAGCGTCTTTGGAAATTGTCTGAGAAAGAAGTCGGTTTTGAATGGAGTCTTTCGACCGACGATGGTCCATGACTGACAACACTTGCAACTGAATTTAAACGACGACGTGAAACACGTGATCTGCAGCGAAGAGATTGAGTTGTTGGCGTCCGAACCGTTGCCGGAGCGACGCTGCGCTCCTGGATCCGGCATACTTGCATTGCAGGGGCACGGATAAATTCTACTGTTTGCGTCTGGATGACCTACTCGGCGATGACGCTGGTGAGAAACGGGATCGGTACGGCTTATGGTTGGATGGGCGAGAATTCGAGTAGCGGTCCGGATCGTTCGGGATGAGAATCGCTGGCGAATGCATGAACCAGGCCGCGGTCGCTGCCTTCGATCAAACCTGTTTCGCGGACGACGACGAAGGTGACTTGTTGGTCGAAATCGGATCGCAGAAAATCCAACAACTCCTGCGTTTGAATGCCAAATGTCCCAGTCTGCTGGCTTCGAGGAATTTCAAAGCGGCCGAGCAACACGCCATCGTTGATGTCCGGGGCGTCTTCCCAAGTCGGATCGTCGATCCAAATTTCTCGATCGGGTACCGTGACACCGTAGACGGCAAAGACGTTTTTCGGAGGCAACCGTGAGGCGAATCCTTTGCCGCTGGGGACTTGGTTCAAACGCAATCGAGCAGACCGCATCTGTGAAAGATCGATATCACGCAAGTCCATCCGGAAAATCGCCCTCGCGTCCCATTTGCGACTATCGGCTTGTTTAACGATCAGCAATTCAGGATCGATCCACTTCCCGCGTCGGTTGTTTCGGATCACGTACGTGGACCGGTCGTCCGTGCCGACGCGGATCACGGTGGGATTGGAGGCGACTCGTTCAGCATCGCGATCGCCCTCTCGGCTCGATAGGTCCGAGGACGACAGCGACGCCATTTCGGCATCTTGCAATCGCAACGCTTTGCCTGACGTCGCATGATGCACTGAAATTTCGCCCTGCATGACTTCGAATTCCGAAGTTTGAGAATCCGCGTTGACCGACACTGCGAATTGGGTCCCATGATCGATGGCGTAACCGCCGGGCGTTTCGACAACAAACCCCTGCGCGGACTCCGGCACGTCGAGCACCGCGGCGCCGCGTCGAACGCTCATTCGCACCGGGCTGAGCAGTTGAAATTCAGCGGGGGCTTCGAGCGTCGCGGTGGCACCGGAGTCGAATGCGATCGTAGCGATGCCGGTTGCCAGTTTCATCACGCCGGGTGGAAGTCGCGATCCGACCGTGGTGGGCAGCTCGCTTTCCCAAGCCGCGTTTTCGGACGTTTGCAGGCTCGCGATCGCAGAGGGCTGACGAACCGACGTCCAAACACCAACCGCCAGAAGAAGTCCCGCGGCGATGGCGAGCGAGAGCAATCCATGCGTCACCCACGACCATGAGGCGACAACTGGTTGGCTCGCTGCCTGACGACTCGTCTGCATGGACGATTCGATCGCGACATCGCGGAGTCCCGCGTCGACCGCAGCGGCCTTCGCGAACTGATGTCGCAGGGGTTGGCTGGCGGATAAACGTTCTTCGAGCACCGCAACTTGATCGTCGGAAAGCGTGCCCAACAGGTATTGCTGAATGAGTTCGGAATTGTTCATCGAGTGTTTCCCATGATCAGGATTCCGCCTGCATTCGACTTTCGATGCAGGTCGAAAGTTTTTGCCGGAGTCGACCGAGCAGTTTGTAGAGGGCATTGACCGACTTGCCACATTCCTGGGCGATTCGTTTGACTTGGCCGCCCGACAAATATGGTGCCAACAGTAGTTTTTGATGAGGCAGAGAAAACTCGTGCAAACAAATCTTGAGTGAGGATCGAATTTCGGCCACGTGTTCATTTTCGATCGCTTCCGCCTCGTCCGCGATTTGCCGCAGCATTTCATCGCTGAACAAACAATGATCGCGTCGATACTTCGTGATCAGCGAGAGGCATTTGAAGCGAACGATGACCTTGGCCCATGGAAGAAATCCGTCTTCCGTGTCGAGCTGAGAAAACTTTTGCCACATCGTCACGCTAGCTTCCTGGATCGCATCGTCGACCGCGTTCCACGTCGGCAGAATGGATCGAGCGTAAGCGCGGAGGGCGAGTTCATGCCGGACAAACAGTCGCATGAAATCGCTTTCGCTCAGAGTCTGCGATGGATGATTTTTCGGTGGGGGATCGGAGTCGGACATGACCGCTTATTTAAACGATGTCCGCGACCTGCCGCAAATTTTTGGATTTTCCCGGATTGGTCAGGCTCTCTGTTGGCGGCCGGAAAGAAGACGCCGTGCTCCGGTTCGCCACGCGTGTCTAGGATCAACCAAACAACACCCAACGAAACAACACCTCGCCGGATTCAACCGACGAGGTGTACGTGTTGATCAGCAACGGAATGATCAGCAATCCGCAGGAAGCTCCCGTTGCATTTCACCGAGCGATCAGTTTATCACTCGCTGTTTCACCGTGCTGACAGCCTACATACCGACCGTTGGCCAGGACGCTCGCACTGGGCGGGCCGCTCGCACTGGGCGGGCCGCTTACATTGGGCGGCCGCTTTCACTAAGCGTTGTTGGCCGTCTCTTCGACGCATCCGCTGCACTCGCACGATTCGCAACTGCAATCGTCACAAGACACGGACTGGTCTGAACAGCACTTGCAATCGGCATCGCATTCGCCGCACGCGCATTCGATGTCGTCTACCGAGGCGATCAGACCAGCATCGACTGACGCGTTCGCCAAGTCGCATGAAGCTTTACCGCTGCAGCAGGCACGCGGCTGGGAAGCGACCTGCTCGGTCGATTCACATCCCGTGCACTCGCACGTATCACAGGCACAGTTGTCACAAGAGACATTCTCATCCGTGCAGCAGGTGCAATCGGAATCGCATTGCCCGCATGGACAACTCACGGCAGAGGCGTTTGCGGCACTTTCATTCGAAATGGCATTTCGTGAAGCAAACAAAACGGCAACACCGACCAAAACGATGGCGGCAACGGTCATGGAAGTACGTAACATTATCGAGGCTCCTTTCGAACCAAAACTCAATTGAAAAACGAAAACAAACTGGGGTTCGTCGCGTTTCTCAATTCAGCCAGCGGCACAGCAGCGCGCAGTGGTCCTTCGACGTTAACGACGAAGAACTGAAAGGAGCAGATTGTCGAACCGTCAACTGGTTCGGCGGCGGAATCATCCAACCGGCCAGCAAGCCGATGGGCATATCAGCGACCATGGATTGGTCGTCTGAGTTGACGACACGGGAACTGAGCCAACCGTCGGTCAGTTCGGCGCGGATTTCACAATCACATTGGGATTGGTCGAAACAGTCGCACGCGTTGGTTTGTTTCTCAGGAAGATGGCGACTGTCGTTCGACGATGTATTCCCAGCATGACGCGAGGCAGAGGACTGGCAACAAAGCGCCCGGTCTGCGGTTGTTGCTTGCGAATTTCCGCCCGCATGACAGCAAGCGTGTGCCCCCACGTTCGCGGAGTTGCTAACCGCCGACGCGCAACAGCAGGGCGGTTGAAACGCCGGCCACGTGCATAACACCACCACCGCCAGCATTGCTGGCAAGCGGGAAACGGTATTTGGCAAAACGTTTGGAAGCATGTTGTTAGTGTACGCACAAACTT
This sequence comes from Rhodopirellula sp. JB044, assembly GCA_043101355.1. Taxonomy (GTDB): domain Bacteria; phylum Planctomycetota; class Planctomycetia; order Pirellulales; family Pirellulaceae; genus Rhodopirellula. Next base: position 5,885 of record JBICHZ010000244.1, read on the forward strand.
TCGAATGGGTCGCCAGAAACATCCAAGTTATCCTCAACATCCACCACAATGCGGTACGGGACAGCCACGAACTGCGTTCTTAGGTTCTGTCCAATGACGCGTCTTCAATCCGCGAACGCATCGTCCGATCAACGTCGAACGTTTTCGCACGAGACAACTGAGCCGAAAGCCCTCCAGCAGATTCATTTGCCAGGGTATGCGGAAAGCCTCGCAACCGTGCGGCGTTTTACCCGTGCTGGGGCCAGGGACGCCGACTCGGTGAACTCAAAATGCGCGTCGTCGTTGCGAGTCCGCCCACATTGTGTCGAGTCTCGATAATTAACGCACCTGCGCGGACATGCCCGGCACATTGCCTGGAACGACGGGCGGTTTCGGTGTCAATGATATCAATCGAAGCGAGTTCACCGTCACTGTCGACCCGGGCGAACCAACAACACTCTTTGTGAGGAAGCATCTCGTTGAGCGTTCCGTCGAGATACAAGCTCTGCAGAGTTGAGTGATTCAGCTCGACGTTCAACGCAGACTCGATCGCTCGTGTGGTTTCGCAGGACATTCTTACACGCGGGGTTCAGCGGTGGCGTCTGCAAGCCCCCGCAAAGGACGGGCACGCCTCGCAAACGGCCTTTTACGGTGCACTCTCGCCCATTGTAGTCGCAACATGCACCGCGATGGGATGGTGAGCTCCAAATCCGCGTGTGGTGAAAAAGCACAGCCCTGCCGGCATCTTGCGTTAGTCCAAGAAGGCTGATTCTCGCACGCGGAAGCGACCGCGGTCCCCACCGGACGAACCTAAACGGTCCGGTAGAAACCGGTCCTACGTCCCCATGACTCATCCGATCGGCGTCAGACGCGGTTCTTCCCAGACGCCCGGCATGACAGACGCCCGGCATGATCGCCCGCATGCGGATGACATTTCACCCGTGCGGGCCTGTTCGGCGAGCGATCGAGTTCCGCCAAAGACCCAGAATCCGTCACTA
>JBICHZ010000245.1:0-6115 GCA_043101355.1 Rhodopirellula sp. JB044
AGACGGTCCACCTCGGCTGGCTGGACGATTCGCCTGAGCACCATCTGGGTCATGGTGGCGAAGGGGCTTTGTTTTGCGAAAGCCTGAAAGATGGGATCCTTGAAAAACGACGTCTGCATAGCTGCCCTCCCTGGCGATAAAGATCACGGTATCGCCCTTCTATCGCGAATTTGGGAGGATCTGGCAAGACAGGCTAATGTTGAAAGCCCTGGTCTTGGCGACTCCGGCTGCTTAAGAATAACGAATTCTACGCGACTCCGATAGCTTTTTTCGTAGCTGGACTCGCCAGAGTTCAGTTCGACCTGCGTCAACACGCCACCGAAGTCTTGGCGATTCCAGCTACGAAGATTACTCAGGACGGGCTATTCGGTTTGCTCGCCCATGATGAACATCATCATCCCGTTGCCGGCTTGTTTGCCACCGTAGGTGTAACCGGCTTCGAGAGCACGCTGGATTCGTTCTTTACTTTCGCTCAGGTGAGCCAACGTGTAAGCGTCCATCTTGCCTTCGCATTTTTTCAGCGTCGATTCCATTGCGGCCGCGAGCGTCCGCAATTCCATTCGAGCCAAGTTACTGATCGGGCTGTAGGCTGCCGTCCCCGGTGTATCTTCCAGGATCAGGTCGACCAAACGTTGCAGGTGTTCCCGTTGGAGGTTGCGACGCAGCGATGTGATCATCGGTTTGCGATCGTTACGGCCTTCGGGGCACGCGTCGTCGAGTTCTGACCAAACGGCCGTCGTGACCGCGTTGAGCAATTCCGGCAACGTCAACGCGTCTTCGTCTTCGGGCAAACGCAACTCGTTGTCGTAAACCCGACGCAGCGTGGTGGGGTTCATCAACAGAGTCAACGTCGACGCCTGCATGTCCAAGACGCGATCGTGAATCGGCCAGGTCGCTTCATCTGACATCCGCGAATGACCGCCTCCGTCGAGCCATTTGTCGACGCCGAGTCGTTCGAGAATTTCAGGTTTCAACCCATAGGCTTCGTCACGGAAACTCGTGTCGATCACGAACTGCAACGCGTCACGCTGATCCTTCGCCGGCACGACTTCGACCGGAACGCGATCGCCGGGGTCGCCCTTCTTGTCACGATTGACGAACGCGCCACCGATCCAGTTAGCCATCATGCTGACCGAACGCATTTGCAGGCCGAGCGTCAACTCGTAGCCGCGGCGAGCCTTCGCCCAACTGTCGCCGTCTTTGACGAACTTGTCGAGCAAACGGTCACGATACAGTTTGATCAGTTTGGACTGTTCCTCGGTGTACTGCAGTGGGTCTTTGCCGAAGTCGTATCGACGTGCGTAAGGGTCCGGACCGCTGGTGTCCTCATCGGTTGCGTATTGCAGTTCCGGTTCGGAGCATCGTTTGACGATATTTTTGAGGTCGGATTCCTTCAGCGTGTAGCCGTACTCGATCGCCCAATAATCGTAAGGCCCGATGTCGATCATCGCGTAGTCGCCCTGCACATCGCCGGCGTCGTAGCGGTAGTTGATCGGCATGTAGTCCATCACAGAAGACGCAAACGGCTTTTTGCCCTTCACTTCTTCGCCGTTGATTTCCGCAATCGTGTACAGCGACGAAGCCTTGAAGTTGTGACGCAAACCGAGCGTGTGCCCAACTTCGTGGGCGACCAAATCGGCGAGCAAAGGACCGACAAACCACTCCGGCATTCCATCGAGAAGCTCTTCGTCTTCTTTCTTGGCCGAGTCGTCTTTCTTGTCGTCTTTGTCGGCGTCCTCGTCCTTATCGTCTTCCTTGTCGCTCTTTTCGTCAGCGGCATCGTCATCCTTTTTGTCGTCCGACTCTTTTTCTGAATCCGAATCGCCGTCCTTCTTCTCGTCGGAGTCTTCGGCGGCTTCTTCATCCTTTTTCTTTTCGTCCTCTTCGGCCTTCTTCTTCTTTTGACGCTCGGCTTCGAGGTCCGCGTTGAGGGTCAAGGCCCAATTCATGCGGGCCATCGCGAGGTCCATGCTGCGCCCCGACGCGGCCATGCAAAGACCATTCTTTTGGCTGATGTGTCCGATCAACCCGTCGAACTCATCGTCGCCGAGCATCGACGGGTCCGCCTGCGCCATCTTGTAACCGGCCATCGGCTGGGCGGCTTGGCGAGCGTACTTGGCACGCAGCGAGTGAACGTTTTCAGGAGCCCCCATGCGAACACGCGGGTCCCAATTTGGATGCGTTCCGAGCCACGCCAACGTTTCTGCGCTGACGCCTTCCATCGCTAAGTTCGGCATCAACTCGGCGTAGTTAAAGTTGAAATGGCGAATCCAACCGTCTGTAAGAATGATGTCCGCGTCGAGAATCTGTCCGGTTTCGGGGTGCACGCGACTCGGCCCGATCGCGGTACCGATGTCGTTATTGAGCCAACGTACAAAGTTGTAACGAACGTCCTCGGGATCCTTCTCCATATGGATGCCGCTGACGGCGTCTTGGTATTCGATCACGATCGCGTCAACGATTCCGATCTTCTCGAACGCTTGGTTCCAGTAATCGATCCCTGCCTTGATCCAACGGCGATAACGCACCGGTGCGGTGTGTTCAACGTAGAAACGGATCGGCTCTTTCGGTGGACTGAGTTTGAGTTTCGGGTCGCGTTTTTCGAGCTTCCATCGGTTGATGTAACGCACCCGCGTGTCATCGGAATCGTACTTACTGAGATCCGAGAACGACGTCGTGAAATAGCCGATACGTTCGTCCGCAACCCGCGGCTTGAAACCTGACGAACTGCGTGGCACTTCGCTGAACGAATAGTGCAGCGTTTGCAGACGCCCGCCGCTGCCGACGACTTCGAACGCGAGCTCGACGTTTTCAGGAAAGACCTTGCATGAATCGATCGAATACAAACGTGAATTCGTGACGCGAACCGACGAGCCAAAAAACCGGCTGGCGTTGCCCACCAACAGGCTATCGAGATCGATCACCGGGCCGCCTTGAGGACCGATCGCGAGAATCGGTACGTCGAGCAATACGCGGTCGGTGAAGAGTCGTTTCACCGAGGCTTTGGATTCGGCATCGCCGGTTGCGCGAACGTCCAGGTTCGGTGCGATCAGCGCGAGGCGGTCATCGTAGCGACGCCACTGAACAACCCAGTCACCGGATTGCAAACCGGCATACCGGTCACCGCTGCTGAGCGTCAGCGCGATGAAGTAGCTCTTGCCTTTGAAGTTTTTTGGCAGTTCGCCGATGACCGCGGAGTCTTTCTCACGCTTCCAAACGTTGAACAACCCTTTTTCGATCTGTTGGTCCGAGACCGCGACTTTCTCAAATCCCTCGGAAACCTTCGAGAACTCAGGCAGTGTGCTGGCAGCCGAAACCGGCGAAGCGGATCCGACGACAACGACCGCAAATGGCATCGCGAGTGCGAGAAACACGGGAAGAGCGAGCGAGCAAGAGATTCGCTGGCGAATTGGAGTCATACCAAAAATCCGATTGGTCCTAGGAAGGAAGCAGGCAAAGGTGGGAAACAGCAACACGTGAGTCTACGTCACGAGCGAGGCGGTTGGGTCGCCTTCTGTTGCCGTTTCTACCTGTTTTATCCGATATATCCGGCTTAACGCAAACAATCCGAACGGCAAACCGAGCACAAACTGCGGACGCAACCGCGATAACGGCAGGGTGATTGCCATAACATGCTGTTTGGCGAAACAAGACACGCCCCATTTTGCTCGCTCGTTCCAAAACCGAGCGTGCCGCTGTTCTCACAGGTTTGTTCCGACGCAACAGGGCGGTGAGTCTCAGGGTTGGGGGGCGAGGGCTCGTGAGGTCCGAATCACGCGTGCTTTCCATGCGTAACCCACGGGTTTCATGCAGGTTTCGAAAGAACGTTCTCCCTGAGCAGGGCCATCGCCGCACGGTAGTCATGAATGACGCTGTCGCGCTGTTTCGAAACGGATATGTTGGTCATAGGCACTGCTTTCAAATACTGACGCAAAAGAGCTAATCGGGTACGCGCTCGCCAGACGCCATGCATCTAAAAATGCCTACTGAGGTTTCCTCGAGTTGGTTCCGGCGAGCACGATCCTACCGTTAGGCAGGTCATATTCGATAAGCAGCCGACGCAATCTGCTAGGGTAAACCGATCGAGATACATTTTCCCGCTCAAACAACCATTTCGCATTGGCGTCCAATGACGCGTATTATGCACGTCGATGATACGGAAAAATGGCTTCTGCGAATGCCTCTGCCGACCGAAAGCGAGCCTGTGGATCACGCTGAAGGGACTTTCTCACCATTGCCCGCAGTTCCGGCGGCAGATCATCGCAGTGATCGAGTTGCTGCAACGTTTCGTCGGCTTTGGTGATCATGTTGGGAATTGCACCAGTTAACATTCGATACAGGCACGCCCCACACGCGAACAAGTCCACTTCGGGTGGAGCGTCTCGTGAGTTCTTGAACTGTTCAGGAGCCATGTATGCGATTGTCCCTCTTAACGAACGCTCGTTTGTCAACGCACTCAAGCCCGCGTCTTCAAATGTCTTGGCAAGTCCAAAATCGGCAATTTTGATCTGCAGGTGCCGGCCTTCTCGGTAGGCCAAAACGTTTCCGGGCTTGATATCGCGATGAACGACCCCCTGTTGATGGGCGTAATGGACAGCCTGCAAAATCCTAGATGTTACCCAAGTGGCAATTTTGATCCGAGACTCTGTCGATTTGCGGTCAAGCAAGGATAGCAAATCGATTGTTTCCAAATATTCCATCACAAGGTAGGGCATAGAACCATCGATCCCAAACTCAAACGCCTTCACGATACGTGGGTGGTCCATACGAGTAATCAACCCAGCTTCTCGCACAAACAAACGTACGTGTTTGTCGGTCGTTGCTACGTCTGTTCGAATGAGTTTGATCGCTACCTGAGCCTTGGTACGGCGATGTTCAGCAAGATGTACGGTAGCCATCCCGCCACGGCCCAACATTTTCTTGATGTCATACACCCCAATACGATCTGGAAAACCAGCTGCGGTCGTCATCGCCACCGAGTTCTCGTCTTCGATCAACTCCGACGGTCGTGTTCTTGAGAATAGGTCCGGCGAAGCGGACTCACCAACAACAGGAGCAGCATTCCAACTCGCCGGGTCAGGCATCTCGTCTCCCGCCTCCGTCCTGGGCCGCCCATCCGGATTGACTCGTGTTTTTTCGATCGAATCGGTCGGACTTTGGGGCACCGGCGTCGATGCAGACGGTTCCGGTGCGGAGAGATGAGGTGACACCAACTTCAACGTGGGTGATTGCAAACTCTCACTGATTACCGCGGACGGTTTCGTATCCGGCATCGACTTTGCCTTTGCGGAACGAACATCGAGGCTTTGCGATGGGATCAACACACTTAGACGAATCTCCGTATTTCCGATCGCGATCAAATCTCCATCGCATAATGACGCGTTCACAACGCGGATGCCATTTACCTTGGTGCCATTGCTGGAATCGAGATCAACCAGTTCGACACGCGGAGGGGCAATTCGCAATTCGATATGCTGACGTGAAATCGACACTTCGTCGGCCAACCGGAGATGCGAAGGTGATTGACGACCGAGCACAACGTGTTGCGCATCCGCGAACGTCCATGACCTGCCCGCGTGAGGACCGGCGGTAACGTCTAACTTGATCTGATAGGCCCGTTCGGATTGATCGGCCGGAAGCTGAACCGTTTCATCGCTCATAACGCATTATTCCGGCAACGTTTTATAGTCTGACGCATCTTTCACGGAGGAATCCAGGTCGAGATTGATTATCGAATCGGTAATCGAATCATCCGATGGTGCGACTTCGAGTGCGTCCGCGAGGCCGCGTGCTTGGAAGAAGATATCATCGTAGAAATGTTCGGACCCCAAGACCGCGGGCTCAAGTTCGAGTCCATAACGTTGGGTGTATTGAATCAAAGTTAGCAAGTTCCGCTCATCACGCGGGTGCAGCGAAAAGTATGACGGCAACTCGGCGTTCAGGTTCGAGTTCGTTTCCGCACGTGTGCTTACGAGCCGCTCCATCTCGATCAAAAAATCCTCGGCAGCCAAGACGCGACGAAGATCAACGGTTGATAGATAGCGGCGATTGGCGCGTGGATAGACTTGAAGCAGTGCCCGCTCAATAGCACGCATTTCGCCTCGAAATGCTTGTT
>JBICHZ010000246.1:0-13345 GCA_043101355.1 Rhodopirellula sp. JB044
TGTCGATTTAATGCCGTGGAAGCTCACGATAGTCGCCGATCACTCCGTGTTCGGTTCATAGGCCAAGCTCCGATCACGGGGTGATAGGCGACACTCATTTAATCAACAACCCGCCGTCGATTCTCGTCGGCCAGACGCTACTGCTATTCTAACACAAACGGCCCCAAAAGCCGAATTTTAATGCCCGTGACAGATGTTTAGCCGGCTGAACGGTTGATCAATCCGAGGACTTCGGCGCGCGATTTCGGGTCGGTCTTAAACGTTCCCCGCATGGCACTGGTCAAACACAAACTGCCCGGTTTGCGGATTCCACGCATCGTCATGCAACTGTGCGTGGATTCCACGACAACGGCGACGCCGCGAGCCGACAAACGCTCCTCGATCAAATTGGCGACCGTGTGCGTCAGACGTTCCTGCACCTGAGGCCGCCGGGCGACTTCCTCGACTACCCGAGCGAGCTTGCTCAGCCCGACGACTTTACCGCTGGGCAGGTACGCGATGTGGGCTTTCCCCGTGAACGGCAGTAAATGGTGCTCGCACATGCTGCAAAAACTGATGTCCCGCACCAAAACGATTTCGTCGTAATCCTCTTCGAATACCTTCGCCAAATGGCGACCGGGATCCGACTTCAGCCCCGCGAACATCTCCGCGTACATCCGCGCCACGCGGGCGGGAGTCTCCAACAGACCGTCACGATCCGGGTCCTCCCCGACCGATTCGAGAATCACACGAACGGCCGCCTCGATCGCCGGATAGTCAACGGAGTCGTTTTTGGGTTCGTTCTTATCCACAAAAAATGGCTGGCGTTCGGTGGCGGTGTCCTCACCTTCAGGGGAGTCGTTCTTCGACGAAGCAATCATGCAATCCGGGTCCTAGATAATCGTGCGGGAATAGCGTGCAATTATAGACCGTTGGCTAGTGTTTTGTCTCGGTGGAGGCGGACTGCATTCTGCGCCTCTCGGCAGCGCCTCTCGGTTGCGCCCACCCATCGATATCACTCGGTCGATCGTCCGCCATGCCAGCGAAAGAGACAATTGAATTTGCCCGAAACCAGGCCGACGGCTAAATCGGCTCGAGTGCTTCCTGGTAGACGCCCGCAATCATCATCACAATTCGAATGATGAAGAAGATGATGAAGCCCGACACCATCAACCAAATCAAACCGGTCGCGAATCCGGCGATCATTTTCATCGCCGATCGAGCCCGCTCGTCATAATCACGCGCCACATGCGAGATCGACTCGGCATCGGTTCCCGATAGTTCCGCCACTTCGACTTGCGTTAGAAACTCTTCCGGGAACACCGCCGTCGCTTTCAACGCATCGGTCAGTGTCCCGCCGTCGCGAATCGTTAGCTCCGCGTCCTTCGCACCGCTGCGATAAAAATCACTGTCGGTGGAGTCAAGCGACAACCGGATCGCTTTGATGGGATCGAGTCCCGTTTCCAACGCCAGGGATAACGTCCACGTGAATCGTGACAAAGTGATTGTTTGCAACGAACTGCCCAGTCCAGGAATTTTGTAGAGCAGCGGGATCGCGTTCTGAATCCCACCCACGTTCTTTTGAAACCCGATCACAATCGCAGCCAGAAAACTGAAGAACGCGAGCAGGATCCCCCAGAATTTCAGCACACCGGTGGGGCCACGCAGTCCCAAACCCAACACATCGGCCATCGGCCCGGCGCCCGATGTGAAGACGCCCATGATGTAAATCACCAAAGAGATAACGCCGACGCCGATCACGAATTGGATGGCCGGCCACGCAATCGCTCGTTGGAAGTTGGCCCGCAACGTGACCTGTTGCTCGTAGTATTCGGCGAGCCGCAACATTGTCCGTTCGAGACTCCCGCTGGCCTCGCCGACGTTTGTCATCGAACGCAAGAGCGGCGGGAAGAAACTGGCACGTTTGGCCATCGCGTCCGCCAGTGTCGAGCCATGTGACGCTTCCTCTCGCAGCATCGACATCGCTTCGCGTTGCTTTGCCGGCCCGTTCTTGCTTTCGCTATCGAGCAAACGCAACATGTCCGCGCCGGCACGCATCCCCGTCCCGAACCGCCGAGTAAAATCACGAGCCGCTTTGAGCCTCATCCGCTGACCGATCAATGCGATGTCCTTTGTGTGAATCGATCGTTTCGGATCGCGGCATCGGTATCCGGAAAGGCTTGTGCGAATTCGGCTTTCGCATAGGCCAGTAAATAGGCCGGTTGTTGTTTCCGATCGGATGAGTCGTCGCGGATCGAGGGCCTGTGCGATGTCGTTAGCCGGCTTAGCTTTTCGATCGCCAACTCATAGGCGGCTTTCGCCGTTGAGCGTTGGCCGCTACTCAGTGCCAAGCGTGCGTTGCGAACGAGCGATTTGGCTTCGGCGATCTCGTCCGAGACGCTTCGTGGTTGTTCCGGTGATCGACCGCGAGAACGTCTCCTCTCGCGTGGGTCATACCCGAGGATCTGTCGATCCATCTCATCGAGATCGATGATCGTGACGGACGCCGAGACCCCACCGGCCGATGCCTGGGACCCCAAAGTGCTGCCGGGCGGATTCGGTAGCAGCGGAATCCCACGCGATGATGATGACGCCGCGTAGGATCGGTTACCGCCGAGATAAGTCGATCCGCGATCAGGCACCAGTACCCCGCCCTGATAAGAGAACTGACGAATCGAGGGAAGCTGCACGGTCTGGCCCCAAATCGTCACCCCGGTCATCAACCAACTCAATGCCACGATCACCCCGGCAAACCGACGCGCACGGATCGCTTCTGTGGTCGGTTGGTGGTTCATCGTCGGAGTCTCAAACACGCTTGGTGGAAAAGCACGGCATGGCGTCACGTCAACCCGATGATAGCCGGTAAGAAACAAACTGTCATTCGCCGGCATCGCGGCGCGCTCTTCCAAGCCGCACTCCCTCCCCTGACGCACACCGTTCCGAGCCGCACACCCGAGGGTGATTGCGAAATCTCGTCCGTCGACGTCAACTCAGGTGAAAACTCTGACTTTCGCACGTTTCTGACTTTGCAAAATGACTGTGCCCCTCGACCCCGGAACGATCGACAGTTTCTTTGTCTACGGCACGCTGTGTCGCGGGCAGTGTCGCGAAAAGTGTTGGCCGCATCCGCCGATCGCGGTCGTCCCCGCCTGGGTGTTCGGCACGTTGTACGATCGAGAAGACTACCCTGCCCTGACATCCGGACACGACCGGGTCCAGGGAGAACTGTGGACGTTCCGCCCCGATCAAATGAGAGACGTGTTGGAAGTGATCGACGTGGTCGAAGGAACCAACCAACCCGGCACTTCCAATCTGTACGATCGTTTGATCGTTGATGTCTACGGAATCGAAGTGTTAACGCAAACCGAGATCACCCCCAAAGAGCGAATCGCCCAGGCCTGGGGATACCACTACAGCACCCCACCGGAACAAGACGGTTTCATCCGAGTTCAACCTCAAACTGGTCAGCGAGTGCGATGGCCTTGTGAAGACCTGAGACCTGAGACCTGAGACCCGCTTTGCTCCAGTCGCTCCAAATTCGCGTACACTGAATTTGCTGTCCGGTCTTTCAGCTCTTTCGGCCTATTCAGAACAGAAAGGGATGAGGCCTCTCATCAAAACATGATCTAGTTAATACAGCGAAGGGCTGTCATGAGGTCGGAAACAACCTTGAGTACGACGGGTGGAGCATTCCGACGGCGAGTGCGGATCGGTGGTTTGCTTTTCGCTGGATTCGCTTTTGGGCTGTTAAATATTGCCCACGCCGACGAGCCGGTCTCCGACTATGCGGCAGAACGCCAATTGGTGATCGATCCGGAAGGCGTGCGGGGGAACTGGGTGGCGGCATTGGATATCAGCCGCGATCGCAAATGGCTCGCGGCCGCGGACGGTAAAACGGTTCGCGTGTGGAATCTTGATACGGGCCAGTTGTGGTCAACGCTGCGCGGATTTCAGGAACCCCATGGATTTCTCGTAGGGACCATCAACAGCGTGGTGTTTTCTCCTGATGGACGCTTTCTCATCGTAGGCGTCAGCGACAACACCAAGTTGGGATCGACCCGGGTGTATTCGATCGACAGTCCCGACCGCATTCACGGACTGTTGCCCGGTCACTCGGGCTGTACTTCCGGTGTCGCGTTCTCACCCGACGGCAGATACATCGCGACGTGGAGTTGCGACGGGACGATGATCGTTTCGCGTTGGAACGCAACGCAAGGCACGACGAGCGACCCGTTCACGGTGAGCCTGCACAATGATCCACGCACGGCCTCTAACATCGAGTTTGCCTACTTTGGGTTCCCCAGCGATAGTGAATTTCTGATTCACTGCGACGGCCGTAGTGTGCAGTTTGTATCGACCTCGCTTCGTCGTGCCATTCGAAATGCAAATCCCTTGCCTGCGAAAATCCGTCGTTACTTCTTAGGTGCACAAGACACCCTCATCGACGACGGCAGGTCAGAGTTGAATTCCCCCATCACCGGCAACCTATTGCGTCAGGAAGTTCTCAATCGCGCCTGCCCGGCATGCGCCGCCAAAGCGGTCGATCGGAAGTTAAAGAAGATACAAGAAGAAAACCCGCACACCATCGAGAAACTGCTTGATGTGGGTAGCCTTTTTCTCGGTGACAACGATCACATGACGATCGCGGGTTCAACGGTGTTGTTGAACGAACGCGTCAGCCAATACTGGATTGGCGTTTGGAGCCAACCCACCGGGGCGCCGTCGATCTACTACGATCGCCACCGTTTCTTTCCCACCGCGGTGACGGTCAAGCCTGAACTGGGGATGGCTGCCAGCGCCGATGCTCTCGGTGAAATCCATGTGTGGAATCTCAACACGATGGATCGGATCCACCGAATTCGTTCGGGGGCACTTCCCATCTACCGAGTCGTTTGGCCATTCGATTCTAAACGGCTGCTGATCTCGACCTCACCCTTGCCACAAAATCAATACCGATACAACGTGGCCGGTGCGATCACGCACCACTGGGCTGTTCAACCGCGCCGGATTGCGAAGGAATCTGCGACGGTTCCCGGCCAAGCCAACCCGGTTCATCGTGATCAGGCCACTGGTCGCCATTACCGTCTCCGGACATCGCCCGGCAGCGGAACGTTGCAACTCCGCGAAACCGATGCGAGCAACCGCTTGCTCGGCGAAACGACCTTCGACATCCGCGACTTTGCGTTCGCCGGTGACGGTGACACACCGACCGCGTTTGCATTTCTGCCCAACGCCAAAATCATGTCCGATGCCGCACCGATCATCGTTGGCACCCAGCGTGGGCGTTTGTTGCAAGTCGGATTTCGTAACGGACAACTCGAAGTCAAACGTGTTTTTCTCGGGCACGATTCGGTCGTCTCGTCGATATCGATTTCGCCGGACGGCAGGAACTTTGTCAGCTCCTCATTTGACGGAACCGTGCGTTTCTGGCAAATTTCGAACCCCAAAACACTCGGCGATCTGGATGCCATTTGTTGGGGCAATCAAGTCATGGAGGTTCCACCCGGTAGCGAGGCGGAGCGTGTTGGCTTGATCGCCGGGGATAAGATCCTGTCGTTCGATGGCATGCCATTCTATGAACGGATGAAAGGGATGCTGGGCCGAGAGTACCGGCCCGGCCAAAACGTCACGATCCGTTGGCTGAGAGACCTGAGCAAACGCGAGCCCGTTTTGGCCGGGCAACCACGTCCCGAACCCGGCCCAAGTTCGAAACAGCAATCCGCATCGCTCCAGCTTGCGGAGGCACCCGACTATGTCAAACCCACGCTCAGCGTGTTTTTCTCCAGTCGTGGTGAATGGGTCGTGTGGGACGGTCAAGGACGCTACGACGCGAGCCCCAACGGACAACGCTTTATCGGATTCCATCTCAACGGCGAACGACACGAACCCGCCACCTTCCATCGTGCCGAGCAATTCCAATCGGTGTTGTATCAACCCCGATTGATCGATCAGAAGCTACGAGCACTCGGTATGCGGATCGAAACCGTCAGCGGTCAGCCGACACTCGCGGTTGCCCCCGATTCGACACCCGCTGCGCCCGACCAGTTACCCAGCAACTTTGCCGACATCGCACCGCCTTTGGTAAGGCTGACTTCACCCGATCGGTTGTTCCAAACCGACGAACGCGAGATCATTGTCGAAGCCGAAGTCTCCACACAAAGTAGCCTGCCCGTCGACGCGATCCGCTTCACCATCAACGGCCATTCACCGCGATCGTCCTATCGGGTCACGCGCACTTACAATCGTGGTGATCGCATTTTGACCAACATCGAACAGCGAATTGAATTGCAGGCGGGCAGCAATCGAATCGAACTCGCCGCGGCCCACGACCTTGCCGTCAGCCAAACGGCGAGAATGCTGATCGAACGACGTGTCTCAAAACGGTCGACGGCGATCAGGCCAAATCTGTACGTGCTCGCCGTTGGGGTGAGCCGGTATGAACGTGACGATCTGAGTTTGCAATACGCCCATCAAGATGCCACCGACTTTGTAGCCGCGTGTCGCACCATGAATAACGGCATGTATGGCGAGGTGGAGTGCAAACTGCTCGTCAACGAAGACGCCACGTCGAGCAAAATCCGTGGGGCAATGGGATGGATGTCACGCAAAGCCAACGACCCACGCGACGTCGCGATCCTTTATCTGGCCGGTCACGGGGCATTTGATCCATGGGACGAATGGTTCTTCGCACCTCATGACATCGATCCGGAGAATCTCGAACAGGCTGCGATCTACATGAATGATTTCGAGCCTTGGTTGGAGCGAAAGATCGGAACCAGCAAGAAGATTGCTTTGCTCGATACCTGCCACGCCGCGGGGATTCAAGCACATCGCAACTTTCAGCCGTTTAATAAACGCGGCGTGGATCCATGGCGACAACAACAGTTGATGTATATCGTTTCGTGCGTCGGTCAAGAACGATCGATCGAAAGTGCGCAGTGGAAGAACGGTGCTTTTACCGAAGCTTTGCTCGAAGCACTTCATTCAACGAAGGCAGATAGTAACAAAGATGGTTATCTGAGTTTTCTTGAGGCCGAGTTGTATCTCACCCGGCGGGTCTCGCAGATGACCGACGAACAACAGCACCCTTCGGGCAAAAAGCCGCTCAACGTGAGTGACCCGCCACTCTTTTCGGTCCCCGTTATGGCGTCTCCTCATGGGCCCTCGGCCCTCGTGACCGATTGATTCCAAACCGCCCTCCCCTGCCCTGCCGCAATGGACGTGTTTCTCGGTATCATGCTGCTGACCGATTGGCTTCCTGTTTTCTGCCTCTAGCCCCCTGCGCATCATGACCGCATTTTGTCGTTACCGTGAATCCTCCGGGAAAATTCGTTTTGCTTTGTACCAATGCGGTGCACCGGAGGAGGTCGGGAAAGTTTGCCCGCTCGCGAAGCTGACTGACGCGGCGACCGAAGAAAAGCTCGCCGAGAACAACGATCTCTTCTCATGGTCGCCTGAACAGATCGCGGGACTGCCCGAGCCCAAGGAGAGTGACTGGATCGATGCGCCGCCGACTCTGTTACCGCCGGTCAGCAATCCCGAGAAAGTCATCTGCATCGGATTGAACTATCTCGACCATGCGATCGAAACCGGTTCGGAGCCTCCGGAATTGCCGGTCGTGTTCAGCAAATTCAATAGCAGTTTGATCGGACACGGCGAGTCGATCGTTTTGCCGTCGCTCAGTGAGAAGGTCGACTATGAGGCGGAACTCGTTGTTGTGATCGGAAAGACCGCCCGTCATGTCGGTAAAGACGACGCGATGGATTACGTCTTCGGCTTCACCGCCGGTCATGATGTATCTGCTCGCGATTGGCAAAAAGGACGTCCCGGCGGTCAGTGGTTGCTCGGCAAAACGTTTGATACGTTCGCACCGGTGGGGCCGGCCATGGTCGCGAAAGAGCAATTTGGTGACGGTTCCGATGCGAGCGTCAAAATGTATCTCGGGGAAGAGATGGTGCAGTCGAGCACGACGGCTCAATTGATTTTCGATATTCCGACATTGATCTCTCATCTGAGCGGTTTTGTGACGCTGCGTCCCGGCGACTTGATCTTCACCGGTACACCGCCCGGCGTTGGCGTCGCACGAAACCCGCCACGCTTCCTCGTCGATGGAGACCAATGCACGGTCGAGATCGAAGGCATCGGCCGCCTCACCAACCCCTGCCGCGACGAGGTGAAGGATTGAGTCGGTAGGTCATGCTCCGCATGACGGATACCTCTTCTACGTTCATTAGCCGGTCCGCGTTAGCGGCGGCTGTCGCGGTGTACCCGAGTGCTTACGCACTTCGGCTCACTCGTTGGAGGTCGCTGAATCGCCTCAGCGTTTGCCCCTAACCATCTCTGAATCTTCACAGTGTGAAGATCCCCAGCGCGTAAAAACGTGATCTCTCAAACTGGGGTATCGCTTCTTCAAAAATTCGCCAAAGCCACACGGAACTCCTCGGCTGCTGTTTACAGATTGTTCATATACGACCGCTATAGTTCGCCCGAAATTCATTCTTTACCCAGTTAGATCGAATCAGGAAGAACTCACGTGGCAAAAAGATCTCTCAACCGACGTCGTCATCCGTCTCGTCGACAACGAACGCTTGCTGGACTGCAGCCGCTTGAGGCACGCCAACTTCTGGCGTCCGACTTCTCGTTGCAGCTATTGCACGCGAGCGATCTGGAAGGCGGCGTGGATGCGATCTCAGACGCTCCTCACTTTGCCGCGATCGTCGAATCTCTCGAAGCCGATGCGCAAAATGACGGCCGAGGTTCGTTGCTGCTCTCCGCCGGCGATAATTTCATTGGTGGCCCTTTCTTCAGCGCTTCGGGTGACGGTGCTCTGCAAGCTCCGCTCCGTGAAGCCACGCAAAACCTGTTCAACGAGCCCGGTCTGACCAACATCCGCGCCGACGGCGGGCGAGTCGACATCTCGATCATGAACATTCTCGGGTTCGACGCCTCCGCGCTGGGCAACCACGAGTTTGACTTCGGCACCGACACTCTCGGCGGACTGATGGGGACCGATATCCGCGGTGGATCGCTCGGTGACGTGCGTTGGCTCGGGGCTCAGTTCCCTTACCTGAGTGCGAACCTCGACTTCTCCGGCGATTCCAATTTGGCCGATTTGTTCACGTCGGAAGTGCTCGCCACGACCGATTATCAGGCCGACTTGAGCGACCTGCCCGCGACCGCTGATCATCCAAAAATTGCACCCGCGACGATTGCCGACGTTAACGGCGAATCCGTCGCGATTATCGGTGCCACCACCCAGCTACTCAGTCAAATCTCGTCGCCCGGCGGAACCGTTTCGACGGCGGGTAACACCAACGACATGCAGGCGTTGGCCGACGTGCTCAACCCCGTGATTGCGGACATCACCGACGGTGATGACGACATCGCAGGCAACGATGATGATGTCGACAAAGTCATCTTGGTCAGCCACCTGCAACAAATCTCGTTGGAAGAAGAACTCGCCGGTTTACTAAACGGAGTCGACGTGATCGTCGCCGGCGGTTCAGACACGCTCCTGGCCGATGCGCAAGACACACTGCGTGCCGGTGACGTCGCCGAAGGCACGTATCCGTTGCAAACCACCAACGCCGACAACGACCCGACCTTGATCGTCAGCACCGATGGCGAGTACAGCTACGTGGGTCGATTGGTTGTCGACTTCGATGAAAACGGCGTGGTCATTCCAGGAATGTTGGACGCTGACGTCAGCGGTGTATTTGCGACCGACGAAGCCGGCACGCTCGCCGTCACGGGGGCGGCCGATATCACCACGGCAATCGCTGACAGCAACAAAGCCACCGAGGTCAATAAACTCGTTCAGGCGGTACGCGGTGTGGTAACCGCCAAAGACGGCAATGTTTTTGGTGTCACTGATGTCTTCATCGAAGGCCGTCGTTCGGAAGTGCGGACGCAAGAAACCAACCTCGGCAACCTGACCGCCGACGCCAACCTCGCCACCGCGCAGCAGTTTGATTCCTCCGTCATGGTGTCGATCAAGAACGGTGGCGGGATCCGTGCGGCGATCGGATCGATCGACGGTTTGACCGGCGAGAAACTCCCGACGTCGGCCAACCCGGACGCCGGTAAAGACGCCGGTGAGGTTTCCCAACTCGACATCGAAAACGCACTGAGGTTCGACAATGGTCTGACGGTCATGACCGTCACCGCGGCGGAACTCAAACGACTGCTCGAACACGGTGTTGCGGAAACCGACGCGGCTGGCACTCGGACTCCCGGACAGTTTCCACAGATCGGCGGAGCTCGTTTCAGTTTTGATCCCAATCGCCCCGAACAGATCCTTGATGACGACGCCAATGTCGTGCAAGAAGGCGAGCGGGTTCGCAGTTTGGTGCTTGTGGACGAGTCCGGCGAAACCATCGATGTGCTCGTCCAGGACGGTCAATGGATCGGCAACCCGGATCGCGAAATTCGAATCGTCACGTTGAACTTCCTGGCCGGCAGTGTCGGCGGGACGATCGGTGGCGATGGGTATCCATTCCCCGCCTATGGCGACGACGTTGTGGAACTGTTTGATTCCGCAAATCCATCCACCAACGCCGCGACCGGATTCACGGTCGGACGCGAGCAAGACGCGTTGGCGACTTACTTACTCGACAACCACAACCCGGCGGGAGGAACCGCGCCGTATCGCGACAGTGAAACATCACCACTGCAAGACCAACGCATTCAAAACCTTGCAATCACGCAGGACACCATCCTGACACCCTCGGCCGTCGACAGTTTCAAAATTACGGTTGCCGGAACGTTCGAAACCGGCGTCTTTGACGAATCGGCTGCCGAGATCGTGGCCCACGATCCGCAAACGCAGCGAGTCTTCTTCACCAACGCGGACGCCAACGAAATCGGCGTGCTCGACATCACCGATCCTTCATCGCCGGTCGCTCTCGATCCGATCACCTTCCCGAGTGGTACCGGTGGTGTGAACAGTGTTGCGGTTTCGGGAGGCATCGTTGCTGTCGCCGTCGCCGCCCCCGTGCATACCAATCCAGGTAGCGTGCTGTTCTACAACGTCGACGGTGATCTCCTCGGCAGTGTCACCGTTGGTGCGCTGCCGGACTCGCTCACGTTCTCGCCCGACGGTATGAAGGTCGTCGTGGCCGGCGAAGGCGAACCGGACGATTTGGAAGATGAAAATCCAGCGATTGATCCGATGGGAACGATCAGTGTCATCGACCTCGCTCGGCTGCGTCAGGACGGCTTCATCATCGCGTTCGACGTCACGACGTTGGACTTCACCGCCTTCGACGGACAGGAAGACGACCTCCGAGCGGCCGGTGTTCGGATCTTCCCGGGCCGTTCCGCATCGCGTGATTTGGAACCGGAATACGCCACCGTGTCACCCGACGGCACACGTGCGTTTGTCAGCTTGCAAGAAGCCAACTCGGTTGCGGTCGTGGACCTGACCGTTCCCGAGATTATTGAGATTCAACCACTCGGTGTGAAAGACCATTCGCAACCGGGCAATGGCCTCGACCCGAGCGACCGAGACGACTCCATCGTGATCGCCCCGCACCCGGTGTTCGGTCTCTACATGCCCGACGCGTTAACCTCCTTCGAAGTCGGCGGGCAAACCTACTATGCCACCGCCAACGAAGGCGACTCGCGCGACTTTGACGAAGACCGCATCAAAGACATCGATCTCGATCCGGTCGCGTTCCCCAATGCCGATGACCTTCAAGAGGGCGAAGTGCTCGGCCGGTTGACGATTTCCAACATTGACGGCGATATCGATGGCGATGGTGACTTCGATCAACTGTTCACCTACGGAGCCCGTTCGTTCACGATCTTCGATTCATCGGGCAACGTCGTCTTTGATTCCGGCGACCAGTTCGAACAACTCACCGCTCAGTTGATCCCGGATCTGTTTAACAGCAGCAACGACGAGAACGAATTCGATTCCCGCAGCGACGCCAAAGGCCCCGAGCCCGAAGCGATCACGACCGGCGTCATCGGCGATCGCATGTACGCCTTCATCGGTTTGGAGCGTGTGGGTGGCGTGATGGTCTATGACATCACATCGCCCGCCGATGCAAGCTTTGTCCAGTACATCAACAACCGCGACGCGGATGCCACCGAGCCTGAAGAACTGGGCGATCTCGGCGTCGAAGATCTGAAGTTCGTATCCGGTTCGGACAGCCCCAACGGCCAACCGCTGTTGATCGCTTCCAATGAAGTCAGCGGCACGGTGACGATCTTCCAACTCGGCCAATCGGTCCTCGACGTGGAACTGCGTGCGGTTGCCTCACCATCGGTATCCGGTTCGACCTCACTGCCCGATGCGATCACGTCCAGCCCCGTGGGCGGAACGTATTACGTCGAAGCCTGGGTGCAAGATTTCGACAATCAATTCAGCGGACTCGCCGGCGGGCAGATCGACGTCCGTTACAACACCGACGTGACCGACGCCGTTGCGGTTTCCAACGAAGACTACGACCTGCTGCCTTCGGGTTCGATCGATGACGGGGCGGGACTGATCGATGATCTCGGTGGCGGAACGCTGCAAATCGGTCAAGGCTTGGCACCGAATTGGGTGCGTTTGGGTTACTTCGAAGTCGTCGCCACGGCCAGCGGCACGGCGACCTACACCCTCGCACCGGGATCGCTGCCGTTCGCCCGATTCGGCGGCGGTAATTTGGATGTCGGCTCGGTCGACCTAACCGACGTCGAATCGGTCCAGCACGTCCAAACCGCGATGTTGGATCTCGCCGTCGTGCGGCAAGACAGCGTTCTCGATTCCGAAGGACGCGTGCCGGAAGTTCCTGCTTCGGCCGGTTACGTTCACGAATGGGAATCCTTCACGACCGAGGTTTATCTCACCCCGCAAGCCAACACGCAGCCGGTCACCGCGGTCGCGTTTGACCTGTCGTACAACACGTCGCTAACGAGCGCTTGGGCGTTCGAGCCTGCCGACGGATTCACCTTGGCCGGAACCGCCAACGTCGACGACGCGAGCGGATCGGTCGGCAACGTTTCGCTCGTGGCCGATGATGCCATCGAAACCGGCGGGCCGATCTTGCTCGGTCGGGTCCGGTTCGCACCCGGAGCCGGCGATGACGCGCCCGTTGACGAAGCCATCAATCACATCGGGCCTTATGATCTCGGGTTGATGATCCAAAACGCCACCGTCACCTCGGGCGACATCGTCGGCAGCCCCGGTGTTGGGCAACCTCCGGCGACGGGCATGTGGGCGGTTCCTTATGACGCCGACGACAGCGACCGGGTCGACTTTGCCGACTTCTCTGTCTTCGCCAGCGTGTTCGGATCGACCGTGACGTCACCAAATAGCTTGGCCGCGTGGGCGGACTTCGACGGTTCGGGGATGGTTAACTACGGCGACCTCGATCTG
>JBICHZ010000247.1:0-17493 GCA_043101355.1 Rhodopirellula sp. JB044
TGGCAACGCCCGCTGACATCCCCTTAAGCGAAGGTAAAGGCACCGATCTATACAGACCTATCAGGATTTTCGACAAATTCCTTGAGTACTTGCTCGCGTTGCCTAGCGATCAACGATCAAGCTTCGCTGCGTCTTCAGAATGAACACCACAGGGCGGCACACACCCGCTCGCGAGCCCCGCCGCCCCCCCTCCTTGCGAGGGCCACGCGTTTCATCGATAGGCCATTGGCGTGTTCTATTACCATTAAGGCAAAACCAGCGTTAGCACGCCGACGGCGGTTGCCCGTTAGTAGAGCACACCGTCGACCGGTTCCAACTTCTCGGGAACATCCGTTTGGCCGAGCATTTGTCGAACATTGATTTCGATCGTTCGCGAGAGGCTGAGCATCGGCGTGTCGGACGGTTTGTTGCTGAACGGGTCTTGCAGGTAGATCGCAACGTGCTCGACAAACAGAAATCCAAACGAAAGGCACAGCGAGATGAACACCAACGCCGGCGCAGGAACCTGCACCAATCCGAAGGGCAAAAAAAGCACGAAACCGCAAATCAACCCATGCAACATGCGGCTGTAGGAAGCCGGAAACGGCGTATTCTTGATCCGTTCGCAACCTCCCATCGCGTTGGTCAGTCGAGTCAAAGTGCGTTCGAGTTCGACGAATTCAAAGTGATCGAGTTTGTCTTGGCGTTTCAGCTCGCTCAGTTCAACGGCCTGCTGAAGGAGGATCTCATTGGGGACGTTGAGACACTCGCCATACTTATACAGCTCGTCCGAATCGACCAGCCCGGAAAGACCTTCGAGAGGATTCTGATTCCGCAAATGCCGACTCAACGCGTAACACCATGCGGTTTGGCGAAGCGCCATCCGTGCGACAGCCGATTGGCCGAGTTTTCCGTTTCGTTCGGCTCCCGCGAAAGCGAGCAATTGACGCGTCCATGACCGCGAATCATTCACGATCGCGCCCCATAGCGTTCTCGCTTCCCACCAACGGTCGTAACTCGAATTGGTTCGAAAACCGAGCAACAAACCGATCACTGTCCCTAAGATTCCGACGATCGCAATGGGGAACTCATAGTCCTCAAGATGATAGGACAGATCAATCCAAGAAACGATAAGAACATAAACGGTGATCAACAGCATGGGGCGCCACAACTCACCAACGATCCGCCACTGAACGCGAGACCCACCAACAATCATAGAAAGGACTTCGAAAAAAGGGACATAGCCATCACGGCGATGCTAAGCATCGGCAGCATCGTCGCCGTCCGGGGCGGAGGCTGCACTGACGTCGCCATCCGCCGGGACCGGATCCTTCTTTTTGCGGAACTCGGCGAGGTTTTGGAAGACGACAAGGAACGTGGGCACGAACAGTAGTGAGAATACGGTCGCGGCAACCATGCCTCCGACGACAGCGTTTCCGACCGCCTGACGACTCGCCGCGCCAGCCCCCGTTGCGACCAACAACGGCAAGAAGCCCAGAATCGATGAGAATGCGGTCATCAAGATCGCGCGGAAACGCAACCGAGCGGCGTTCACCGCCGAGTCACCGATTGTCAAACCGCGACGACGTTCCTCGCTCCCAAATTCAACGATGAGAATCGCATTTTTACTCGCCAACGCGACCAAGAGCACAATCCCAATCTGGGTGTAGGTGTTGTTGGGCGCGCCGCGAAGGATCAGAGCGAAGACCACACCGAGAACAGCGAGGGGCACCACGGCGATGACCGCCGCGGGGCTCGTCCAGCTTTCGTACTGGGCCGCCAAAACAAGAAACACCGCCACAACCGCGAGGCCGAACACCAACGCCTGTCCGCCGCCGGCGAGTTTCTCCTGATACGACATTCCTGTCCACGCGTAGCCGAATCCCGGCCCCATGCTGGACTCCGCCATCTGTTCCATCAGATCGAGTGCCTCGCCGGAACTCGTGCCGGGTGACGCCGCACCATTGATCGCGGCACTCGGATAGAGGTTGTATCGCCGCACCACCGACGGCCCGAAATCGTCTTTCACATCAACGATCGATCCGAGAGGCACCATGCGACCACCACGATCCCGAACGTCGAGATCGGCGATGTCGTCCGAGGTTGCCCGGTATTTCGCTTCCGCCTGCACGCGTACTTGGTAGGAACGGTTGTTGTACGTAAAGTCGTTGACGTAGGCGGATCCGAGATAAGCCTGCAACGTTCCAAAGACCGTCGACAGTGGAACGTTCATGTTCTTCGCCTTCACCCGATCGACGTCCGCGAACAATTGAGGCGCGTTCGCCCGAAACGATGTGTTCAGCCCGGCGAGTCGGCTTTGCGCGTTCCCCGCAGCGACCATCTCCTCGGCGGTCGACTGCAACGTCGCATAACCATTCGCTCCCTGATCGAGCACCTCCATTTGGAAACCGCCGGCGGCACCGAGCCCGTCGATCGCGGGCGGCGAAAACGCAAACACCACGGCACTTTGCATTCTTTCAAATCGCTCTTCGAGTTCTTCCAAGATCGCTGGCAAACTCTCTTCAGGTTCCGTGCGTTCCTCCCAAGGATCGAGGATGATGACGGAAAAGCCGAGGTTCGAACCCGCATAGCCGCCCAGCAGCGAGTAGCCGGCGATCGACAGGTTGTTCGAAACGCCGGGAATGTCAGCGTAGATTTCTTCGAGTTCACGCATCACCGCTTCCGTTCGTTGACTCGATGCGGAATCCGGCAACTGCACGTTCACGAACAGGTATCCCTGATCTTCCGACGGGACAAATCCGGTGGGTAGCGAACTGAAGGTCAGTCCCGTTGTCGCGACCAAGGCACCGTAAACCACCAGGACGACCAAAACCAACCGCACGAACCATCGGATGATGAACGTGTACGCCGACGTCGCTCCGTCGAACCCTTGGTTGAACAATCGAAACCCGACGAAGCTGGCTTCGGTGGGCGGACGCAAGATCAGGCCGCACAGTGCCGGGCTGAGCGTGAGTGCGTTCAGCGTGCTGATCAAGACCGCCCCGGAAATCGTCAACGCGAACTGTCTCGACAATTCTCCCGTGATGCCGCCCATGAATGCCGTCGGGACAAACACCGCCAAGAGCACCAACGTGGTCGCGATCACCGGGCCGGTGATCTCCGACATCGCCTTGACGGCAGCCTCTTTCGGTTTGAGCCCGTCGGCGAGGTGACGCGTCGTGTTCTCGACCACAACGATCGCGTCGTCGACAACAATCCCGATCGCGAGCACGATCCCGAACAGAGAAAGCATGTTGATCGAGAATCCGATCACGCTCATCACGGCGAACGTGCCGATCAACGAAACGGGGATCGCGACCACCGGAATGATCGTCGCTCTCCAATCTTGCAAAAAGATGTAGATCACCACGACGACCAAAATGACCGCGACCACCAGCGTGTTGTAGACCTCAACGATCGATGCTTCGACAAGGAGCGTCGTGTCAAACGGGATTTGATACTCGAGCCCTTCAGGCCAGTTGCTCTGTTCGCTGAGGTCCTTCATCTTCGCTCGCAACAACTCCGCCGTCGTCATCGCGTTCGCGTCCGGCAATTGGTAGATCCCAATCGATGCGGAGGCTTGACCGTCAAATCGCGAGTCAAACGTGTAGTCCTTTCCGCCCAGCTCGACCCGTGCGACGTCTTTGACTCGTAGGGTTCGGCCGTTCTCACCCGTCGTGATGATGATGTCTTCAAATTCTTTCGTCGTCGCCAAGCGTCCCCGTGCGCTGACGGTGAGTTGGTACGACGTTCCCTCGGGTGCCGGCGCCGCACCGACCTGTCCCGCCGCGACTTGGACGTTTTGCTCCGAGATCGCGTTGACCACGTCGGCTGTCGTGAGGCCGCGTTGCTTTAACTTTGGCGGGTCCAACCAAACCCGCATGCTGTAGTCGCCCGCGCCGAAAACCTGAACCTCGCCGACACCGGCAACACGGCTGAGTTCATCCTTTACCGTCAACGCATAGTTACTCAGGAACAAATCGTCGTACGTCCCGTCGGGTGACGTCAGCGCAATGAACTGCAGGATTTGCGTCGACTTCTTCTTTGTCGTGATTCCCTGCGCCCGCACTTCCGACGGCAACTGTGCTTCCGCAATTGCGACGCGGTTTTGCACCAAGACCGACGCGATATCCATGTCCGTTCCGACTTCGAACGTGACCGTCAGCGTGTACGTTCCGTCGTTCGAACTGGTCGAAGACATGTAGATCATGCCTTCGACGCCGTTGACCTGTTGTTCGATCGGCGTCGCCACGGTTTCCGCGATCGTACGCGCGTCGCCGCCCGGGTAGATGGCCGTGACACTGACCGTCGGTGGCGCGATCGGCGGGAACTTGGCGACCGGAAGTGCGCCGAACGAAACCAGCCCCGCGATGACGATGATGATCGAAATCACGGAAGCAAAGATGGGGCGGTAGATGAAAAAGCGTGACATCAGGCGGTTGCTTTCCTACGATTCATTCGGCTCGAGAAGTGTTGGCGTCCGCGCCGCGTGGTAGTTAGTTTTCTTGGTCTGAGTCGTTGGCACCCGAGTCATCCGAATTGGCGGAGTCGGCGTTAGTATCCTGTTGTTCTGCGTCACTCGATTGTGCGGCCGAACCGGCGTCGCGGGCAAAGCCACGCATCAACTCATCATCGCTCAGTTGCAACGTCTTGGTGCTCGCCAGAACCCCGACACCGGGGCGAGCCCGTTGCTGGCCATCAATCACCACGTTGCTCTCGAGCGTCACACCGGAATCGATCACCGACCACCCGCTGAGCACCTGCGACACCGTCACGTCGGCCCGTTCCACCTTCTGTTCGTCGTTAATGACCAAGCAATACTGTCCACGTTGATCGCGGAGGACCGCATACTCGGGCAGCAACATGACTTCCTGCGGATCGCCGACCGGAACGCGAACGGAGACAAACAGTCCGGGAAAAAGTTTGTCGTGTTTGTTGTCAAAGACGGCCCGCAACCCGAGCGTTCCCGTCGCTGAATCGACACCCTTCTGGTCGACATAGTCCATCACGCCTTCGATCCCAAAGCCCGCGTCGGTCTCACGTTTCAAATAAACCTGCATTTTGCTCCAGTCCGGTTCACTCAGTTCTTCGTCGGCGCGCAGTTTCTCGCGTGCCTTCTCCATCATTCGCAGAACCTTCCGGTCGCTGACGCTGAAGTTGGCGAACATCGCGTTGTGATCAACCACGGTTGCGAGTTTCGTCCCGTTCTCAACGAGGTTTCCCATCTTGACTTCCGTCTTGGAAATTCGGCCGTTGATCGGCGATTTGACTTCGGTGTATCCGAGGTCGAGCTCCGCTTGGGCCAAACTCGCTTCGCTGCGATTCTGTTCTGCTTCGGCGGCCTGGACGTTTGCCTTGGCCGACTTCAGTGCTGCGACGGCGGCATCGTTTTCCGCGATCGCCGCGTCGAGCTGTGCCTGCGAGCCCGCTTGTTTTTCCATCATCGATCGTTCGCGAGCGAGGTTCTGGGCCGTTCTTAACGCTTCCGCTTCCGCTCGCGTTACCGCAGCTTTGGCAACCTCCACCGAGGCGACCGCAGCGTCGACCGATGCTTTGGCCGAGTTCACGATCGCTTCATACTGGTCCTTTTCGATCCGAAACAGGACGTCACCCATTTTGACCTGTTGACCTGGTCTGAATTCGATGGATTCGACGAAGCCTTGCACGCGTGCCCTCACGTCGGCTTCCTCCACCGCTTCGATGATCCCGTTCTCTTCCATCAACGGAGTGACCGATCTCATGATCGGCGACGCGACGGTGACCTCCGGTGGCGGTGGCGGTTCGTAACTGTTTTTGGTGTCTTGGCAGCCCACCAACACGCTCGTGATGATCGCCAACGGCAATGCACCGCCATGGCAAAGAAGAGTTCGTTGCATCGTCCGATACCGGATTGTCATGGATCAAAAACCTATCCGTAAAACTCGATCGGTCGGCACGCGGTCGAGAGCCCGCATCTCATCTGTTCCCGCCGACATCCTCAAGATACGCGATTTCAGTTCCCCGCGTTACCCTGCCACAAGCAGCCGGAACGACATTATCAGGATCGGTCGTTCTGCGAATCGGATGTGTCCGTGGCGATATGGACCCCGACCAAACGCGCGACCACGATCGCAAGATATAACTGCCCGAGCATTGCCTCGAGCGTGGCGATGTTGCGAGCCGGACGCGACACCGGCTGGATGTCACCGTAGCCCAATGTGGTCAGCGTGACGTTGCTGAAGTAAATCAATCGACTGAGCGTTTCCTGATGCCCGGCCGAGTCTTCTGGCAATACCGCGAGGCTGAACGAGCCCGGCTGAAATATCTCCAACAACGAGTAAAGGAGCGCGAAGAGCAATCCAAGCACGATGTAAATGCAAACCGCTCCGAAGATGCGATTCAAATGATTGCGGGTACTCGAAAATACCGACTCGCCAAGGGCGATCAATAACAGCATGAACACGACAATGAAACAGACATCGGCCGTCGCGAGATACCAAACCGAACCGCCCAGTTCGCTGACTGAATTGAGGGCATACCCCAACACTCCCGCGCCCAACGCGAGGAAACGACGAACGCGTGAACGAGAAAATGTGCGGATCGCGGAGAAGACCACGAGCAACAACATCACGTTGAATGCCGCACGTTGGAGGCCATCCTCGGCCGACAAAAAACTCTGACTGATCTGCAAGAAGACCAGCATCGCTAGCAGTTCCAGGTGAACCAACCGACCACGATGCGTCCCCACGGCAATATTTGATGCGCCCGACGTGATCACTCGTATAGCGTCCTCAACGGATGGATGTTCGAGAAAGTGCGAGACATAGCGTCTGCGTGAGGGTGGGCGGCGTGAAAGTAGGCTGCGTGAAGTTAGGCGGCGGCGTGAAAGTTGGCGACTGCGATAAACTCGAAGACGCCGCGATACACAACGCCCGTGCCAAACGAACCACACTGACCTTTCTTGGCGGATGACGTCCAACAAAGTAACTCGATCGCGCTTTCGGTCCAACCGACGACAGGGATGGCGATGCTCTCCAACGGCAGTTCGCCGCGAGAGAACGACGCCGCTGCTGCAGAGTGCGCAAACCCCTACGAAAACGCGAGCTTTGAGCACCCGCTCGACTCGGCTCGGTCCGGTTAATCGGATCGCATGAGTTCGTTCGCCCCGCAGATGGGAATTTGCATCCGCGATTTGCCAATTTGCACGACTCGCCTTTCAATTTGAACATAGGGTTATATGCCGGATAATGGGTCATTTCCGGCGGAGCCGGGGGGCTTCCTCCTTGGACAGCATCACTCGACGGGTGTTGCTGCGAGCGTGCTCCCCGTGACGATCAACTCAAACTACTCTCCAAACGCTGCGATCAATCGCCGGCTACTGATCGAGAACGTTCAGTACGCGTCGCGGTCGTCCGAGTATTCGGGCGATAGTTCGAGTCGCAGCTACGTCAATCCGTCGTTCCAACGCATCACGTCCTTGGTTTCCAACATCAAGGACCGGGTGATGAAGAGCATTACTGACGACGGAACGCTGCCGCAATACGCGATCGACGATGCGCTCTCGGAGATCAGCAATCTGCTGGGATCCTCCCTGTCGCTCGGTGGCCCAGAAAACGCCACCGTCTCTGGAGTCAACTCGGACCAGATTACCGACGTCGAAGTCCAGATGCTTCCGCTAGGAACATCCCTGTCCCTTTCTGGTGGAGTGACTCAGCGAGGAAGAGCCGCGAATGTGCAGGTCGCTGAAACACAATCCTTACTCACCGGCGGCGGAACGTTGCAGGTCGACACCGGTTCGGGCAGCAAGACGGTCCAGATACGCGCCGGCACGGCACTCTCCAGCCTCGTTCGTTCGATCAACTCGAGCGACTATGGCGTCGACGCGATTGACAACGACGGAACGCTGCAACTCGTTTCGCGTAACGCATCCTCCACCGCGGTTCTCTCGGTCGACGTGCGGCCGACTCGCGTGATCCGTCGATCCAATGATGCGACCATCGAGGGACAAAACCACAGTCAGATCGCAAACGTCGACGTCGAGGCTTTGCGTCCCGGGCAATCCGCAACCTTGACCGGAGCCCGCGATTCCGATGCGACGGCTGCGACGATTACATACCTCGGCGATGGCAATGGTTTTGTGAACGGTACCGGTTCGTTTGATTTGACCGGATCGATCGGGACTGAAACGATCGGGACCGTCAAAGGTGAATCGCTCGCCGATCTCGCCGCGCGAATCAACGACGTCTCCGCAAACACCGGTGTGGAGGCAGAGGTCGTCGACGGTGAGTTGCAAATCCGGTCGCTCGAGAAAGGGGCAGCTTCGAGCCTGAAGATCGACAACATCACCCAACAGTACGAAACGTCGGTCGAAGGGGACACCCAATCTCAAATCGACAATTTCAATTTGGTCAACATCACCGAGGGAGCCGAGGTGACGCTGACCGGATCGATCACCTCCGCGTCCGATCACGCATCGGCGACGTATCACGGACATACCGACGGAACCGTCCACAGCACAACGACGTTTGATTTGTCCGGTGACTTAGGAACGGTACAATTCGCGGTCAGCCAAGGCGAATCGTTGACCGAGGTCCGCGACCGCGTCAACGCGCGATCCGACGACACGGGAGTCGTCGCTTCGGTGGACGGAAACAATCTCGTTTTCGAGAGCCAGCAGGTTGGTTCCGACGCAACCGTACAAGTCTCCGCAACCAACATCGGGCGGCGATCGAGCGTTTCGGGGGTGAACGCGTCGCAAGTTGAGTCTTTCGATGTTCTCTCGATGTGGGATGAACCCGCCAGCACGCTCGCCGGTGAAGTCTCCGTCGCCGCCACCCGTGCGAAACTGGTCTATCAGGGATCCAACGGCGACGCCGACGACAGTGCGTTGATCTCAATTAGCGGCGAGCGAGGCACTCGGTCGCTATTGATCTTCAGCGGCCAATCGCTCGAATCGGTGCGAAACTCAATCAACGCGCAAACCGATAACACCGGTGTCATCGCCACGCTACTCGGCGACGAACTCACCCTGATCAGCGACTCGTTCGGATCCGACGGGATTGTCGAGGTCGACACGCTCTCAGGAACGTTCGAAACAACCGGCGGCGACGGCAACGGGAACGCCACCGGTCTCGATGCTGAACTGCAAATCAACGGCGAAACTGTAACCGCAAACGGAAACCAGGTTACCTACAGCGACGGCGTCGGCAGCTATTCGTTCGAACTCTCCGAAGGTTTTTCAGGTGAGTTGGACCCCGTTTCTGTTCGCGCGAGCGACGGACAGGTGACGGGCGTGAACAACTCGCAACTCGATAGCTTCCAGGTCGACTCTCTCGAGCCGGTTCCCTCTCAGACGCTGAACATCGATGTCGCCGCAACAGCCTCCCGTGCTGAGCTCGTCTATCAAGGCGCGAACGGCCAACTTACGGATTCCGCCGACCTCTTGATCCAGGGCGAATTCGGTAACGCAACCTTGAACCTAACCTCAGGCCAAAGCCTTTCGTCGGTTCGTGACGCGATCAATGCGGAAACGACGTCCACGGGCGTGATCGCAACACTCGACGGTGATGAACTCACGCTCGCGAGCGTCAATCGCGGCTCCTCCGGAACAGTGAACGTGTCCGTCCAGTCGGGTGAGTTCGATACGACCGGCGGGGACGGCCTGGGCAGTGCCGTCGGTACCAACGCGACGTTGAACATCAACGGCGAAACGATCACCGGAACGGGCAACCGGATCAACTACAGCGACGGTCTGGGCAGCTATTCGTTCGAATTGGCCGACGACGCGTCCGGAACACTCGATCCGATCACCGTCGCTTCGCATGAGGGCAGCTTCTCGCTTTCGGGGCTCGACGAACCCGGCACCGCGATCGGCGTCGACGCCGAGGCCATCATCAACGGTCAAACCCATATCGCAACCGGAAACGATTTCGATGTGAGCGTCAACGACGCCGACGTTACGTTTTCAGCCACACAAGATTACACCGGAGCACTCGATCCGATCACGATTCGATCCGCCCCAGTGAGTTTTGACATTGAAGGAGGCGACGAAACCGGAACCTCGACGGGCACTGACGGGATTGCCACGATCAATGGCACGTCCTACTCATCCGCCGACGACACGTTTCTGATTGACGTCGACGGCACCGAAGTCGCGTTCCAGTTCGCCGCCGACCATCTCGGAACATTTGATCCGGTTCACATCAGCGCAGCGACCTCTGACGTGCGAGGTTCGTATTCCGCCAACACCTACCGAGCCGTCGGCACCGAACGTGTCGTTGAACTGAACGGTCAACCGTTAACCCGCGACGGCGATCGATACATCGTCGAACAAGAAGGCGTTCGCCTCGCGATCTCACTCGCCGAAGGTTTTCAGGGCGAGATCGATACGTTCACCGTCAGCTCGACGGTCGACGAGAATTGGACGGAAACCACTTCATCGTTCGATCCTTTGCAGGGGCAGGCACTCGAGTCCACCCGCGAAGCGATCTCGGAACTATTCCAACTCGCATCCGGCGGAATCTATTCGGGACCGGATGCCAACCCGTTCAACGCGATGCACCTCATCACCACGTCGCTCCTCCAACTCGATGCGTTAACCGGCCATTCGTCGTTACCGGACGGGCGATCGCTCAACGGATTGTTCCTCGATCAATACGCGTGATCGTTCGGATCGGGGATGGAGCGTGCCGCCTAATCGCTCTCTCGTTTCAGGAAACCGATCGTCGATTGAAACATTCGCTCGTCGCGTGGTTGAGGCCCGGAGGTGTTCTGCATTTCGAAGAGGTTTGCACGGCAATAGCGGCAACCGAGCGTTTCGACATGAAAGTTGACAAAGTCCTGCCAGGACGACGGCAAGATTGAGAGCATGTAGCGCCCGAGCGTCGAACGTTTGGGACACGTCGGCCGATTGAATTCCCACGCGGCAGCGAGGTCCGCGTTGATTCGCGACGTTTCCGAAGGCACTTCCGACCCTAGCTCCCCTCCTGAAGCAATTTGACGTTGCAACCGTTGGATGAACCGATGCTTCACCACCGCGATGTCGTTCGCCGGCAGCGTCATCAGTTCTGCGATTTGATGGTTTCGCAAACCCGCGTAGAAAATCGCTTCAACGATCGACAGGTCGCGAAACTTCTCCGCCTCACGCATTTCCCCCGTAACGATTTCGATTGCACGAGATAACGCGTTCTGTTGCTGCAAAAGCTGCTCTTCGTTCCGAACATACTGGCTCGCGGTCGCGTCGTTTGAGGGAACCTCGTCGATACGGGCATGTTCGATCTGGTCGCCGATCTCGCACGCCCGCAACATTTCGGTCGTGCCGCGGGAGCGATAGAAATCAACAACACGCCGACGCAGGATCCGAAAGAGAAACGATTCGACGGACGATCGCTCTTCGAACCGGTTCATGTTCTGCAGAAAGCCGATAAACGTTTCCTGTACCAAATCCTGTGCCGTCGCGTTCTGATCGACACGAGCAACCGCGAAGGCGAGCAGCCGTTTCTCGTATCGGTCGACAAACTGTCGCCAACCGTCCGCGTCACCTGATCGAACCAACGTCAACAGATGACGTTCGGCGGCACTGAGCCTACGTTCGTTGTTCGCGTCAGAACTCATCACGCGATTGTGTTTAACGCAACCACCGCGACGACGACACCGACGCCGAGCAAACCTGCAAACCAGCCAATCGATTTGCGGTGATACCCCTCTGTCAACACGTTCGCCACGACACAAAGGACCACTGTTGCCAAGATCAGCAGGACGGCAGTAATGATGGTTGAGTTTCGGGTGAAGTCAGCACGGGATGCTGCCGCACTCGCCGCCACCGCCGTGCTGCTGACCGAGAAATCGTCCAGGTCGATCAAGACCGCTTCTCTCCACACATCGCCATAAGGCCGAGATAGCTTTTGAGCGAAACGATCAATCACGTGGGAATCATCCAGTGCGATGATGGCTCCATAACGCGTTCGCACGTCAACCTGAGACCGTGCGTTGGCGATCGCCGATTCGCGTGCCTCGGCTTCGGTGGACGCCAGCGTGTCGCTGTACCCGACGAGAAACTTCTTCGATGGAAACGCCGAAACGACTCGGTCGAGGTGGTTCACCCAAGGCTTGTCGACGAAATCCAATCTTGTTTCTAATGAATCGCGATCATCGCTAACGATCGCACTGACACGCCCGAGGGAGTCAAGCGTACTCGTGTCCCACGGTCGTGAGCGATTGGCCTGTTCGATGTTCGCACTCAGGCGAATCAGGATCGGATGCGTGTCTGTCGAACCGGAAGGTTGCTCCGGTTGATCATCGCTCTCGATTTCCTTCACGTCCGCGTCACTCAACTCTTCCTGCAGCGTTTCAAGAAAGATAGATCGAAACGCGAGTTGCTCGTCGCGAAACGAAGGATCGCCGACGACATGAACAACCCGACGCGAGGGATCCTCTGACGACGCAAACCAATCGGCCTGAGTCAACGCATCAGCGGTTTGTTTCGCGAGTGGTTTGGCAACCTCTAGCAAACTCGGGTACAGATTCGCCCGGAACTCGTCATGGTTCATGCCGACCCATTGTCTCGGACGCGGCCGCTCAGACGCGCTAACCACGACTGGCTCGAGCCCGCCTGCTGCGGTGCGATCGTCATTCGTTCTCCGAAAGCTGCGAGTCTCCTCGACAGCGCTCAATACGAGCGCCTCATTGCGGTCGGCTTCTTGCTTGGCGACTTCGATCGATTGAAGGCGGACGTACGCGAGCCCCACGAACAGAACCGTGGGAACCGCCATGGCAGTGACAACCACCGCCAACGCCGCAAAAACACCGCGCGACCGATACGCATGGATTGCAAATACGATCACGCCGACCAACAGACAAACCAGCGCGACGAGAACAAACAAGAAGATCGGGATTGCGATAACGCTCATGCTTTCACCATAGGTTTGATTTTGCTGGACTCCGCCATCGCGGGAGCACTCTTATTGAAGTCCACTGACTCTCGCGAAACCGTAACGCCATCTCGCTCGCGACCGATCGCTCGCTGCCGCACCAATTCACCTTTGGGTGCTCGGTAAGGTGACAGTAATTGGATCGTGATCACGGATGCAAAGGTCAACGCCCCGACGACGAGAACGTCACCAATGTCGCCCACAAACATGGCCGTAGCGACCATCGCGATCATGCCCGCGAGTAAGGTTCGAACGACACAAACCCTGGGCACTCGGTCGATGGAAAGAAAAGACCGGAAATCAAGAATCGCAGAGGCAAAGCCGGCCCCGACGACACACCCTGTGTAGTCTTCGAACGGCAGGTGCGGCGGCATCGATTCAAACACTGCCGCGACGACCAACCAAGGGCAAACCGCGATCGCTCGCGTGACGATCGCCGGTACCCAACCGTAGGTTCGCGGCATTGCGGCCAAGAAGAATCCCGTTAACACCGCACTCGCTAACACACAGCTAATGGACAGCGTCAAAACGTCACCCCAAAACCATGGCTGGGAATCGCCCATGCAACCTAAAGGGATCAGCAACAAACAAACAACCGTCGCGATTGCAGCTCGAAACGCGATTCCGGTCGTCTCTTCCTGGAGTCCGGTCGGAGAGGTCGGACGCCACCAC
Source organism: Rhodopirellula sp. JB044 (assembly GCA_043101355.1). Classification (GTDB taxonomy): domain Bacteria; phylum Planctomycetota; class Planctomycetia; order Pirellulales; family Pirellulaceae; genus Rhodopirellula. The sequence goes on from JBICHZ010000247.1 coordinate 13,560, forward strand.
AAACCGATCGAACTCAAGTCAAACATGGCCGGTCGCTCGAACGGCAACGAATCGTCTTGGTGTGTATCACGCAGCGCGGTCGGCGTTGCCAGTGTTTCAGTCAACGCGGGCGATGACGTCTGCGCACGAACTGCTCGGTGCTGGACCGCGCGTTCCCCAATCATCGAAAGAGTCGACGGGGGCAGGGTATGTTGCAGCTCCTCGCCTTGGTTCAGATCGCCAAGCAGTTCGCTCGCGTTTTGGTATCGCTCGTTGGGGTTGCGCCGCATCGCTTTGGCAACGATGCTACCGAAAGGCGTCTCCAACGCACTGACATCGGGCTCTGCGGAGAGATGTTTCATCAAAACTTCTCCCATGCTCTCGCCTTCGTAGGGAGGTTTCCCCGTCAACATTTCATACAGGATAACACCGAGGGCGTAGATATCGACTGTCTTATCGTATCGGCCCTGGCCGATTTCGGGTGCCATGTAGTGCACGCTGCCGACCGTGGTCGTGTGCCCGCTGCGATGACTCGCCGTGATCGCTTTACTAAGACTGTAGTCACCGATCTTGACCACGCCCTCTTCGAAAAAGATGTTGTGCGGTTTGAGATCGCGATGCACCACGCCAGCGTCGTGCAGATACGAAAGACCGCGACACAACTCGCGTAAAAAGTAGGTTGCCTGATCCGCCCCGAGGCCGTCCGGTGACTCGTCCAGTATCTCGCGCAGGTTTGCCCCGGCGACGTATTCCATGATCACCCACGCCGTGCCGTCGGTGTCCTGTTTGACGTCGAAGATCGACACCAGATGTTGCGACTTCAGGTTCATGCAGTGACTGATCCCACGCAGTTCAATCTCCTCGTAGTTTTGAACTGCCTTCAACGCCACCTCGCGGCCCGCGTCACTGATCGCAAAATACACTTCGCCAAACCCGCCTCGCCCGAGAGCGTGCTGGATAGTGTATCCGTCGAGCGGCGAATCGCCGTTTTGATATCGATACGCTGGCATCAGACGAATGCTTTGGAGTGTGAAAGGACCGATAATGTGAACCGAACGTCGTTGATGCAAACGCCTCCGCCATGCGTGAGCGTTTGCCTGTCATACCCACCTTGTCGGTGCAGAGTGTAGGCGTCACCGCAGGGCTGCAGGATGACCGGAGGATCCATGTTTGGCAACGTGAAGTGGCATCCCGAGTGTCCAAAAAGGACCGAGTCGGCGACCAACACAACTCGCCGCACATCGCTCCGCAGCAGTTTCACCCCACTGACGTCCAGTACTGCCGAATTGCTCGCGGCGACGGCTCGGGTGAACCGCAAACGTCCTCGTCGTCCGACCGCGATCGAATCGCCCGAACTCAAGAGACGTTGGCTTTCGCACTGCCAGAAATAATCTTCATCATCTCGATAAATTCGGATCGGCTTGGATACGCCCACTGTTCGCAACGAGATATCGAGCGGTGCAGTTGTTGATTCTCCCCCGATCGAAACCCTATCGGATCGCAGCAACAACAAACTGCCGATCCCGTCGACTTGCAAGATATCGCCTCGTGAGTCGACGCCGTCTCGTTCCGCCGTGAATCGCAACTCGCGTCCTTCTTCGAAGTCCTGAGCGATACGCTGACGCAGTTTTGCGATCTCGATTTGACGTCCGCCCAAATGATAGGCGGCGTCCGCGTCTTGCTTCGCATCGTCGGTGCGTTGCTCATCGAAGTGCTGGTTTCCTCGACTTACGAACGCCTCGACGAGACGATCAACCAGCGATTGTGCGTCACGATGATGGCGACACGGCGAGGACTTCAGCAACGCGAACGCCTCATCCAAACGCCCTGCCTTCATCGCAATTTCGGCTCGTTTAAGGTCGGTATGAAACAATGCAAAGGGTTCCGAGATCGATGGAGTACGCGGTGCGGCGTCGCTGCGTCCGAGACAGGAAATAACAGAAGACGTGCAACAAACAGGAAGGGCTAATTTGACGTCAATTTCAGGCGCACGTTCTGTGCGTCCGACTCGACTTGGTCCGGCACATCCCCGTTCGAACGTTGCACGTCACGGCGTTGATCATCAAAATGAGAATCGTACGCCGATAGGATATCATCCTCAGTCATCGCAGAATCATCGAGGGGGATGGCCACGACATCCTGTTCGTGTTCGAGAACCCGCTGCGCGACCGCGAGTCGCGTCTCGATTTGATCGAGCAATTCGTCGGCTTCACACATCTCGTTGCCACCGGCGGCACTTTTCGAGTCAAAATCGGAGTCGAATCGCGACGCTTTTTGCAGCCGCTCCTGTGCGATGAGCATTTCGACTTTCTGTTCGAGCTGCACCTTTCGATTTCGCATCTTTTCTAACTTGAACAACGCAGCCCCGAGCACCTCTTCGCGTTTCTCCAGCAATCGGGTTTTCATGTCGATCGACAATTCGCTTTGCTTGAAACGCTCCAGCCGCGATCGGAGTTGCCCGGCGAGTTGATCGCGCGGGACGTCGCGGTCCCCGATTCGGTAAGACACCTGCTGCACTCGCAGTTGATCACGCAGCGCCGCCAAATGAGACCTCTCGATCGACAGCCGATCGGCGCTCGCGTCGAGGTCGTGTTTGAGGTCCTGAATCGCGACCTCTTCCTCAGCGATGACGCGGACCTGGGACTGCAGTTCCGGCAGAATTTCGTCAATCAGATCGCGTGCTCGCCGCAGTTCGAACTCGAGCGGCACAGACTCTTGCACCGATTCCTGAACAGCCCGAGCCGACGTGCGGAGATAACTGGTGAAATTGGCTCCCAACAGAACAAAGCCGCCCACGATCAACGCGGCAACAGCACCCAATGAAAATTTGACGATCCGAAGCATGACGATTGACCCTCCCAAGAGTCAGTTCCGAGGCGATTTCGCGACCACGTTCTGCGGTCTCTGTTCGGGCAGTCGTCGGAGCGAACGAAGTATTGCACGTAAAAAGAAAAAAATCCGAGCTTTCTACCAGACGTCGCCATTTGCCCACCGGTGCCCCACCGACGCCGCCTCGCGGAAACCATGAGGCGACGATCACCCGCGTATGTGCGCATCACTGCACAACCGAAACCGATAGCGCGGACATCCCCGGCGAATTCGAGCTCGGCGGCCCCCGCGCGAAGAAAATGACGTGGCCACGTCGTCGTGATTTTTCGTTCCTGCGACGTGCATGATCACCGATATCGACGGGGCGGGCAGGCAGCCTCCTGCAACACGAACGTACGGGTGTATAGAATCGCGACTATCATCGGTTGCGTCACCGCTCATCCATCGCCATCACCGGCGAGGAACGTCCGCGAGGCACCGACTCAGTTCGGTGAAACGCCGCCGTCTGGTGCGTCACGCCCCGTCAACTCGTTTCGATGCGGAGCTTCTTCGATCGAAACAAATGGTTGTACTGAATTTCCCTCCAACGTCTCCCTCCTTCTTTGTCGCTGTTCGAATGAAAAACACCTTGCAAAGCTATCCCGTCCTCATCGCTTTAATCGCGATGACTTTCTGCGCCGAGTCGATTGCGTCCGCGGCCGAATCGGAAACGCAGCGTCCGCCCAACGTGGTCGTGTTTTTGGTTGACGACCTTGGTTACATGGACGTGGGAGCGAACAACCCGGATTGCTTTTACGACACACCAAACATCGATCGACTGTCCGACTCCGGCATGCGTTTCACCGATGGATATGCGGCCAATCCTGTTTGTTCGCCGACCCGATATAGCCTGATGACGGGCAAGTACCCGACGCGGGTGCAAGCGACCAACTTTTTCTCCGGTCGTCGTGGCGGAACCTTCCGACCGGCACCACTGCACGACAACATGCCGATCGAAGAAATCACCATCGCGGAAGCACTCAAGACGAAAGGCTATGCGACCTTCTTCGCCGGCAAGTGGCACCTCGGTGAATCGGAAGAATACTATCCACAAAACCAAGGGTTCGATGTCAACATCGGTGGATAC
>JBICHZ010000248.1:0-12407 GCA_043101355.1 Rhodopirellula sp. JB044
CAGAAACACGAACGCGTGATGGCCAGCCCACGTGACAACGTCACCTACATGAACCTCTTCGAACTCGCCGACCGGTCGCTCGCGATTTTCTTCCGCGGCATCAATTTCGATCCTTCCTTCGTGACGTCGAATGATTGCGGAAAGACGTGGAGCGAACCGATCCACTTCTTTCAAAGCGAAGTCGGCGGACGCCACCGTCCCTACGCACGCTACACCGGTGGTGACGACGGAACCGTGCACGTGGCGATCACCGACGCACACCCACGCGATTACGGAAACAGCATCTACTATTTCCGCTTCCGTGACGGGCAATTTTTTGCCGCCGACAACACGCCAATCAAATCACTCGCAGAAGACGGACCGCTGCGTCCGAGCGAAACGGAACGCGTCTACCAAGGCACCGGCGCACCCGGGCGAGGTCCTATGCTCAGCGCCGAGGGAGCCGCCTGGACGAGTTCCATCGCCATCGACAAGCAGGGACACCCACATATTGGCTATACCGTCTACCGGAGCAACCAAGACCAGCGATACCGGATCGCGTCATTCAACGGCGAGCAATGGATCGACCGCGAAGTCGCCTTCGGAGGCAAATGTCTCTACGACCGCGAGGCCAGCTACACCGGCCTGATCACCCTCGATCCCGTCGACCCAACCTTTGTCGTGATCTCCACCGACGTCGATCCGTCAACGGGAAAAGACCTCAACGGGCAGCACGAAATTTATCGGGCGCAAGTGTCCCCGACCGACAACGTAGAAACCATTCAATGGACTGCCATCACACACGACTCCCCCGTCAAAAACATCCGCCCCGTTATTTTGAGCGACGAGAAACGCCGAGTGATCCTATGGAACCGCGGCGACTTCCAAACCTACACCGACTACCAACTCGACACCGTCGGTCTGATCGAAATGAAATAGGCACGGTTCGTCATCTAGCTCTGACGGATCACTCGCTACTCGCAACTCGCAACTCGCAACTGGCTCGACGAGCCCGTGCCTGCGTAACAAACCGGCAGAGATCTCCCGTCTGATCGCCATAACCGAACGAACCCGCGCAAAAGCCATACCTCGCAGTGGCGTTCTGTTCAGAAGCTCATTGACGCGCCCGCGGTTGCGTTGAATCCTTTTCTGCACACTGAAGTGCAGATTGCAGCAACAACGTTTTGGTTAAGGCCCTGTGATGCGGCGGAAGATTCAAACCTGCATTGACCGCGAACGCGACTTTGGTATCGAGGAACTGTTCTTCTCGACCACCGATCCTCGCGGAGTAATCCTCAGCGGAAATGACGTCTTCGTGCGCGTTTCCGGGTACGAAGAATCGGAACTGATCGGCCAACCGCACAGCAAGATTCGGCATCCCGACATGCCCGCGTCGGTCTTTCGCGTCTTTTGGGATACGATCCAAGCGGACCAACCGATCGCCGCCTACGTCAAGAACCGAGCCCAGACCGGCGAGTACTACTGGGTCATGGCGGTCGCAACTCCCATCGAGGACGGGTATCTGTCGGTGCGGGTCAAACCGACCAGCGAACTGCTGCCTATCGTGTCGGACGTCTATGCCCGCGTGCTCGCCGATGAACAGGCCGCCTCCGACGAGGGACTCAGCAAGGACGCGATCATTGAAGTCGGGCTCGCGAGTCTCACCAAAGAACTGCACGATCTCGGTTTCGCGGACTACCCGGCCTTCATGCACCATGCCCTCGCCAGCGAAATGACGCGTCGCCAAGACACGCTCAAGCAACGCAAATCCAACTCACATCACTGGGCATCGCACGCGTTCGCATCCGGTCACCACTCAACGCCCATCAGTCAACTTGCCAACGCCAACCGAGAGTGCGATCGCAACCTCGCCGACATGCTCGCGGAGTTGTCTTCACTCAATGAATCCAACGACAGCTTCCTGCAATCCAGTCACACGATGCGGCAACTCTCCGCATCGATCAGCACGGTCGCGTTGAACGCGCGGGTCGCCGCGACGACTCGGACGCTCGAAGCCATCGCTGGTGAACTTGCCGCCGCCGAGAAGGACACGCGCGAACAGATCGTCAAGTTGCTCGACCAGGTCAATAACGTTCGCTCGTCACTCACCACGTTGTCGTTCGACATCTGCGTCGCGGCACTGCAAAGCGAAATCGCGACGCACTTCTTAAACCAAATCCAGATCACGGAGTCCTCGTCGGCGACCGAACACCTCGAACTGTTGTTGCGACAATCCGACGAGAAACTGCAGACCCTCTTCGGAGGCCTCGAACGAGCCGAAAATTGGTTTCAAGAAATCGCGAAGTCCACCTCGCACCTGCAACGCAACGCAAAAATCCTGCGGTTCATTCGAATGGCGGGCGTCACCGAGGCTGCTCTGCTACCGCCCGAACACGCCTTCGGCGGACTGTTCGACCGCGTGAAGTCCAGCATCACGTCGCTGCTGGAAATCTGCGAAACACTGCGAACGGACACACAGCAATGTGAATCCGAGATCCGAAACCTCAATGCACTCAAGACGACGCTATCAAGCAATCTCCAACGCGTCCGAATCGAAAAGTCGATGACATTCGTCGGCTAGCCGGTCTTAAGCCGTTGCTTTGGGCATACGTAACGTTGCCCCTTTTGGGCCGTTGGCATTAAGGCCGTTTTGTCGGCAATAACAACGTTAGGGCAACAACTCAATCTCACCCGGTCGCCAAGTTTTCTCAAACCAGGGATCGAGCGGACCATAGAGCCGCAGGATCGTGTACCACCCCTTGCCGGCGACCGTCTGGATCCAATTTTGCTCCTTTCCCTCGGGCGCCTTTGGGCCGAAGTACAAATCCACCGAACCGTCTGAATTTTCGACCAACTCGCTGCGTTTGGAATTCTTGCTCGGAAACGGCTGACCGGTTTGCAGTTCCGATCGTGTTTGCGGATCGTAGATCACCACCGACCAAAAATCCTTCACGGGAACGTTTGCCGGAATCGTCAGCTTGTACGTCTTGGATCCGTCGAGATACTTGCCGTCTTTGTCCGCAACCGCGTACGCGTACTGCGAGCCTTTCCCGACCATTTTCAACACCATCGCAGGTGTGTTCACCGTCGCCTGGTAGAAAAACATCGTTCGCGCGTTGAGGTTTCGACCACCGGCTCCTTTGTCTCGCAGCCATTGATAATCGCCACCGACGAACGCGGTCATCCACTGGCTATCCGAGTCAGGATAGATTGACACGCCATCCATTCGTGGACGAAAAACGAGAGCCCTCGCGGTCGCGTTTCCGATCGCCACGGCATCGACCAACAATCGCTTCGTCCGGTCATCGGGATCAAAAGGTTTTCCCTTCACGATACCGATCGAAGCGAACAGCCCACGCATCTCCGGATCGAACAACCCGATAGGCTCGCGATCGATCACACGATTCAATTCTTCGTAGAACTCAAAGTTGTTTGCGTGGATCGTGTTGAAGGACTTCCTCGACGCACTCACGAAACGCATCTCGGGTGGATTGTTTCGTTTAGCAAACGGGTAGACTTTGAAACCGTTGCGAAACATCGCCTCCGAAAAATCGGTCCTGCCATCAACCAAGAACCCTCGCAGGATCACCCAATTGACATAGCTCGGCGACTTCACAACGAAGTACGTCTCTCCGTCGATCTCGGATTCTTTGCCGCCGATGGGCCCATCCCAATCGCCTTCAAAATCGGGAGGCAGAATCAAATACTTGCCCCCTTTCCCGCCGTCAGGTCCGGGCACTCCCATATCGATCACGAACCGAAAATAGGCGTCATTAACGGTTCCCGGTCCGCACTTGGCCGGGATTTCAACGACGGTCGGTCCGTCTTGGTCGAGATGCAGGAAGGCCGAGCAATAAACGGTATCGGTGTTCGCGGTCAGAAACAGCGGATTGGAATCAGCCAGGTGATCAAACAGCAACACTTCGTTGGAATGTTCGATACCGAGTTCAACATGCCCTTCCCGAAGCCCTTCAATCGAGGTCGCCGGGATGCCATTGAGAAACGCTTCGACTCCACGCATCACCGTTAGGTTGTCGTAAAGTTTGTCGACGGTTGGTTCGTCGGGCATCCCGTCGAAAAAGCTCAGCTTCCCGATCGACGTATCCACTTCACTGGGCGTCATGATCTTTTCCGGGATCTTCGTGTTGTATCCCGGTGTCGGCTCGTCCGCTCCCACATAGGAAGCTGAATGCATCCAGAGGAAAACCAAAACCATCGAAGGCAGTGGTAAAACCCTCGAAACGTAACATGTAGACATCACACAAAAGCCCCATGACTCACAACGCAGCAAAGCAAAAGATTCACGCAGACCAATCACTGCGTACCAGGACGCATCTTACACGATCACCATGGGCTGTAGGCGGAATGTTGCCAACTCGCCGATCTTGATCGTGCGATGTCGCAGAAAAAACTTGGCGTCCATAACAACCTCGATCAAATCGTGGTTATCTTCGGAAAAGACCGGTAAATCGTGAATCCACCGTACAATTAGCTGGTGCCGACATACGCAACACACCCTTCACACAATCGACATGGACTCGCCAAACTCAACCAACGATTGCCGATCAGCAGTCCCTCGTGGGGACTTCGTCGCGCTGTTTGCCCGCGAGAACCAACGAATCTATGCTTACATTTACACGTTGTTGCCGAATCGAGCCGATGCGGACGACGTGTTCCAATCGACAAGCTTGACGTTGTGGGAAAAGTTCGATGAATTCGATCGCCAGCGAGACTTTTTTGCCTGGGCTTGCGGTATCGCTTTTTTCAAGGTCAAGAATTTTCGACGAACCGCCGCGCGCAGCCGTCTGTGTTTCAACGATGAACTGCTTCAAGTAATTGCAAGCGAAAGAGCGCACATGCGTCAAGGAAACGACGACCGCCTGACCGCATTGGACCAATGCATCAAGAGCCTACTTCGGGTCGACCGTGAATTGATCGCTCGGGCCTACGACACCGAATGCTCGATCAAGGAAGTTGCCGAAGAACTCGGCCGTGCCGTCCAAACCATCTACAACCGGCTCAACATCATTCGCCGTGGCCTGGTTCACTGCGTTGACAAAAAAATGCAACTCTCGGGAGCCGACCAATGAATCGCCCGAAGAACCAAGACCAACTATACGAGCTGTTCGGTGCACTCGCGAACGAAAGCATCTCGCCTGAACAGATGCGTACTCTCGAAGAGCTTTTGATCGTCGACAGTGAGGCTCGAAAGCTCTACTACGACTACACCGATGTGCACCTCGAACTCGCTGCGCTCGAGGAACAACATCGCCACCTAGAGCCGCTCCGCCAACTCAGGGACGAACTCAATTCGGTTGTCGAAGATCATCGAACCGAAGCCCCCACAACTCCCATCATTGCGTCTAACGTCGGAAAACATATAGCGACCATTGCTGCGACCATTCTCGCGACGTTCTGCCTCCAAACCGCCTGGACGTCGTATCGAAACGAGAGTTCCGACTCGTTGGTAACGGTCCTTTCCGATGAGACCGCGTATTTCGCCACATTATTGAAGTCTGTCGACTGCGAGTGGATAGGCGACGAACGTCCTGCCTTCGACGGGCAACGACTTCTTTCCCGCAGACTAGTGCTTAAACAAGGCGTTGCCGAATTTGGGTTCGATTCTGGCGTTCGGATTGTGATGGAAGGACCGTCGGACCTTACGATTCACTCCGTTTCCAGTGCGCTTTTGCAGCACGGAAAAATCGTTTTACATGGTGACGAAGCGGCTGAGGAATTTTCACTGCAAACCCCAAATTCCGTTCTGTATGACGTCGGAACGGAGTACGGCACCGAGGTAAGAGAAGATGGAACCACCGAAGTACACGTGTTCTCCGGGGAGGTTCGGATTGAACCGAATGGAGAGGGGAAAGGGTCCTTTACTGAGCAACAGTTGTCGAACGGGCAAGCACGGATACTCGACCGCTCCGGAATCAAAGTCATCCGCCCCCGAGAAGATAAGTTCGTCCGCACCATCCCACATTCTCTGCTCCCAACGATGGAGCCCCAGGACGAACTTCTTGCCTACGAGCCGTTTCAATACGAAACAGGTATTCTTGGGAATGCCGATGGAGGCAAAGGATTTTCCACTCCCTGGCGCGGAGATCTCAACAATCCGAACAAATCGTCAGGACGCGTCCTATCCGCTCAATCGCTTCAATCTGAATCGATTGACGCCGTGACGAAGAAAGGGATGCTCGAAATTACTCGCGATGGGGTGTGCTGCCGAACACTGCAAACACCAATTCGACTCGATACCGATGGCGTCTACTACATTAGCTTCATGCTGCGTCGCACGCATCTCAGTGCCGAAGGCTCGCAACTCGGTAGCTTCGCGCTCCATTCCGAAACGTACACTAGAACTAGCCCCAAAATTCATTTCGGAATGACTTCGGACCGCTACATCACTGTTTCTCACGTGCCACATGCCATCGAAATGGTTCCTCCTCGAATGACGAGCGGTAAAGTCTACTTCTACGTTGCAAAGATCGTTGCCGGCATCGAGCAACCCGATCAAGTGATGCTGCGAGTCTATGGCGACGATGAAACGGTACCGGCAACCGAACCTATGGTTTGGAACTGCAGAACCCCCGCCACGCACGACAACGCTATCCTCGATCGCATCCGAATCCATACCAGCGGTGGCGGACGCTACCAATTCGATGAAATCCGGATCGGGAAAACGTGGCAGTCGGTCACCCCTACAAACTGACCTCTTTCCGAGGCCTACCCTCACCAGCGCGGCGAGTCGAAGCAAACCGCAAGGCGGAGATACTTAACTAACCGCCGAACTGGAATCTTGCTCACTTTACGTTGAGCGCGGCTGTGACAATCCCGAAAACGTTTGCCAGCCAATAGACAATCGTCGTCAGCACTCGTCCTTTTGGCCGAGCCCCCGTCGATTCTTCTCGCCAATTCGTCGGCAACGATGTGCCGTTGCATCCTCCCGACTGCACGCAGCTCTTGCCGTCCAATCGCCTACAAACTGCCAAAACATTTCTTGGTGAAGAACCAAAAAATGAAGAAATACTAGGTAAGTCTGGGTACCTCCGTACAACAACTTACTGCAAGGGCGAACAAGACAATATTGTCGCACCCTTAAAGGGGATCTGCGCGTGCTAACAACCTTTTCGGAAACCGGAAGGTTATGGCGATAACCGCGATCGCCCAACTCGCCGGATCAGTAATCACGCTGGCACATCGGCAATCCTCCATCCGTTTAAAGAAGTGACAGCCTGCTTTGCAAGGCCGTCCAATCCGTTTTGCCAGAAGGAAACTCGAGAATGATAAGTACGAGCCTACGATCCTGTTTTCTCTTCGCACTCCTATCTATCGTCGTTTCGGCAGCGGTGGGTTGCGGCGGACGCAGCAACACTAACGTTGTCAGCGAAAAGATGAGCAAAGAGGACTGGGTTGCATACGACCGCGCCCAACAGGCAATGGCGAATGCAAAGTCGGAAGAAGAATACAACCGCGCGAAAGCGGAAATGGAACAGCTCAGCAAGAATCAATAGATCTGTTAGCGTCAGTTGAGACAAATTCTCAATCGACATTTTTTTATCAGTCCCCGTGTCTTTAAAAGGCGTTGTTTATGAAAAGTCCTCGACATCCATCCAATGGCTTTACCTTAGTGGAGCTCTTAGTCGTTATCGCGATTATCGGCGTCCTCGTCGGATTGCTTCTGCCAGCAGTTCAAGCCGCCCGTGAAGCAGCTCGACGTATGAGTTGCAGCAACAATTTCAAGCAGATCGGCTTGGGGATGCACAACTATCATTCTGCATTCAACCAACTTCCAACCAACATGACCGGCTGGGTCCAAAAAAATGGGGGAACGAATAGTTGGTTGTCCAATTACCACCGGCTCAGCTACCTTGTCTCCCTAACGCCATTCGTTGAGCAACAGGCGATTTGGGAACAAATTTTCAGTGGCGTCGATTCCGACGGCGATCGATATCCGTCAATGGGACCACAACCGAAATTCGGTGCCTTTGGACCGTGGGCAACAGAGATCCCTACGTTCCGTTGTCCTAGCGATCCTGGCACGGGACTGCCCGCGCTCGGCCGCACGAACTACGCTGTTTGCATCGGTGACGATTGGCGACTTAGCCATTCAGGAGGCCGCAACGGATCCGGCTTTTATGATGCTGATCCGGTTCCCGTCGACGCTACGAGCAGTAACAACGGCGGGCAACAGAATATTGGCAATGTCACCACCTCAGATGTACCAGGTGTGGCGGGCTATGTTCGATCAACCAATCGCGGAATGTTTTGGAATCGACACAAAATTCAATTCCGCGACGTCCTCGATGGGCTGTCAAACACGATCGCTGCCGGTGAGATTGCGACCAGTCTCGGAAACCGCGAAGCAAGGGCAAACTTTCGGCAACACTGGAGCTTTGACCAGCTCAACAATCCAAGTCGCTGTGTGCAAGACTCTATTGAGACAGATCGTCCCACAACCCTCAAGGATTACTGGCGCAACGGATATCAGCGAGGCTACTTTTGGGCCGACGGTCGGATGATGTATGCCTGCTTTCACACAGTAATCCCCCCAAACCGCCCGAGCTGTCACGCACGCGATGGCGGCGATAACGCGCAGGGCCTGTCCACTGCGGGTAGCCGCCACCAAGGCGGTTGCCACGTCTTGATGGGTGACGGGGCGGTGAAGTTCATTACTGATTCTATCGAAGCAGGCGACCAGACTTCCGGGCCTGCTAACCCGGGTCAAGAAAGTCCGTACGGACTGTGGGGATCGCTCGGAACGCGAGCTGCGAAAGAAATTATTGACGAACAAATTTAGTCTGTCACACACCAATTGCATCGATCTACGCCTCGATCCTTCGTTACAGAAGATCGAGGCGTCTTTCTCTTTAATCGTTCTCGGCTACGCTCCTGCGCATCTCGCCGCGAGTGCTAATGGCATTTCGAATCTTTTCTCGCGAAGATTCACAAACCCGAGCGAGTCGGCAAATGGCCACGTCTTAAAAGGACAAACGGAAACAATACCTGTGATCATCCCACCAGTAAAACGCATGCTATTCGTCGCGTTCATCGTGTCACGAATCATTCACGCGACATCTGTCTGCGCAGAAACTCATTCGGTTGACCTCTCGCAATATTGGGATTCGCACCGACCTTTGGCGAACCCCGACAAGGGGTGGTACCACCACTACTATGACAACCGGATTACGAGTTACCTCGCCAACCGCGATGAGGAAATCACACAAATTACAGGGATGGACCACCTATACCTGCGATTGGCCTGGTCCTATCTCGAACCTCGTGAAGGCGAATTTCATTGGGAAGTGATCGACAGCGTGATTCAGCACTGGACCGAGAAAGGATTGGGGATCGCCTTCCGCATCTCCTGTAAAGAATCAAGCACTGAGAATGCATATCAAAGGTTTGCCACGCCGCAATGGGTCATGCAAGCTGGCGCGCGGGGCGGCTTTTATGAATCGGGCAAGCTTGCGTCACCGCAGTCGGGTGCATGGGAACCTGATTTCGGCGACCCGATCTTCCTCGAAAAACTAGATCGCTTTTTGGAAGCTTTTGCTTCTCGGTACGACGGGAAGCCCTGGGTCCGCTACATCGACATCGGAAGTATCGGCGATTGGGGTGAGGGGCATCTAGGACGCGGCAGCCGAACGCATCCTACGCTGGACACTCGAAAAGCACATATCGACCTGCACCTGAAGCACTTCAAACATTCTCAACTCACGGTAACAGACGATTACGTCTATGACTTGCGATCGGAAAAACAAATCGCAACGCTACACGAATACATCTTGAAAAACGGTATCTCGTATCGTGACGACAGCATTTTAGTCGAATCACTAAAGTGGCGTCCCCAGACCTTCAGTGTGTCACGCCCGGACTTCTTCAATGATGTCTTTCCTCACAAGCCCACAGTTTTGGAAACTGGTCACATGAGATACATCCTGCGGAATAAGTATTGGACAGGTGAAGATGGAACCGGACTGGTTGAGAAGGCGGGAATGGAAGGCCCAGAATTCTTACTTGGGGCAATCCGTACTCTTCATGCTACATACATCGGATATCACGGCCATGCGCGTCATTGGTGGGGTCGCGAGGGCAACATTGCAATCTCGAATCGGCTACTTAATCATTGCGGCTATTGGTACTTCCCTAAAACGGCATCTTTTCCGAGTCAGGCTCACCTCGGGCAAACGTGCACAGTACAAGTGAGTTGGATCAACAAAGGGGTCGCACCCGCATACAAACCCTACCAAATGCACTTCCTGTTAGAAGGCGAGTATGGCGTACACCGCACGATTATCGATGCCAACAACCAACGTTGGATGCCCGAGTCGACACGACCGGAAGCTTGGCAGGAAGAATACCGCATTGATTTGCCCAAAGAACTGCCGCCAGGCCGCTACAAACTGTCGACAAAGCTCCATGCGCCCGAAAGTGATCGCACTGTCGAACTTGCAGTGCGAAATGATGTCGTCAATAAAGCAGGATACATCGAACTCGGCGCAATCAACCTGGTCACGCCAGAATGACTCTCGAAAGGCCCACGCAGCACAGCACACGGAAATCTCTCGCAGACGGTTCGCCCGACGAGGCGAGTGGCATTGCCGTCGGACATTCAGTGTTTCTTTCTGCGGAGCGATCAGCCCAAGATCCTGCCGATTATTGGAAACGGGTATCCGTACGCCGGCAAGCGTCGTTGCATCGTTGAGTGCCCTACCTTTTCCGTATGGTGCCACCCACGATTCCTTGACGGGAGGGTGGTCTCGGCGTAGGATGTTTGTTCGTGACCTACTCGGAGATTTGGCATGCCTCGGCCTCAGCGGTGTGAACAGTTTGATTCTGGCGAAGTTTGTATCGTCCATGTCGTGCAGCGATGTGTGCGCAGGGCATTCTTGGCGGGAATCGACCAGGCGTCGGGAAAAGACTATTCATTTCGTAAGGAATGGATTCGCAGGCGGATGGAGGCTCTGGCATCGGTTTTTGCCGTCGATGTGCTCTCCTATGTGGTGATGAGCAATCACATGCACCAGATCCTTCGCAACCGCCCGGATGTCTGTGCAGAGTGGTCCGACGAAGAGGTCGCAATCCGTTGGCTGAGGGTGTTTCCCGGGCGTCGACTCGAAGAACACCTGGCCGAACCGACGGAGAACGACGTCAAAACGCTGGTCCGGAACAAAGAACGACTCGCCGAAGTCCGGCGGCGTCTATCGGACATCTCCTGGTTCATGCGAGCACTGGCGGAACCAATTGCTCGGATGGCGAATAAAGAAGACGAATGCACGGGCCGCTTTTGGGAGGGTCGCTTCAAGGCCCAGCGGATCGTCGACGAAGCTGGTTTGCTGGCGTGCAGCATGTACGTCGATCTCAATCCGGTCAGGGCGGCAATCGCGGAATCGCCGGAGGAAAGTGTTCACACGAGTGCCTACGACCGTATCGAAGGCAGCAATGGAGAAAAGATCCCTTCGGCAGCGTTTGACCTGAAGCCGATCCCTACCGAAGAAGCCGCACGCAAGATCCGCGATACCCCGGTGGAAACACTTCGCGAAGAACGCAAAGCAAAACGCAAACATCCAACCGGACGACGTATTCGACGCGACGGCTGGCTGAGCCCTCTGCGATTGCAAGCTGACGCACTAGCAGCCCACCCCCAAGTTCACACCGACGGTTTACGCAGCAGCGACAAAGGCTTTTTGCATCTGACTTTGAGCCAGTACAAACGCCTGTTGGACTGGACCGCTCAGCGAACCGGGGCCGGTGCAACGGCGGTGCAGGACATTCCCAAAGCGATCGCCAAAACACTGGCCGATGTCGGGATCGACGCAGCAATGTGGCGTGACCTGGTGTGGGACTGGCAGAAGTACTTTGGCAAGAGCGCATGCGTCGGGCGCCCAGAATCCATGCGTGAGCACGCCGAACGGAGCAACCGCCACCACTACCGAGGCCAAGCCATCGGCAAAGCGTGCTTCACCTCTTAGCCGCCAAAACTTCCGACAATCAGAACGGTCAAATAGGCAACCTGCGACACGGACCACACCAGCATTCTGGGCCTGCGACGCCAAATCACTTGTGGCTTCCGACGGCTACTGCAGAAGCCCGCAACACGCTCGTGATGAATTGGCCTTCCCAAGCCTCAAAGCAATTTGATCGCATAGCGGCGGCTACTGCTCAAAGCACATGATTGTTGGAAGCACTGCCTAAAAGCGGAGTCCCCACCCGGTGAGCGGAACCGAGCAGCGTGCAGAACCGGCTCGCTGATCTGGACTTGCCTGCTTATATCGACTTGCTTGGATTGTGGGTGGCATTATCTGAGAGAAGCCGGCGCGTTTCCGGGATGATCGTGAATGGTTTGTGGCTGGCACCCTCTAGGAGAAGCGTGCATGGTTTGTGGGTGGCACCATACAAGAGAAGTGACGGCGCATGTGGTTCTC
>JBICHZ010000249.1:0-10375 GCA_043101355.1 Rhodopirellula sp. JB044
ACACGCCTTCTTCTCCAGCAGCGAAGCGTGCCTTCCATCTATTTCCGCAGGTCGCCGACGTGTTGGCGGCATCGCCATCTGCGTCGAAAAATCCCGGGACGTTGTGTGTCATGCCGCTCGGTGAGATGAAGGTCACGTCCAGACGGTAGTTTCTGAACGTGTTGGGAGATTCATCAGCGGAAGGACCGTCAAATACGACTTCGATGCGATGCCATTTCTTCAAACTTCCGTCTGAGTTTTTCTCTCCTTCCACGATTCCTGCCAATGCCGGTGTGGAGAACGCGCAGATCCAAACGGCAGTCCGTATCAATGAAATTGCGGTCATTTTCTGGTTTGAGAGCGTCTTGTTGTATGGGAATTCGGCGTCCGGAGCAGGATTTGCGATCGGGATTAAACATCGGAGATTGTGCCGGTGTTGTCGGCAAACGTTTCCGTTTCCACGCCTAATCTTTGCAGCATCGTGACGAACAGATTCGACAAGGGCAGGTCGTTGTGCGGTGGCCGCATCTTGTATGGTTCGGGTTGCCCTTTGATCCATCCTCCGCGGTAGGCATTGGCACCGGCGTAATTGAGGTATTGCCCATGTTTCAGCCCCATGGATTTGCCGCCTGCCAGAATCAGTGGGTAGTTTCGCGAAAGGTGAAAGGCACTGGATGCGGATCCGAACAGCAGTAGTGTGTTGTCGAGCATGTTTCCTTCGCCGTCGGGTTCCGGGGTTGCCTTCAACCGGCCGGCGAAACGACCGAATTCTTCACTGATGAATCGACAGAAGGTGCCGAAGTTTTTCCAACCGTCCGGCTTTTTGGTTTCATGCGAGAGGCGGTGCGTCATACGAAGTCCGACGGCCCGCGCGAGATAGTCGCTGATCCCTTTGCTCACTTCCTTGCCAAGTTGATAGGTAGCCACTCGTGTCGAATCGGTTTTAAAAGCCAGGTAGATTAGCTCGTACATCGTCCGTACATATTCTCGTGGATTCTCCGGAGTGATTTCTAGGTTGAGGTGGTCGACGTCGACGGTTGGAAGTGGAAGGTGAACCCATCGTGCTGACTTCGCGACGCTGATTTCGGTATCTCGCACCGAACCAAGAAACTCATCGAAGGTTTGCTGATCCTGACTGGAAAGCTGGCGTCGCAAAGAATTCGCGTCCTCCATTAAATGATCCAGCACGCTCTTGCTGAGTGCCAACCGACGCGCGGCATCTTCGTTCTTCTTGACGAACAACATGTCGAAGATCCGTTTGGGTTTGTTCTCGGCCGGGATGGGGCGACCTTCCGCATTGAACGAAATCGTGTGCGTTTTCCGCTGCGGTCCAGTGCCTCCATCGGTCGACATGACCAGAGAAGAGAAGCGTGTTTGCTCGGCAACATGCGCCGCATAAACTTGGTCGAGTGAAACGGAGTTGCGGTAGGCGCCACGGCCGCCAATTGATGCTCCGGTGAGGAATTGGTCCGCGTTGTGATGGCCGTGGTTGTTTCGTGACGCGGGGTGCGATAGCCCCGAAAGCACCGTCAAATCGTCGCGCAGTGGTTCTAGCGGGTCGAGGCATTTGGTGAACTGGAAATCGGTTCCCTCGCCGTGTGGAAACCACGACCAATCTTGGTACGCCGGGTCCTTTTGGAGCGGCATAGGGACGCCGTTGGGAAGATAGAAACAGGCGAGCCGCCGAACAGGCGTGCGGGGTTTTGTGCTGCCCGCCCCCGCGGCAGAGGTGACTCGCGAAAAGGTTTCGAAAGCAGGAAGGGCCAGAGCGAATCCGCTGGCTCCACGAAGAAAACGTCGACGATCAAGAGTATCAAAATTCATTCTAGATCCATGTGCTTAAAGCTTCTGAAACAGGTCGCTTTCGACAATCAAGTGAACCAGTGTTTGGAGGCCGTCGCCGTTTCGACGAAGCTCTGCCGCGATGCGTTCCACTTCCGTTCGATCGCCGAAACTCAGCGGACGACCTAGCGCGTAGGTCATCATTTTGTGAACGAGGGCTCGTGCGAATTGGTCTTGGCGGTTTGCGAGCAGGAAGCGTTTGACTCCGTCGACGCCGTCAAGTTCATGTTCGTTGTACAACAGGCCCACCGCATCGATATTTTTTCCAAGGCGTTGCGTACGCCAGGTTCCGAGGGCGTCGTAGTTTTCGAAGGCGATGCCCCAAGGATCGATCTTGATGTGGCATGACATGCAAGCCGCGTGGTTGCGATGGTCTTCCATCTGCTGCTTGGGCGTCATCTTCGCTATGTTTGGATCGGCTAGGTCGATCTCAGGAACAGCGGGCGGTGGCGGTGGTGGCGGGTCGTTCAAGACACTCTCCAACAACCAAACGCCTCGTTTAAGCGGATGCGAATCCTTGCCGTCCGAATTCATCGCAAGCAATCCAGCCAGCGTCAGTAGCCCACCACGATTGGTGTCCGAATCGAGAGACACTTTTCGGAATTCACTGCCGCGGACACCTTGGATTCCATAGTGCTCAGCGAGACGTGCGTTGATAACTGCGTAGTCGGTGTGAAGGAAATCCATCACGCTCCTGTCGTTTTGCAGCATCTCCTCGAAAAACGCGATCGGCTCCTGACGCATCGATTGCATCAAGTCGTCGTCGTACTCTGGATACGCTCGCCTATCGATTCTCACAAACTCGAGCGGTGCCATGTTCAACCATTGCTGCACGAAGTGTTTTGAGAAACGCTTATGTCGAGGATCGGCAAGCATGCGCCGTGTCTGATAGGCGAGGTGGTCCGGACGGCGCAGCAGACCTTCCGCTGCGAGGTCGAGCAGTTCATCGTCTGGGGTGCTGCACCAAAGGAAGATGGAAAGACGTGTCGCCAGTTCGAAATCATTCACCGTGTGCAATGCACCCGAAGACGCTTGATCAGACGACACGAGATACAAAAAGCGTGGAGAGGACAACACCGCAGAGAGCGTTTCGACTACGGCTTGCTCGAAGTGGATGCAGATCGGCCGCACGCGAGCGAATAGTTCCATCTGCCGATCCACTTCCGACTCGGTCACGCTGCGGCGCCAAGCTCGACGCATGAAGCGAGACACGATTTCTCTCGCGTAGTTTTCTTCATTATTCCGGTTTTCGCTTTCAATGAAGATTGCCGAATGTGTTTCCGGTGGCCACTTGTCATAAACAGGGGCCGACACCTCGACATAGTCAAAATGAATGTCTGCGGATGGGGCAGACGACGTGTTCAACAGTCGGATGTACTCGGAAGGGTTTGTTTCGCCGACCGCGCCGAGTTCGACCCTTTTGCGAGCTGGGTTGCGAGGGTTTATATCGCTCAAAGGGATGTCCCATTGATAGAACATCGGCTGATCGGGAGTGGCGTCGACAACGGTGTCACGCGTGCTGATTCGGAACGAAGCTCGTTGGTCGCTGTCTCCTTGCCATCCAAATTCGAGAGCGAGTTTGGGAGCGGGGGCTTCGTTTTTTGATGCTCGCGACGCACGTATACGAATTCGCATCATTCCTTTGTCGGGTATGCGGTTTCCAAGTTCGACGACCAACCGTTGCCTTGGTGGCAGCACTGCGATGAAGTCGGAACGATCAGGCACTTCAGGGCGCGACGTTGTCGGTGACCACGCATGCTCGGCACGGGCGTAAGACCAGGTCGCAGGAACCGATTGGCCGGTTCGGGTGTTTTTGTAGAAGGCGCGCCTGACACGCGCGGTGTCGTTTTCGCCTCCACCGCGTCTCTGGACACCTCCCCGTGCCGATTGCTTATTCGTCGTTTCGAGTTCAGCAAACTGGTTCGCTGACGCCTGCTCCGCCGAAACGCCCCAATGCAATACTTCAGGACGCTCACCGCTGACTGTAACCCGATTCAGAGCACGCCGATTGACTTCCAGGTACTGCGCGTACTGCTTGCCGGTTATCTGCAGCATGTCGGCGCTGTTCGTGAATCCGTCCGGAGAGATGGGATCGGGAGGCAGATCTTTTGTGATATCGAGTTTGATCCCGAGCAAATCCTGTAACGCGTAGTTGTATTCATATCGCGTTAATCGACGAAAAGACGAAACTCCCTGCTGCGACCGTCGCACCTGCGAAGCCTTTTGAAGTTCTGTAGAGAGCCACTCGATGATCCTTTCGCGATCTTCGTCAGGCAGATCAGCGGCATCCTCGGGAGGCATCTCGCCGTTGCTAATAGCCGACGAAACCTCCAGCCACCAACTGACATCCTCTCCGTGCAGAAGGTCGGGATCCAGCGTGTCGACCCGCATGTCAGCTTCGGCGACATCAGGTCCGTGACAGCCGTAGCAGGCATCGCGAAATGCGGGTTCGATCTCGGCGCGAAACGCATCCAGGTCAGGTTGCGGCGTTTCGAAAGTGGTCTTATTTGGGAGCGGTTTGCGAAGGTTGGACGTCCGCCTTCCCGCTGCCTTCACTTCCTCGAGCGACAGCCTGTCGGTTGTCACAAACTCCTCCGCTTTCGCATGGCCTGGCAAAAGAGTATTCACAACCGAGCCGACCAGCAAAACCGCAGCGAATGTTGAATGCAACATCGTCATCGGAAACTCTCGTAGACGGATTCTCATGGTCGTCCAACCTCGTGAATGCGCCGCACCTCTTCGCCAGAAAGAGCTTCGCTGAAGACGATCAGTTCGTCCATGCATCCATTGAGATTGCGGATTCCTGGCGCATGGTGTGGTTCCGGTTCGCTCCAGTTTCCGATCGTGGCGTTGCCGATCTCAAGAAGACCGCCAGCAAACGATCTCAGGCGATGTCTCTTAGCGAGTTCTCCATTAACATAGTGCGTCACGAGCGATCGGTCCGAGTCGTAGACCGTCGCCAAGTGTGTCCACTGGCCGAGTCGGAAGGCGTTGAAGACCGATTTGGCTTGGTAGTTGATCCCGTGGTTGCCGGGATGCTGCACACCGAGAACAAGATTCCCGTCGCGGCGAATCTGCCAGTGAGGGGCGTTTTCTCGGAACCCGTCAGTCAGCATCAGCGAGCTATGCAATCGGTCGAGCCCGTCCACTCGCACCCACGTCGAATAGGTCATTGACTCGAACTCGCCCGGCACGTTAAGTCGCACGCGATCACCGGGCCTTTTAAACTGAAGTGAAGACTTGCTCGCCCATCGGCCCTGTGTCCATTCGCATCCGACAATCGCTCCCTCGATGACAGTGCCGTTGCTGCCATAGCCGGTCAGGACACGATCATCCGAGGAGTTTCGGTCGAAAGGGAAGTACGCGACGACGCGCGGGTCGTCTCGCAATGAGTCACGAAAAGTTCGCCAATCGCGATGCGTCTGCTGTTGTTGAAAAGCAAACATCCGGTTGAGCCGGCTCGGTGAGACGAAGTCGGCATTGCGGGAGCCGATCGGTTTCGATATCCCGTCCCGACCGACGGAGACCGCGTCGCCCGCGTTGAGTTGAACGCGTGTGGTCAGGTCGCGATTCGATTCAACAGCAAAGAGTTCGACCGCCCCGTCAAACACATGTACTTCCACCGAGCCGTCGTCCAAGATATCAAGCCCGAAGTCTGTTCCGAGATCGACCAACTCAACGTTTGGAGCAAGAACAGCAAAGCCTCTCGCGGGCTCGGGAACGCGTGCGCGAAGCCGTCCCGCTCTGCAGACGACGCGAGACTCGTCGAGAATTTCGATTTCCGCAGGGCCTTCTGCGACCATGGTCGCGCCACCATAGAACTCCAACTGCAACAGACCCGAGCCCCACTTCATTAACCCCGGCGGGATGGTTTCCCCAATTTGCCAATTGGTCGATGCGGCGCCTTGAAGGCCGGCGGTACGGGTCAAGACAGCAACGCCTGTGTCCTTGACCGCGGTCGGCTTGGCGATGATCCCCCGTGTCCTTTGAGACCGCGTGTTGTTCTGTTCGCGGTCGATCGACTGGAGCGTTAACACCGACGAAAACAACAGCATTGCCGCAGCGGTCAACCAACCGGCCGGCCCGAGAAAACGCGGCCATCTTGATTCGTATGGTGGCAATTGCGTCGCGCCGCGAACACGACACTCCGCAACCGACTCGCGTTTGTTTGGCAAAGCGGCGAGCACCGAATCAACGTTCAGGTAGCGCAGGTATTCCAAGCGAACCTCAGGGGCAAACCGGAGCAGTTCTTCCAATCGAGCGATTTCCTCATTGGTTGCCTCACCATCTAGGCATCGCCGAATCAGTTCGAGTCGAGCGTGTTGGTCGTTCACGAGTAATCCTCGGCCGCGAGTTCGCGTTTGGCGCATTCCATCAATTGCAAACGAATGCGGTGGAGTTTTTTGTAAAGAGTCATTGATGTCCAGCCGAGTGTTTTGGCGAGGTCTTTGAGTTTTGCGCCCGGTTGGTAGGCCGATTGCAAAAGCTCTCTTTGGTCGGGGCGCAGTTTCCGCACGCATGTTTCCAACGCGTTGCGTTCGTGGTCGAGCCTGTCGGCTTCATCCTGGACGGTACAACCGAGCAGTTCCGCGACATCGTCTCCGAACAGATGACGATCCCGCGCACGATCTCTCCGGAAAGCCAACGCTTCCATCCTGGCAACGCCGAACGCCCATCTTCGAAAGGAGTCACTGTCCAACGAACTATCAAACTTTCGCCATAAGACGACGGCCACTTCTTGCATCACTTCTCGCGACTCTTCCATGTTGAAGAGAAGCGAACGGACGAATAGCCGTAGCATCTCCTCGTGCTCCATAAAGAGTCGAAGAAAGTGGTCATGTTGTTCGCGATCAGACTTTTCCATATCTCGATTTGCCCCTCGACGATACGCTCCATCGATCGTTCGCATTTGCCGCAGGAAATCGAAAAACAGCGTGTTTCGTCAGGCCGCAAGTGTTTTGAACGGCTGGATGAACACTCTCGAGTTCACGCGAGCTGCGGTGAGATGTCGAACGCCGTCGACCCACATTTGAATCGCTCGACGGAAGTTCAGTGCGACTAGTGGTTCGGTACGGTCATGCGTCTCGCTCGAGACACGCAACCCGAAAGAATCGCCTGGGTTTGCAGATCGCGCGATTCTGCAGATGGCGATTGCTCTTTCCTGTTCCAGCACGCCCTGTTCCAGCGGAATGGTTACCCGCCGCCTCCGTTCCGCCGGCACGCGGTCGACTACTTCCACACGAGGTTTGCCGTTTCGTTTTCGATGTCGAGCGTGACGGAGGCGTGGGTGAACTCACGCGTGTAAACGTTGCCGTTTTTGACTGCAGGCCCTTTGGGCGGTCCCAGTGGTTTGTCGTATTCAGCAAAACGTTGCAACCACACCGAACTGTCGTTGTTGTTTACGCTGTAGCCGTCGTGTGGGTAAACGTAGCTGTACTTTTCGGCACAGACTAGGAAAAGGGCCAAACAGTACTCTAGCCTCGGTCGGGTGTTTTCACCCGGTTGTAATCTTTGGCGAGTGTCGTCGATCCGAAGGCCCTTTGTCGCGTCTCGCCCCAGCCCCATCGACATGCAGATAATCTTTCCGTCTCGAGCAGCTCGTTGCGTTGCCTCGATGCCTTTAGCTAAGTACTCGATTCGTGATAAGCCATTTGCTTGGCTCTCGATGCCTTCCAGATAAGATCCGTCAAAGTACTGCAGGTAGTCCAAGCCGGAGTGAGGCAGTCTCGCTCGAATGATGTTCGCGATTAAGAGTTTGCCAGACGGAGTTTGGTTTCGAAGATCTTGCATCATGGTGGCGTAGCCGTCGGTGACTGCTTGTTTCTTTGCAACCCCGATCTCTTCTTTCAAGAATGCCGGTTCCAACGCCTTGATGTTGCCGTCCAAAAAGATGCCGTCAATCGCTTCGTGTTCGGTCATTTCGACGCAGTGATCGACCCACCATCGGCGCAAAACCGGATTGGAGAGGTCGTAGATTTCTCGGACACCGCGATGCAGTTTTGTCTTGCCGTTTCGTGCGACCAGAAAGGCACCCGGGATCTGATTCAATCCGTCATTCACTTGGTACGTACTGTAGTTGCACATGACATTGCGATAGTACAGTACCTTCGCATTGGGGTTAATCTTCTTAATGGCCTTGGCTGCCTCGAGCGAACCCTGCTCGGAAGACCCGTACGTTTTACTCCCCGTGGTTTTTTCTAACGTGATCACGGGGAAGCCGGCCAAGTACTCGATTTCTTCGCGGCTGAACTTGGCGGATTTGCGCATGTGCATGTACAGCGGAATCGTGTCCCAACTGAACTCCGGGTAGTGTGCCGGAC
Source organism: Rhodopirellula sp. JB044 (assembly GCA_043101355.1). Taxonomy (GTDB): domain Bacteria; phylum Planctomycetota; class Planctomycetia; order Pirellulales; family Pirellulaceae; genus Rhodopirellula. Next base: position 8,142 of record JBICHZ010000249.1, read on the forward strand.
CGGTTGCTGCCGTGCTCGTTCCATGAATCGTCTCCGTCGTTTCGACGGCAAGGCCAGCGGGGCGGATGCGAAGCCCGATGACAGGATCTCCCGGCAGTGTTTCGGGTAGCTCGATAGTGAGCGCTTCGGCGGTCCGATTCCACGTCAACACCTCATCGGTGCCGAGCATCTCGATCGTGCCGATCTCTTCCTCGTACAGCCCGCCCTGAGCGAGCGTTTCGATCGTAATGGCGACGGTCGGTTTGGCCAATACAAAAGCGTAGAGTGTGTCGCCTTTGCAAGTGAAGCGAATATCTCGTTGGCTGAAAGGATGTTTGTTTTCTCCTTGCCGGCCGTCTTTCATCTTCAGTGGTCCCTCGCCGAAGGTTTTCCACGGGCGCGTGCCGTAGATGCCCTCACCGCATGTTTTCAAGAACGCTCCAAACGTCGTCAGATAGGCGGCTTGGTTTTCGGGAAGAGTCCCGTCTCCACGAAGGGCGACATTCAGCATGACGACGCCGTTCTTGCTGATCGCATCGACGGCGTTGCCGATCATCACTGGAATGCTCATGTGGTTGACGGCCGTTTTGCGATAAAACCATCCGCCCGAAAGATCGGTAGCCCACATCCAAGGCTCAGGTTTGATTTCGCCGGCGCTGCCCCGTTCCAAGTTGTAAGTGAACGCATCCTTGGGCTTGTTGCTGCTTTTGCAAGAAAATACGACTGTTTGTATGCCTGCGTTTTCCTTTAGGTCCCGGTTGATGAATGAAGAAAACAGTTTGATTCCTAATCGCTTTCCTCTTTTCTCGTCGGGGAATGGTGCATCGTTGTTAAACATGTCGGGATCATATTTTTCGATGATCTCCCAACACCGGTCGTACCAGTGTTGGTTCCAGCTATCTTGACTGGGGTAGGCTTTGGGGGCGTAATCCATGTTGAAGAGTTTCCACGCCAGTGTCCCATGCTTTTGATACGGGCGAGCGGTTTGGAAGAATCGAGGGGACCAATAAAGGTGTGTCGAAACACCAAATTTCAATCCATGTTTCTGGGCAGCCTCTTTCCACTCTTTGAGCGTATCGCGTTTAGGACCCATGTCCACGGAATTCCATGGGTGAGATGAGTCGTACATGTCGAAGTTGTCGTGGTGACAAGCGACCGGCATGACGAACCGAGCGCCGCTGTCTTTAAAGAATTTCACGATACCTTCCGGATCCCACTTTTCAGCACGGAAAAGTGGCACGAGATCCTCGTAACCAAACTCAGACGGTTGTCCGTAGCGTTTTGTATGAAAATCCGTGAGTTCCTGTGTCATCTTTCGCTGGGCACCGCTTTCGGAGGCGGTTGGGCCGTACATTCTCCGGCCATAGTGTGAACCGTCGTTGGGGCGATTCTCATCGATCCCCGACGGCACGCCCCAGTGAGTCCAAACGCCGATCTTCCCGTCTTGGAACCATTCCGGGACTTGATAGTGCTGCGACATTGATTCCCAGGTTGGGTCAATCTGCGCGGCGCAACGGTGCGTCGCGGCAATGTTGAATAGGAGGCAGGCCAATGCTGCTCCAAGAATCCTTTTCATGTCGATCTCGTTTCTTGCTCGATTGCTATTCTGGTTCGTTGTGGGGGGAAAACCGGAGGCGGCAGAGGGTTAGCCTCAGGGATCGCGTTTGAATCTTGCGTCACTCGTCGGTGACGGCTTTGGGGAGCATTTGTTGGCCCGCACTTCGGTTTTGGCGAATGTCGGTGTGCCGTGTTCTGCGATTGATGTACCAGTGATATTTGCCCTGTGCGTCGGGATCGGCCTCAATGTCATTTTCGTAGACAACTGCGATCACGGTATTTCGTGGATCAAGTGATTTGGTGGGTACTTCCATTTTGGTGACATGACCGTCGGCTTCGTATGAAAGTGGTAGTGATTTTTGCTGCGGGTCGGCGAGGAAGTATGCCTTGGAAGGTTTGCCGATGACGCCGTTGAACTCGACGCCTTCGTGGGGCCATTCGAGAATATGCAGATAGAGCATTTTGTCTTTTTGGGTCATCGCTCCCCACCAAAAGTCGAAGTCGACCGGAGAGCATGTCGTGCCGTAGATCGACTCGCCATTGGCTTGCATCCATTGACCGACTTCACCGAGTCGTGGGATCTCTTCGGGCAGGGAATTGACATAGGGGGTCGGTCCGACGTTGAGTTAAAGGTTCACACCCCCCAAAGTGCACCACGCTAAGAAATCAATAAATTCCTTTTGACTCGTACAGGCATC
>JBICHZ010000250.1:0-2580 GCA_043101355.1 Rhodopirellula sp. JB044
GGTCAAAATCTGTGGCATCGCGGCCGGAAGGATGACTTGAAAGAGCACTTTCGCGCCGCGGACTTCCAAGTTTGTTGCTACCCGAAGGAATTTGACATCGATGCCTTCGACCGCTGACGTCGCCGCGGTGATGATTGGAAAGATGGATGCGAGAAAAATGAGGAAGATCGCCGACAGATCACTCGGTTCCCACCACGTCATTCCGCCAAAGACCAGCACCGCGATCGGCAACCACGCGATCGGGGAAATGGGACGCAGGCCCTGAACCAACGGATTCACTAATTCGCGAAACCAATGCGACCATCCGATCGCCAGTCCCACCGGCACTCCGACGAGCACCGCCAGCGTGAATCCCCACATCACACGGAAGACGGATGCAATGATGTATCGCCACAGCACACCGCCGGTTGCCAACTCAATCAAACCGACCAACGTCAACCATGGACCCGGCACGTCGGTACGACCGTTACCGAGCGTGACGAGATGCCAAACCAACAGAAACAAACAAAGGCCAACCAGGCCGAGGAAGATCTTGCGTCCGTGCATCAATCCATTGCCTCGTCACGATCCGACGATGGTTCAACTGCGGTCGAATCGCCCTCGCTCTCGAGCGGCAATTCCCACGTCCCCGAGCGTTCGAACGATGGGTCACAGTAATCATCAAATCCGAACGGGTCGTCTTTCGTGACGGGGCGAAAGCTGAAGAACCCGAGCCGCTCAGCGTAGTCTTGGATTTCGGCGAAGTCCTGCTCCGCCAAATCGAGGCTGCTGTAACTGACACGATCGATCGGCCGTGTCAGAACAAACTTCAACAACTCGGGGTCTTGGTTGTAGTATTCCTGCCGCGCGGCGATCAACGCCGCCTGCATCCGCGGGGAACGCCCGAAGCCATCGGGGACGACGGTCGCCCGGTCGTCGTCCGCGCCATCGCCGTTCTCTTCGACCAACCCGGCCATCAATCGTTGGTCGCCTTCGTCGATCCATTTTCCCGACGCAGAGATACCCTGCACCAATTCACGCACGATGTCAGGGTCTCGTTCGATCAATCGTTCGGTCACGACCAGGACGCATGAAATGAAATTCGGCCAGATGTCTTTGGTGAAGTAAAGAACGCGTCCGAACCCGTCGACCTCCGCTTTCGCTGCGAACGGCTCGCCAACGATGTAGGCTTCGAATTGTCCCGACCGGAGACCCGCGGGCATTTCCGGCGGCGGATAGTCGATCAGGGTGATCTCCGAATTCGAAAAGTGGAACTCATCCTTCAGCTTTTCGATCAAAATCCGCTGATTCGAATATCGGTGAGGGATCGCCAATCGCTTTCCCCGGAGATCTTCGAATGTCTGATACGGCGAGTCCTTTTTCACGACGATCGCCGTTCCGTCGCGGTGTCCCAGGTGCACGATCTTTACCGGTGTGCCCTGTCGCTGCATCACCATCGCCAACGGCGCGAGAATGAACGCGGCGTCCAAATTGCCCGCGTCGATGTCTTCGGTCATCGCCGGCCAACTCGTGTATCGCCACGATACAAACTCGGAACGTTCCGATGAATGCTGACTCACCCAACTCGTCACCGGACACGTCAGGTGACACGTGACCGGCAGGTGGCCGACGCGAAGTGACTTTCGAGTGGTGGATCCGTCTGCTGAGTCGACTGTGTCGGGGCGATCGAACAGATGCAGATTGAAATGCGCATGGAGCAGCGACACGGTGGCCAAAGCAAGAAACAGTTTGCCAAGATGTGCCATTGGCCTGGTTGGAACAGAGAAACTACGATGCGGGAAGATCAAACGTCGCCAATGTCGCCAGCATTGGGCCAAGCGTCGAGCGGAATTGTCGAGTGGAAATGCCGAGCGGGGGTTCGACCCTCACACCGGTTCCGTCTCGCACCCCGAAGATAGCTGGCGCGAAAATATCTAGCAATTGCAGCCACCGGCTTCGCGACCGCTGGGATCAGGAAAACATGCCGCTTTTCGGATGTCGTCGACCACAACAGCACCTGCTGGCCCGATCGGTCTGAATCTCGGGCTTCCTAAGTCGCCCTGGCTCTCTAAATCCCCGCAGCGGTGGCTGCAAATGTTCACTGGAACAAATCGGGGGTGATGCGGCCGACGTCGCCGGGCTTACGTGAGCAGGACTCGGGGCATTCACCCACGAGACTCAAACACGTCAGATATCGAAGCACTGTGTGCTGCATCGCAGGTAGAACGGTGTCTGCTTCAACGCATCTGCCTCATCGTATCGCGTTCAAGGCAGCGGAGTTCGGCGAAGGCGGGTTGCGTCGCCCAAGTTGCACTCCGGTGCAGTAGAATGGTTCTCCTTGTCTGGGCGTTTCTTTCAACGGTTCGACATCGCGGTGTGCCGTTACGCACTCTCCGATGAGCGTGGGGACCGCCTAGGTGTGGTTGCGACGAAACGAAAAAGGCGGGGTTTCTTGGCGAATGGATCACTTGAATTCGGATGCGATTCGGACTTTGACACGGAATGTCTTTTGATTTTCGGTCGCCCGTACGCTCCAGCGTGGCGGCTAGAATGCGTTAAGATTCGATGAATCGACGTGTCTGAGCCTAGCCATGTATCGCG
>JBICHZ010000251.1:0-9709 GCA_043101355.1 Rhodopirellula sp. JB044
TTACCGGCTGGCGCGGCGGACGCCGACGACTCGGAAACCGGGATATTTTTGCAGGACCATCTGTTCGGCGGCTTGGCTGTTTTGGGCTGGCACCATGACGCTCGTTCGGCGGTAGTAATTGCCCTGCATCGGTTCGAGAATGACTTCCCAGATCGTTACCACGCCGGTGGCGGTTGCGAGCAAGCCGAGTTTGAGGGCTTCGATTTGTTTTTGGTTTTCTCGATCCCGTTGGTACTCCATCGCTTGGGTCTGCAGCATCAAACTCTCTCGCTGCTGTGCCTCGGAATCGGACTCGTTGGCCAACCACGCCTTCCATCCCGGCTGCAATAATTCCTGTTCCTCTTTGGCGAACAAAAAGAACGGCACGCCGATTTCGTCACCACTCTCGAGTTCCATCAACACGCCTTCGAGGGGAAACGTTCGCGTGTCGCCGCGCAGCGTTTTGCCCCACGCTTCGAGTTCTTTCTCGTTGGTGATTTCCTGGCCGACGAGTTTCGACAAAATCCTCAGTGTCACCTTTTGGTGCAGCGGGTCCATGGCCGCGAATCGCTTGTCGTTGACAATGATCTTGCCGAGTTGTCTTCGCACGACCAAATCTTTTTTTCCGTACGCGAGCACTCGGCCGCGGACCTTCATTCCGTCGGCAGAAGTCCAGGTCTGCATCTGATCGACGGACTGTTGGTACGCCTCTTTGGCTTCGCGAGACTTCACGTACTCCTGGTCTGCTTCGCAAAGCTCGGCAAGGTCCGCGGCAACCAGTTCGCCGGTGGGCTTCTTCAAGACGACCGTTTTGTCATCGAATGCGATCGCGTCGGCGATTACTCGGAAGTAGCCGTTGGGAGACGACCACTCCCGTGCGTCTGCCGTCCCTGCCATGACGAACAGCAATCCGCAGCAAAACGTTCCGGTTAGAAAGGCACGTACGGTGGAGTGAGACGAAAACGAAGATTGATTCAAAGACATCGCGAAACGCAGCAAGGTTGAGTCGGAATAGAAGGACGGCAGAGGACGCCGGAGCATTCTCGGCAGACTCATTGTAGCCAAACGGGAAACGCGTGTTGCTCTCGTGGATCGCGACGACGAGTGGCGAGCCGGGCTAAGAAATGCCTTGAGCCCTCCGCCAATTCCGTTGCTGAGCCGGCAGATCGAATTTGCGATGCAGCCGCGACCACCGCTCGCTGATTTCCTCGCAGGCTTGCCGGGCCGGTTTGTTTTCGTGAACGCATTCGCGGACGCCCTTGTCAAGCGCCGCGTAGTACTCGGCGGCGCCGATCAGTTGCAGCGTCGGGACGAAATTCGCGTCGGAAAGTTTTTTGCTCAACCAAGTCCGATATTGCTCGAACGGATCGTTGGATGATTCGCTCGGCGCGGTTTTCGTATCGATGAATTCACCGATGTTTCGGTACAGCGGTTCGCTGCCTTCGCCGCCGGCGAGCCACTGCAGAAACGTGTCCGCGGCGGCGGTCTGGCGGCAGGAAGCCGCCATCGACCCGACCAACATAAACGGGTCAACCATTCCACGACTCGGATCAACTCGCAGACCGAGTCGACTCTGTTCGGCGCGTCGGCTGCTCGAACCGGTCGGCAGCGACGCGAGCGTGATCAGACCGCCTACCGACGCATCCTCATCGGTTGAAAGACCGCGCTGCGGGAAACCGATCCCGGCGATCAGTTCGCCGCTGGCCACCGCGTTGTAGATTTCACCCGGGGTGCGTCCTTGTTTGGCATCGACGGACGCCTGAACGGCACGTTGCATTTGTTCGAGGACGGCAACGTATTCGCGTTCGGTTAGCAACGGGCGGAGCGTCTCGCGTTCGAACAACCACGTCGCGGTCAGGCTGCTCGACAACCGCCATAGATACATCGCCCCGGCCCATGTCGGTGCGGTCGGTTCGCAACACTTACCGTCTGACGATTTCACAAACTCGCCGTAGGATTCCCAATCCGTGATCGCGGCTGCTTTCGTTCCGTTGGCGTCCTGTGCGCTGGCTGTTTCCTGTGTATTGGCTGTTTCCTGAGTACTGTTGGCTTCCTCGCCGAGCAACAACGCGGGCAGGTAACCGCCCACCGGGATGGCCAACCGTTCGCTCGAGAAGGTCGTCGCGATCCGCAGCCCGACCGGCATCGTGGTTCGGTCTTCGCTAGCGAACACCGTCTCGGAGGTTTCCAAATCGCCGGCTGAGTCGGATCTGGTTTGCCCGGTGGCTTCTGTTCCGGACGCCTGTTTTCCCGCAGCCTGGTCGAGCAGCGGCATGATGCGTTTCTTCGAAACGAGCTGCGACAACATCGCGACCGGATAGATCAGCACATCCGACGCGGCGGCTTTCTCGAACAACTCACCACTGAGGTTTAACTCCGCGGGTGCTTCGGTCTCGCCGGACGCGTCGGGAACCGGACGTGGGGGGGCGACGATTCGAACGTCGAGCGGTTGCTCGCTGATCGACGCCCATGATCGTTTCAACACGTCGGCGTCTGCCTCGGCACCGACCCACACCACGCGCAAGGGAACGTCGGTCCTGCGACGAGATGCCGCAGACTCACTCGGACTATCCTGCGACCGGCAACCGGCCATCGCAGCCATCGATACGGCTCCTGCCAACCAGTGACGACGGGGCAGCGGAGACGACGATTGGGAGCGGCGAGAACGTTCAACGGAGAGGTCGCAGCGTTCACCAGGACGGTCAGGACAAGGCATAAGATCGTGCGGGATCGATGGAATGAAATGGTGGGGAAAAGAAAGTTTGCCGCCAAGCGGTCCTCTCACGCAACAAAGCTCGCGTGATACGCATTATGATGTCGCGTTGTTCGAAACCTGTCTCGTTACTACTTCCCCCAGTGATTCTCCACGAATGTCTTACTATCTCGGAATCGATGTTGGTACCAGCGGCACGAAAACTCTGCTCATCGATGAAGCCGGCAAAGTGCTTGCCGAATCCGACGCCAACTACCCCATGGAACAACCGCGTCCCGGATGGACTCAGCAAGATCCGGAGGATTGGTGGAAAGCGGTTGTCAAAACCGTCAAGACAGTCGTCCGCAAAGCCGGAGTGGACAAAACGCAGGTCAAAGCGATCGGGCTGTCCGGGCAAATGCACGGATCGGTGTTCCTCGATAAAGACGACCAAGTCATCCGGCCAGCGATCTTGTGGAACGACCAACGTACCGCCGAACAGTGCGACGCGATCACATCAGCAGCCGGCTCGCGTGAGAAACTGATCGGGATGGTGGCCAACCCCGCCCTGACCGGATTCCAGGCTCCCAAAATTCTGTGGATGCGTGACAACGAAAAACGCAATTTCGGCCGACTCGCCAAAGTCCTTTTGCCCAAGGACGAGATCCGACGCCGACTGATCGGGGATTACGTCACCGAAGTCAGCGACGCCAGCGGCACGTTGTTACTCGACGTGAAGAATCGCGACTGGTCGACGAAGCTGCTCGGCAAACTCGATCTGGATGCGGACCTCTTGCCTCGCGTCGTCGAATCGGAAGAAGTCACGGGAACGTTGACCACCGAAGCGGCCAAGAAGCTCGGCCTGACGACGGACTGCAAAGTCGTCGGGGGTGCCGGTGACTGTGCCGCCGGAGCGATCGGCAACGGGATCGTTAAGAAAGGTCTGCTGAGCACATCGATCGGAACCAGCGGCGTGATGTTCGTTCACAGTGATGAACCGAGCATCGACAGTGCCGGACGCCTGCACACGTTCTGTCACGCGGTGCGAGGCAAGTGGCACATGATGGGCGTGAACCTGACCAGCGGCGGGTCGCTGCAGTGGTGGGTTGAAAACGTGTTGCAAGGACTGACCGGGATCGCGGCGGCGAAATCCTACGAAGCCGCCACGCGCGAAGCCGCCGCAGCTCCGGCGGGCAGCGGATCGTTGCTGTTCCTGCCATACCTCACCGGCGAACGCACGCCGCACGCCGACCCGCAAGCCCGCGGCGCGTTCGTCGGCATGAACCTGACCCACGACCGCGGTGCGATGACCCGCAGTGTGATGGAGGGGATCACGTTCGCGCTGCGTGATAGCCTGGACATCATCGAATCGCTCGGCGTTCCCGTACGCCAAATTCGTGCGTCCGGCGGCGGCAGCAAAAACGCGTTGTGGCGTCAAATGCAAGCCGACGTGTTTGGCAAGAAGATCACGACGCTCGCCGTCGAACAGGGCGCCGCGTATGGTGTCGCGTTGCTCGCCGCGGTCGGCGACGGTGCGTACCGATCGATCACTTCCGCCTGTGCGGCAACAATCGAAGTGGCCGCCGAAACGAAACCGGACGCGAAGGCGAAAGCCACCTACAACAAATTGTTCCCGGTTTACCGCGACCTGTATGGGAACCTGAAGGATTCGATGCACACGCTCGCGGACATGCAATAGCGTCTGCAATCATGAATGTTCGAGCCGATGAAGTCAGACGCCATCGGCCCTGTTTTCGACAACGCTTAGACGTCCGCGCGGACGCTGACTCGGTTGACCACCAATCGGTCGCCGGCGATCGGGCGGACGGCTTCTTGGGCGAGTTGTTTGTGATAAAAGCTGCGAACGCTACCGCTGAGGTGGATCGTGTCCTCGTCTTCATCGACTCGCAGGAATCGCAATTCCGCGACGGAGCTCTGCGCCAATACCGCGATCGCGGACTCCAATGCCAACTCCGATTGAGCCGTTGATCCTTCGGCGGGATCGAGACGCAGCGTCCGATCGTCGGATGGCAGTTTGTTGGCGGGCGATTTGCCAGTGTGGAGGGGTTTGGCGGGGAGCGCCTTGGCGGGCACTGCTTTGGTGTGAGGGGTTTCGGCGGGATGGCCCGGGAAATTGGCTGGGACCATTGGGGTGAAAGTTGACATAAATACCCAATCCTTGCGGGAACGTTAACCAGTAACCATGTGCGTATAAGTATTTGTGATATTTCAGCGCTTGGCCATGTCAAAACCTACATATTTTTGTCAGTTACCAATCACCGCCGGAAAAACAGGCGAAATAGGCGCAATGGGCATTTTTGTGGTTTCGCTTTTGTCATTCTTTTTGACTGTGATCAGCAGCGAGCTATAGAAGACTAGCCCGGATGTTGCTCGCAGGCCCGTCGCAACGGTTGCTGCTGACGAATCCTCTGCGGCGATCGATCGCGATCGCGTGTAGCGTCCTGGCTAGTGCTCAGACACGAACGCCTTCAGAGAGTCGGCCGAAGTGGACACCGCAGCACGAAGACATTAGCGACGGCTCGATTGGTACGCACTGGCAGGATTAGGTTTCGTGATACTTGACATCATCATCGCGGGGAGTTGCGGGGGCGCGGGTATTTGTTGCGGATGGGTGATGCACGCCCTGCAACGCGCCGGTGGCCCGACGGCCAACAACGCATCGAGCAATGCGGACACCTCATCGTCCCGAGGCGCGGCCTCCGGATCGGCAAAAAACGCAAACTCCAACCGGTCAACAGACCCAGCCGAACCGGCGCTCTCTCCGGCCAAGGTCACTTCGGTTGCCGATCGCATCCGGGCTCTCGCGTCGATCGTTGCCGCGAACGTGGACGAACACCAAACGAAAGTTGACCAGGTCAATGGTGTTCTCAGCACGAGCGACTTGTCCGGCGCGCCGCCGTAAATTCTAACCGCGGTCGCACAACTCCTCGCGGAAACCTAAACGATGCGTGCCCAACTCGAGGATTCGCAAGAACGACTCCGCGAACAATCCAAACAACTCGAGTCGGCCGAACAACGGGCCGAAACCGACGCGCTCACCGAACTGGCCAACCGCGGCGCGTTCGACAAACGGCTCGACCGGCAATATGCCAAAGGTCCTGCCGGTGCAGGCGTGCTGGCGATTTTGGATATCGACTTCTTCAAACGCTTTAACGACGAACACGGTCACCGGATCGGTGACGAAGTCTTGCGTTCGGTCGCGCGAATGTTGGAAGCCCGTTTGCAGCCCTACGGGTTGGTGGCCCGTTTCGGCGGCGAAGAGTTCTGCGTGATGATGGACAACATCGACTACAACGAAGCGATTGACTTGATCGAGAAGACTCGCGTCGCGGTCAGTAATCGAGAGATCCGTTTCGAAGGCAAACGTCTGAAGGTCACCATGAGCGTCGGGATCGGCGTGTTGCAACCCAACCAATCGTCCGATGATTGGTTGCAACGTGTTGATGACGCGTTGTATCGATCGAAGGAAGTCGGCCGGAACTGCGCTCACTATCTCGACGACGACAAGATCGTCAAAGTCGACTCGGTTAAGACGCTCGACCCGGACGCGTTGGCATCCATGTCCGACGCAATCCCAAGCGTCAGCAACGAATCACAACCAACGGGCGCCCCGACCGCATCGCAACCCAAAACGACCGCCACCCCCGAAACCATCGCGTCCGAAACCATCGCGTCCGAAAACAACGCGTCCGAAAACAACGCGTCCGGGGCCACTGCGTCCGGGGCCACTGCGTCAGGCGTCACTGTGTCCGGGGCGATCGGGGCAACTCCTCCGGTTGTCGCCAGCCAAAACAATGCAGCGAACAGGAACACGAACACGAACGCTGCGGAATCGCAATCTCCCGCACCCGCGGTCTCGACCGCGAACGCACCGGTCGCGGCAGACTCTTCGCCAACGCCGAACGCGACGAAGCCCGTCACGCCCGATCCTCACGCGGCGAAAAAACCGGTAGTGAAGGCAACGGATGCCGCGGGTGACGTTGCAACTCCGGTCGAACGAACCCTTGCGGAGAACGACCCGTTGGTTGCCGCAATCGCCTCGGACGTCAAGGCGGTCGAGGAAAGCGTGGCGAGCGTCGTCGACAAGAGCGATGTCGAACCGCAGGAAGATGCGGAAACTCAACAACTCAAAAAGCTCACCTCGACGTTGTGTACCGCGGTCGACACCGAGCGGCCCAAGGGACTGACCTACCTTCCCGATCGCGACACGATGATCGACGGGATTTTGGATGCGTTGGATGAACACACCGGCAGCAACCGCAGCAATCGTTTGATGGCCGTGACGCTCTCGGGGCAACCGGGCGGTTCGACAATGCGATCGGTGTTGCAACTGGTCCGCGCCGCGATGCGTAGCCAAGACCGGATCGGATGTTTGAACCATTCGACGCTGTTGGTCTCGATGCCGGAGTGCGAAGAGAGCGAAGCGCTCCTGCGAGCCAAACAGATCTGCAGTTCAGCTCCTTCGGTCGGTTTGACCCTCGCATCGGCCGACAAGGCGGCAACCGGGGAACGGCTATCCATCGGCATCCTCGGCATGACCGATGTGGCGGCCAACCAATCAGGCAAATCTCGCATCGGGGGATCCTCGGCAACCGCCTCGTCCGTCAACCACGCCATCGCCAAGACTCAGGCGATCGCATTGCTCGGCGGAAGGCTATGCGGCAGCGGAGAGAACGCCAAACAACCGATCCTGTCACGCAACTGCTCGATGAGCCAATTGGCAGAAATCGCCGCGAACCGTTAGCGAGACGCGAGGTTCACGCGTCCCAATAAGCCACCACCCCAACACGCCCAAAACCCATCGACCGCTTCCGTCCGGGCTCGCCCCCGCGGAAGGCGAGTCCCTCGGTCTTGGGAAGACCGAACCAAGTGGGCACAAAAAAATGGGCAGACGTTTGCCTGCCCATTTCTCGTTTCGCAATTGGCGGATTCGCTTACGCGAACTGATAGCCTTCTTCGCCGTGGTCGGCGATGTCGAGGCCGCGTTGTTCGTGCTCGGCAGCGACTCGGAGGCCGAACGCGAGATCCAGAATCTTCAACAGGATCAGACTGCCGACGCCCGCGAACACGTACGTGATCAAGACGGCCACGATTTGGCCGATCAACAGTGTCGGGTCTCCGCCCGATTCGATCAGACCGATCGGCACGCCCTCACTGACGTCCCAAGCGGCACGGGTTGCAAACACCCCCGTCAAGGCGGCGCCGAGCGTTCCGCCGATACCGTGAACACCAAACGCGTCCAACGCATCGTCGTAACCGAACATGTGTTTCAAACGCGAGCACGACCAGAAGCAAATCAATCCGGCCATCGCTCCCATGATCAACGCAGGCATCGGTTGCACAAAGCCGGCGGCCGGCGTGATGCAAACCAACCACGCGACCGCACCACTGCTCGCGCCCAGAACGGTCGGTTTGCCCAACCAAATCCATTCAGCGACCGCCCACGCGACCGCGCCGGCGGCGGCGGAAAAGTGCGTCACCATGAACGCACTGCTGGTCAAATCATCCGACAACAATTCGCTGCCCGCGTTGAATCCGAACCATCCCACCCACAACATCGCGGCGCCGAGTGCGGTGTAGGTCAGGTTGTGCGGTTGCAACGGTTCGCTCGGGTAACCCATCCGCGGGCCGATCAACATTGCCGCGACCAACGCTGAGATGCCGCTGCTGATGTGAACCACGGTTCCTCCCGCGAAATCGAGAGCACCGCCCGCGATCGCATCGTCACCGGCGAAGTACGACAGGGGGCCCGTGTCCCAAACCCAGTGACACAGCGGGCAGTAGATGAACGTGCCCCAAAGAACCGAGAACATCACCATCACGCTGAACTTCATCCGTTCGGCGAATGCACCGCAAATCAGCGCGGGCGTGATGATAAAGAACATGCCTTGGAACAACATGTGGGTCATTCGAGTGATGCCACCTTCCATCGGAGTGACGGCGGTCCCGGTGGCATCGTCCCAATAACGTTGAACTCCGTTCATGAACAAATATTCGGTGTTGCCAATCCATCCACCATCGCCACCGAACGCGAGCGAGTAACCATACAGTGCCCAGAGGACCGTCATCAGGCCCATCAAAAAGATGCACTGCATCATCACGCTGAGCACGTTTTTCCTTCGCACCAATCCGCCATAAAACATCGCCAATCCCGGCGCGGTCATGAACAGAACCAACGCACAACAAACCAGCATCCAACCGTTGTGTCCGGCGAGGGCGGCGACTTCCACTTCCGCCTTCAGGCTCTCGAGCGTCAACTCCTCAGCCGCCTCTTGTTCTACCGCCGCCTCGCCAGCAGACGCTCCGGCTTCCTCGGCGGCTTGCGTCACTTCCGCAGTCGAGCCACCGGTATCTTCTTGCGCCGAAACGGTCGGTGACGAAATGACGAATGCGACGGCTAGGAACCAGCCGAGCAGGATGATCCAGGATGGGCGGACAGACATCGGTAATTCGGACTCACTGATTGGGGAATGAGGTGATATTGGTCAGGACGACTAATGCGTTAGAATAGTGCGGAGGTCGTCCTGCGTGTACCCGAGAGATGCACGAAGATACACGCTCGCAAACCCTGCCCGCACGACCACGCCATGCACGCTCCCACTGCCCCCGAGTTCTTGTGAAATTCCACGCCGCCTTCCGCCGTCGGGTCAGCCAACCGTTGCGATGCCGGTCCCGTTTGCCGGCCGTGGTCCGGTCGATCACCGCCGGACTGTGCGTGATGACCGTCGTGATCCCGGGCGTCACCTGCGTCGAAAGGGACGCGGCAATTTGTCATGCCGAGGATCCTCAAGCGGCCGAGAGCGAAAACGTTTCGATCGAACAAATCGAACGTTGGGTCAAGCAATTGTCGAGCGATTCGTACCTGCGACGCAAACGAGCCACCGCCGATTTAACGCGTGCCGGCCAAGTCGCCGTCCGCCCGCTGGTCGGCGAACTCGAGACCGGCGACCTCGAAACGACCGAACGCGTGATCACCATTCTGCAGGAAATCGCATCCACCGCATCCATCGTCCCCCC
>JBICHZ010000252.1:0-2665 GCA_043101355.1 Rhodopirellula sp. JB044
ACTCTGTCGCGGAAGTCAGCGCAGCAACCGGGTTCTACGACCAAAGTCACTTCACCAAACGATTCCGACAAGTGACTGGCCTGACCCCTTTGGCGTATCGAAAGAAGTTTCGCAGTTGAGAAGAGTGGGCGACGAAGTGACAAAAGTCACGTGTAGCTACCACTTGCAACCTCCGCCGGGGCGAGCCCGACGGAAGGTGAGTCGATGCGGTCCTGCAATCGCTGTACGACGCGAGTGCTAATGCACTTCGGCTCAGTCGCTGCGGGTAGTGCTATGCGGGACGTAACCCCGCTTGGTCGGCGGCGTCTTCTAGGAAGTAATTGATGTCGGCGTGTTTGTCGGCGTGCAGAATCTCGTAGGCGTGCGCAGGACTGCGGGCATGATAAAGCTGCTCGACCAAGTTTGCGTCTCGCGTGATCGCGGTTGCAAACGCAGAAAGCACTTGCAAATGCCGGCTGCGTTCCACCTCCGGCGTTGCGAGCAACAACACCGCGTGCACGACGCGTCCGTCGGGCGTGTCGAAATCCAACCCCTCTGGACTGATCCCCAGCACGCCACGTATTTCGCGCCCCTCGCCTTCCTCGAGAATCGCGTGCGGGATCATCAGCCCGTTGCCGAGACATGTCGAATGTTCGGCATCACGGGCCATGACCCGTTTGATGAACTCTTCTTGATCCACTTCCATCTTCGACGTCGCGTAGAGCTGCGATGTCAGCTCGCGAACGGTTGCCTCGCGGTCGTTACCGGTTAAGCCGACTGTAATCCGATGTTCCTGAAGGAAGTCGAGTAACCGCGCCCGATCCTTGTGCGCTTCGCCGGAACGTTCCAACGCGAACCGTGTCGCGCTCGGGCCGAGCAATTGATTGATCGCCAAAGCCGACAAGCCGACCGTGTTGACGAGCGTCCGGACTTCTTCGCTGAAACCAGAGTTTTCACCGGAGATCAACAGAATCAGACCGACCGCTACACCGCCGTGGGGCAACAACGAGATACCGAGATAACCTCGGACGTTCTTCGTCACCCCGGCGAGTGACATGGCCGTCGACGCACTGGCGCACTTGCCGATCAACCGGGCAAAGAAATACAACGCCACCAAAGCGGCCGCCTGAGGTACCAACCCGAAATCCAGTCGCATCCCGGCAAACGTGTAAAACAATGCGAACAACGCCCCGCCGATCGTTTGCAAGTACGCTTCGCCGGATCGCACCAAATCGTGTCGAACGTTCGTCACGACGATGCCCGCGAACGTGCACGCCAAGATCCCGCCGGACGTTCCGAAACCCGCGGCAAAGCCCCAGGCTCCTAAAATCGCCGCCACCATCGTCGGCCCCAAGAACGCCGGACTGACCAAGGTCCGCGTCAACAGGATCGCGAGAATCCCGCAACTCCCGCCGATGGCCAGCGTAACAGTGAACTGGATCAGCACGCTCTGCAGTGCGTGCGACCATCCCGATTCGTCACCGAGAATCGTTGTAATAAAAACAAACACGGCCACCGCGATCATGTCGATCAATCCGATTGCGGCGAGCAACGTGCGAGTCAAAATCCCGCGAGCCCGTGCCTCCTGGATCACCAACACGGTGGTCCCGGGTGCTCCGGCGATCGCGATCGCGGCCAAGACCAACGCGGGCTTGGCGGTCATCACTTCACCACCGGGAACGAGTGGACCGAGAAAATACAACAGCACGGCAACAATCACCGGCGTCAACAACAACTCGCCCAGCAACAGATAGCCGATCCGTTTGGTCGTGTTGCGCAGACTCGCGAAATACAACGTCGCGCCAACAGTGAACGCGATGAACCCCAACACGAAATGCATGTACGGGAGAAACCGATCCAAGCACGCCGGGTCTTCGGTGGTGTTCATCCCGGGTAACGCCATCCGCCGCAACAAAATTCCCGTGGCGATCCATCCGGTCACCTTGGGCAACTTCATCAACGCAAAGATCTCGCCGCCAATGATCCCCGCGACAAGGACGGTCGCCATGTTCAACAGCGGATCGTCGAAGTACAGATTAAAGAATGACTCTAACAGGGCTCGACTCCTCTTCGGAGTTAGTAAATGTCAATGCCTCACCTCACGGCTGACCACAAGGTCGCAGACCGATCGTGACCAATAAGGTAACAACCATACGAAGTCGACTCGAAAGTCAAACGGTTGGCGAAAACACCTGCCCGCCGTCAAGCATGGCAGAGCAAATTCAAAAGATAGCGTCCGAAGCCAAGCATAATTGCGGTCGTTGTGGAAACACCGAATCATGAACTTCGCAACGTTTTTGCGAAAAGTTACACGTCACATCATGACAGATCACGAGGTACCGTGGGCGTGATGGGGTGAGGCAAACCCGGACGGAGGCGTGCGGGGACGGGTTGGCGTTTTCGGTGGTTGTGCGAAGCCTGGCGACTCCGGCTACTGCAGTTGATGACTGTGGCTACTGCATTTGATGACTCTGGCCACGGCAGTTGGTGACTCCGGCCACGGGGCGGTTTTGGCGGACGCACGCCGGACGGGTGGTGTTTCCCTCACCGAAAATTAACGATCCGCGTCAATTTTGGCAGTTGGAGTTTTCGGACTCCGATTGATTCGATCGCGGGAAACACGCGTCCACTCGAACGGGCCGCGTGCTTTTCATTCGCCGCACGCGTTCGCCGGAATTCATTGAAA
>JBICHZ010000253.1:0-9022 GCA_043101355.1 Rhodopirellula sp. JB044
TGCGAGTGTCTTGCACTTTCGGGTGCTCTCACCTGCATACGCATCAAGAAAGTGTCTTCTGATCCAAACAACTCGGCGTTGATCGAAAACCTCGCTGGATGCCTTCTAACAGCAATAAACAAGGGTACGCAACTCAATAGAAGGTACGCAGCTCAATAGAATGTTGTTCGCGGACGTAACTGCAGTTCGCACTAAACGTTTCAACACGAACGTCGCGTTCTTTCTCGCCAGGTGGCATGCGGATAGAGCAATCTAATGCAACAAGTCGGCTCTGCAAGGAGTCAATCATCGCAAACTCACCTCGGGATAACTGTCAACTCTTCAGATCGCGGTTGAAGAAGCAATTCACTCGCTGCGAGAAGAACGATTCGCGATGGTCGAACGTGTGAGACTCGCCTGCAGGGCCCTTGTCAATTCAACACGATCGCATGAAGCCTCGGTCGCCAGAGACACCCTTTTAAAAACGATGCTGGCGGGGCATCACGACGCAAAACAACTTCTACAATCAAAAAAAAAGCGACCGTTGACCGGTCGCTTCGTTTCGTTTGAGAAGTCTGTTTCTTTACGATCTACCTATCGCATTTTGACCTATAACAGCACTCGCGTTAGTAGTCCGTACAACACGCCCCATGGACTGCCTACGCTGAACGGATTCGGCCGTCGCCCGAATTGCGTTAAATGCTTGACGAAAGAAATTCGCTAACACCAAAAGGCGGAACTACTCAGGCTTTGAATAGGCTGGAGCATTCTTCATTGCTTCTAATTCTTCAGCAGTCGGTTGAGGACCGTAGGTGCCGTCTTCGTTTTCGATGGCAACCGGTTCAGAGGAAGTGCCACAACCGACCAAACTGATGAACAAAACGGCGACACACGCAAACCAAGATAGACGCAACTGACTCATAGGAGACCTTCTTTCGATACACAAGATTTCTAGGACTTGAAAAAACGGAAGCTCAGGAACCACATTGGTTCCTGAGCTAGCAACAACGATTCGAGCGACCCAGGTCTAAAACTCTTCGTCGATGACTTCTTTAGAAGCACGAGTTCCGAGTGCTCCCCACAAACCATAAGGGCTGGCGGCACCAGGTGCCCGGAAGTTTGTATAAGCGTTCCCGCCGTCCCAACTACTCTGGTCGTACCCGACGTTGCCGTCAGTTGAATTCCCCGCTTCAATCGAATCCGTAATGAACTTGACCGCACCATCGCCCATCAAAACGTGCACACCGCCTTGGTGACGACTGCTCGGAGGAGCCATAAGGTACGCTTTCTCCGGTAGCGTCCAATCGGTGGTTGAGACGGAGGAACAAACGCCTTTGTTCGGCGGAAGAATCGTAGTCATTCCGGTGAACAGGGTTCCTGCAGACGCCCACTGATAACCACGACCATGGCTTGGTGACGGTCCCCAACCGGCGCTGTCGGTATGCGTAGCGACGCTATCGTCCCAGAACTGTGGACGTTCTGGATCCTTGAAAGCCTCGCAGACGCTCGGATTGTCATAGACACCGGTTCCGGTCACGGCAGTAGTCCGACTATCTCGATCACCCAAATCGGATGCAATCTCGCCTGCGACGATTGTGTTGGCGAGCCCATCGAGGA
Source organism: Rhodopirellula sp. JB044 (assembly GCA_043101355.1). Taxonomy (GTDB): domain Bacteria; phylum Planctomycetota; class Planctomycetia; order Pirellulales; family Pirellulaceae; genus Rhodopirellula. The sequence continues at coordinate 1,597 of JBICHZ010000253.1, forward strand.
TGTCCCGAAACTTGTAGTCTTGGTGCTGACCAAATGCTCCACGGAATGAAGCCCGAGTCCGCAGATAGTATTTCGGACACGGCCCCGAGTTGCCGAGCGATCCGTCCCAGCAAACATGTCCGTACATTTGCATGTCAATACTGTCACCCAAGCATGCGGCGTAATTTGTGCGGCCTTGGGATGGCAAGCCATTCCCCGGGTCACTCGGGCAACGCAAGGTTGGAATATTGGTGTTCCAAGCCTTGTATCCGCCATAGCGGTTTCGCTGTGGCGACGGCCCCATCGCGGCAAAGTCATTAGAAACCTGAGGGTTCGAGATTTCTTCCCACAACGCTTGCTGTTCGATGAATGGCATGATCGACACCAGGAAACTCAGGTTGCCGTGTGAGTGGTATCGGCTGGTGCCGTGATTGGTTCCCGGTCCGAGGTAACTGTCGGTGCCGGTGCTACCGGTCCCTTGGGTGGGCAGTTTGTTGTAAGCGGAGTGGTAGTTGTGCAGTCCCAATCCGATTTGTTTGAAGTTATTGCTGCAACTCATTCGCCGCGCCGCTTCCCGGGCGGCTTGTACGGCAGGGAGGAGCAATCCGACCAACACGCCAATAATGGCAATCACCACCAACAGTTCAACCAAAGTGAACCCGAAACGGTCTGTTCGGTTCGTTCGCATGAAATTGAGTCCTTTAAAGAAACGAAAAACGGAGCCGCGAAAGGCAGAGAAAAAATTTCATTGACGTCGTCAAGAAAAACGCCTTCGCAATCGGTTGTTGTCCCCGTCGTCGCGTCTGACGCACAAAAATTAGGTGCCGATAAGTGGCCGTTAAACGGGGACAATGGTGGTCTCCAGCCAGTTCGACGAGGTGGCAAAGAAAACGCCAAAAATGTAGAAACAGTGGAAAAGAGTTCTTCCTTCTCAACTTTCTTATAGAATGTTGACACTTTTTTACTTTTCATGGCGATAGCTAATGTCGCCTTCAATAGACCAACTTCCCTATAGACCCGGCTAGCAGCCCGGGGGCTATAGAGTTCCTGCGGGTTGGTTCACTTTGGAACGCGAGCAATTAGAGAACGTAATGCCGGATTCCGACGGGGTCAGCGAACAGTTTGTCAGTCTCCTAACCATGCACCAAAGCCAATTGAGAGGTTTTGTGTTCTCCGCGCTTGGCAACCGAGATGACGCACAGGACGTGCTGCAGAAAACGAACCTTACCTTATGGAAGAAGGCACATCAGTACCGCGAGGACTCACCGTTCTTGCCGTGGGCCTTCGGGGTCGCGCGATACGAGATATTGGGGTTCCTGCGGGATCGAAACCGAGAGCGAGAACGTGTTGTCTTCCATACCGACGTGATTGACATGCTGTGCGAGATTGCCGACACCGACATGGAGACATGGCCCGATCGACAACAAGCACTTCATCGTTGCCTCGAATCGATGGACGACGAGACGCGCCACGTGTTTGGATTGCGGTACGCCGATAACCTTTCACTCAAGCAAATTGCCAACGCTACGAATAAGACGATGGATGCGGTCAAAAGTTTGATGATGAGAAGCCGGAAATCACTGCGGAAATGCATCGATCGGCGGCTCGCAACCAATGACCTGGGTGTCTAACGTGAATACCAATCCCATATTGAGCGAAGAGTGCATTCCATGATCTCCGAGCAACGACGAAAGAGAGTCGAAGAACTTCTTCAGATTTCACAGGGGGGGGACGCGTCTGCGAAACAGATCGACGAACTCAACGACCTATTGCGAAACGACGAAGAGTTACGCTACGTCGCGGTTCGCTCACTTCAATTCGACGCGATGTTGCAGGAAGAGTTTCAGGTTCGCAACACCGCGATCCTTTTTGACCCGTCCTCCTCATCCGGATCGAACCCCGCCTTGGATCCGTCCGCGGTCAAGACCGGCCGCAACTCTGTCGCCGAGCCGAGCGAGAACAACGAGAACAATACGTTCCTCGGTCCGTGGGTGTTGATGTTGGCGGCGACCATCATCGGCGTCTCGGTTGTTTACTCGACCCTCTTGTACAACGCCAATCAAGCTTCGGTGCAGTTGGCCAACCATAGCTCCAAACCCATTCTATCGCGGCCAGATCAGTCCTCATTTTTGGACTTCGATAACGTCATGACAGTGACGTACCAGGAGGACGCACTCTGGGACATGGACGTTCAGATTGGCGACCAATTCGACTTCGGACACATCCATTTGCGTAAGGGTGTCGCGCGTCTGAATTCGATTTACGGGGCGGTGGTGATCCTCGATGCGCGTGAAGGTCCGGTGCGTGCGACGCTCGATGCGGATCGCTCGATGACAGTGCTCGAAGGCAGGGTGCTCGCCAAAGCCTACGATCAAGCGCTCGGTTTCACTCTTCGAACACCGACCACGAATGTTGTTGACATTGGAACTGAATTCGCCGTATCGGTCGATTCGGATGGAAATAGCGACGTGACTGTCTTGCAGGGTGCGGTGACATGGCTCCCTCGCGACCGTGCGTCGAATTCGGGACGCTCGATGTTGGCGGAAGGCAATGCGGTTCGCTTCCGATCGTCATCCGACAATCAAGGGATCACGCTCAAAGGCGATGCGGACCACCTGGATGAACTTCGCGCCTTCGCAACCCGAATTAATAGTCGCGACGACTGCCCCCCTCCCCAGGTTCACGAATCGTTCGACTATCCCCTTGGCGTGATGCGAAAAGACCCGGGCGGTATTGGTTGGAGCGAACCTTGGTTCAAACACTCCGCTCCGGTCATCGCCCCCAGTGGCGTCATTCGACAGGGAGGGTACCTGATCGATCCCGCATGGTTGCAACCGAGCTCACCTCGTTACACGGTCATCTCGTTATCTTCGGCGTCTGAACGACTCATTGCCGAGCCAATCAGCGTAGACGTCGAGCAAGATGTCTACATGAGCTTTCTGACCCGTAAACGCGTGATCGAGCTCCCACGCGACGATCGCTGTGGTGCAGGAATCGCGTTGTTCTCAGCCACCGGCGAACAGCAATTTGGCGTCTCGATTGACATGCGAGAAAACCTGACCATTTTCAACGGGAGCAAGCATTTCGGAGGGCGACACCTTGAACCGGATCAAACCTATCTGATCGTTCTGAAATTAGAACTGCATCGTGAGCAACCTGATCAAATATTCGCCAAAGCGTACTCGGAAGTGGATCCTCCTGCCGCATGTGAACCGGTATTGTGGGACACATCCGCTCCGGGCGCCGATCAGCGAGGCACCATCGACCACGTTCGCCTGTGGTCTGACGCGACCGCAATCGCGGCGTTCGACGAGATTCGGATCGGTAGCACATGGAACGCCGTCGTTCCGATTCGCCACTGAGATGTGGCGTTAGGCGACCCGTCGCCGCTTGGATCGTGTGGAACGTGAATCCGATGTCAGTGCGTCAAACTGGTCGAGCATCGGAGGCTGGGTCGGTTGCGACTTGGAGAGCAGATTCCGTTCGGAGAGATAACGCCGAACGATCCGCAGCAGCGAGTCGCGATAGCTCTCGGCGTCTCGTCCTTCTTCGATCCATGCCCGCACCTCGATCCGCTGCGAACGCTTTCCGACACAAACCAACGTGGCCTGGGGAGTCGGCGTCAGCAGGACTTCGTCTTGTTCGATCACGAGTTCAGTGAGCGTGCGACAGATGTCCGCGGGCCGCTCGTCTCGGCTCACGGCAACCTCGAGCGGCACCACGCTCAGACGGCCCGCACCTCGCCAGTTGACCACTTCCGAACCGACAAAGTTTTGATTGGGAATGATCACTTCCCGACCGTCGTCGTCGGACAACACCGTCGTTCGCAGTCGCTGTGCGGCAACCCGTCCTTTGACATTCCCGACCGTGATGAAGTCACCCAAACGCGCGGGCTTTTCAAACAGCACGATCAGTCCGCCGAACAGATTTCGAACCATGTCCTGCAGCCCAAAGCCGAGTCCAATGGTGAGTCCCACCGCCAACCACTGAATGGTTTGCCATCGAATGCCGATCCATTTGCACGCGATCAAGCACCCGACCCAAAACAACAAAAACCGCCCGAGGACGAGAGAGAAATGCTCCATCGCCTCGTCAAAAGACACACGCTGCAGAACCAACGCGTCAAACAACGCGGGCAGCAATTTCGCCAACTGAAAGGCAACGAACAACGTCACCGCAGCGAGCAACAAGTGCACGGCGGTGACGGGAGTCGTCTCGACTACAGTGCTGGCAACCATCTGCCCGCTGGCGTCCATCGTTGTTTTGGTGACGGTGTCTTCGACGTTCCAAACCACAGGGTTGCCCATCCGCACGTTTGGAAAAATGTCGATCCATAACCAACCGATGCCCACAATCGCACTGAACACGAGCACGCACTGGCACAAAAACGCGAGATGATGTTTCAGTTCGAGATAGTGTTCGCCGAGCACACCGGTCACCGAGGAACCCGACGTATCGGGTAACTCACCGTAACGATCACGCTCCGGCTTCGTCGGCGCCGTCCCGGTCAGTATTCCCCAACCGTGAGACGACAGAATTTTCACCGCCGGCCACAACGTAGCCGCGACCAACAATCCAGAGATCGTGAAGATGGCTTTCTGAATCAGCTCGCACGCGGTGAACGAATACCCGAGCGATGACAACACCATCATGACGAGTGGGAATCCGATGCCGGCGAAGTAGATCACAAACCGCAACCGATGAATCACACTTCCGCCGAACTTGGCGATCAGCGGTTCGAGGAATCCACCAACCGGTCGCAAGGCGAGGTGAAAGGTCCACGCCACCAAAGCCATCGACAGAAGGAAGCCGAGCCGAGCCGTCGAGTCGCGCCACGCCCCATGATCCACTTCGCCAACGAGAGTGACGACATACGCCGCCAATACCAAACCGAGCCCGATCACTTTAAGGTAAGTCGATGCTCGCTCACGTCGAGGCAATTCCACGTCGACGTGTTTGTCGACAAACCCCGAACCGCGTAAGAGTTGTCTGGGGAGTTCGACCATCAGCGCGACCAAACTCGCCGCGTAGATTCCGCTCGACGCCGTCAACGTTGACTCCGACACGTACCCGTTTCCGAGCCACCGCGCAATCAGGTAAAGAACCGAGGGAATCGCAAACGCCACGAGCACCGTCAATACGCTCGCGACGACCTTGCGCATTTCCGGCGAAGCATCCTTCATCCGTCGACGTTCACCCACGCCAACCAAGACGACTTTCGCCCGCCATCGCAAAAGCAAAACGAGGACGACTGAGGCGATTAGCCCGATTCCTTCAATGGGACTCGATTCCCACTTTCGCTGAATGGAATATCCAAACGCGGCGCTACGGGAAGAGTCAAACAACGCCGACGCGCCTTGCCCCAACCGTTTCAGGTCGCCGATCGACAACGGGTTGCCGCTGCGAATCCATGTGATGTGTCGGTCGATCAACGCACGATAACGATCCGCGAGGCTGGCCGCCGCCGCGGTGGTGGAATCCAACTCGCCGAGCTTTTGCTGGTAATCCTGGTAGCCTTGTTTGAGGCGGGCGAGCCATTGATGTCGTTCTTCGAGCAGTTCTTGCAGTTGATAGTTCAGACGTGGATAGTCAGGCGTTGCCGATGCGATCCCCGCGGCATCCAACAACTCACGGGCGTGCAATTCCGGATGGGAACCGTCATGCCGCACCATCTCGATTTCGAGCTGCTGAGCACGAGAGCGAGCCAACTCTTGGCCGGCGAACAAATTCGATGAGTCATCGACCTGCCACTGATCGAGTTGCTCCCGTCGGCTGCGGAGCAACATCCCGATCGTGGGCGTCAGCCCGTAGTGATGCAGTTTCGCCGTGATGTCGTTGAGATCCGCTGTCGTGCGATCGAGTTTCGCGTTGGCTTCGTCCACACGGGTGGACAACTCTCGCTGCAACGCATTCAGATCAATCCATTGTTCGACATAGCTCGCATTTTGGGCGGCGACTTTGGCGACGGGTTCCGGGGCGGTTTCAGAAAGACGCCGAAAACGCGAGGCAACTTCACTCGCCGTTTCTATCCCGTTGGAACCATATCGCGGCGTTCGATTGGTGACGCCACGTGAATCATCGAGCGAACTCTCAAAATACGACGTTGCCGGATAACGCCTCGACGAAGCAATCAAATCCGGTCGACTTTCGATCGGCGGCGCGTTCATAATCGCCTGCTGGGTCGAGATCGGCGGAGGAGCCACCAACGTCGCATGATGGCTGGTCTGCGAATATCCCTCGTCGAGGTAGACCGTTTGCTGAGCGAGCAGAGGAGTGGCGATGAACGCCAATACCAACGCGCCCACTCGCGTCGCCGCCGCACCGTGGACCAACAACGCGGACGCAAATGCCGTCTGGCCGAACGCGACGCGATAAAAAGACGAGCGATGATGAGGGGACGTCATTGACCGCGGGCCTGGTGTGGAGAACATGCGCAAAGAGGAAAAGGGCATTCCGGCAGATGGAGTGCCGGTCCATGCATACACAATTCCACTACCGCATAGCCACATCAATCCAGTTTCACGGGGCCAGACCGCCACCGTTTCATGGGGAAAAAACCGCCGCGCTGAAGATCCAGCCCACCGGCGGATCAATTTGAGCTTTTTAGCCAGTTCCCAGCAGTGCGGCGAGTTCCGTCACGACCGAATCGATCGCCTCGTCAATCCGCCAGGACGCGTGGTTCCGATCACCGGCAATGTTCGAAATTCCGCGGACGATTGAAAGCGGAACCGTTGCGATCGAACACGCGAGCGCGACCCCGAACCCCTCCATGTCTTCGGCGACCGCTACCGAATTTTGGCTCGGTTCGCTGTTTCGCAAAACTCGCTGGGCACGTTGGGCGCGAACACTCGCCATTCTTTGATCGGCTGAGGCGGCGCAGCCGGTGACGAGACATCGCCGATCGTGACGCCCGTCGACGCCGGTCGGCAGTTCGAGTTTGAGCCGATCGCTAATTACCGATCCGCCGTTCTCGGGTACATGATGCGGCCACCCGAGTTCGCCTGCGGAAACGTGATCGGAACCTTCGCCAACACCAATGCCATCGCACAGGACATCGCCGAACCAATAGGCGGCGCCGACGCGACAAGACAGTCCAACGGTGGCGTATTCGGTTCCGTGTTTACCGAGCGCACCGGGTTCGAAGGCGTCAGGTTTGAAGGCGTCAGGTTCGAACGCGCCGGCAATCCCCGCGAGAACCACACGTGAAGGACGATGCGTTGCGATCAACCGCGACGAAACCGCCGCTGCCGCAGCGATGCCGAACCCACACAACTGAATCGTTGTTTGTCCGGATCCTTCCTGCCAAGCACCGCGATCCTTCAGTCCGGACTTCACACGGTCTCGCTCCATCGCGGTCGGAACGAGCAACAGAGTTTCCATTTTCGTTATCGACCGCCGCGACGAATCTCGCTGCCTTCGAAACGAACTTGGAAACGGAAGATCTTCT
>JBICHZ010000254.1:0-11169 GCA_043101355.1 Rhodopirellula sp. JB044
GGCGTCTCTTGGGGACAAACCACCTTTTTGCTGTTCTCCGAAGTCTGGCGACTCCGGCTACTTTTGGGGGAACGTCGCTACGCTACGCGGCTTCGCTGTCGCTGGTGAGGCTGAGGCGGTTGTAGAGCGTTTTGAGGCTGACTCCGAGTTCTTCGGCGACGGCTTTCTTATTGCCGTCGTGTCGCTTCATCGCTCGGTCGATCGCGAGTTGCTCGAGTTCTTTGAGCGACATGGGGGCGTTGCCGATCAGGTCGTCACGCAACTTGCGCCGGGAAAATTGTGACGGCAAATGCTCCACACCGACTGGCAACGCGTCACAAAGAACCGACGCGTGCTCGATCACGTTAGCGAGTTCGCGAACATTGCCTGGCCATTGATGGTTCTTCAGCTCCGTGATCGCATCCTCGGTAAACAATTGGTCGTCCACCCCGTCGCTGCGGTGGCGTCGCAGCAAGTGACTGGCCAGCGGCACAAGGTCATCGATTCGCTCACGCAGCGGAGGAATCCGCAGTTCGAACGTGTTGATGCGGAACATCAAATCTTCGCGGAAGGTCTGCTCGCCGACCATCGCTTCGAGGTCGCGGTGAGTCGCGCACACGATCCGCACGTCGACGTGAAGGCTCTCGTTGTCGCCGAGACGACGAATGTCACCGGTCTCGAGTACGCGTAGCAGTTTCGCTTGGACGGCCAACGGCAACTCACCGATCTCGTCGAGAAACAACGTCCCGCCGCTGGCAACTTCAAACAGTCCCACGCGAGTCGTATCGGCGCCGGTGAACGCACCTTTGGTGTGCCCAAACAGTTCGCTCTCGATCAAATTTTCGGGCAGCGCACCACAGTTGACCGCCACAAACGGCTTGTCGGCCCGCAGGCTTTGGTCATGGATCGCGCGGGCGACGAGTTCTTTGCCGCATCCGGTTTCGCCGCGGACCAAAACGGTCGACTCCGTCGGCGCGACCCGCCCGATCAGTTTGCGAACCGCTTCCATGGACGAGTGTTCGCCGATCAAGTCGCTGTGTCCTTCGGCACGCTTGAGTCGATGCATCAACGCGGCGAGCAACCGTTTGCCTTCGCGGCGTTCGCTGACCCGGCCGAGCAACGTGGCGATGTCCGCCAATCGGGTCGGCTTGGTCAGGTAATCGAACGTGCCGTATTTGATCGCATCGATCGCGGTTTCGGTCGAAGGGTTCGCGGTCATGATGATCGCGTCGATCTCCGGCCGAATCTCGCGTGCCTGAGCGATCACTTCGATGCCGCTGAAACCGGGCATGTTCAGGTCGACCAGCAAACAATCGATCCGTTCCCGCTTGATCGCTTCGACGGCCGTGATCCCGTCGGGGCAAACCGTCACGCGGTAACCCATTCGGGGCAATTCTTTCCGCATCAATTCCTGAAGAGGTTTTTCGTCGTCGGCGAACAGAATATGCATGCTCGACGAGTTCGGCTTGGCGGCGCCTTTGGCGACTGTTTTTCGTTTGTCTGACATGAGATTGATTGCTGTTTGGGTCTGCTGCTGAGTTTTCGGAAGGTCAGCGTTCGGTTTTCAAAATCGCGGCATTGCCTTCATCCGTCTTAGGCCGCCTGCGGGGAGGCATCTTGGTATTCTCGATGTGGCTCGTTGCCAGCGATCGATTCGGTGGGTTGCGGGTTGCTTGAATTGTTATCCGCAGGCTGCTCGGTGCGTGCACGGATTGGTAACCGGAGTTCGAACTCCGACCCACATCCTTCCCCTTCGCTGCGAGGGATCAGTTGGCCGCCGTGCTGCGACACGATGCGGTACGAGATGCTCAACCCGAGTCCCGTGCCGGTTCCGTCGCGTCGCCGGGTGTAGAACGGTTCGAACAGATGCTGCATCACGTCCGCGGTCATACCGCAACCGGAATCCCGCACCGTGACACTGGCAAAGTTCGCGTCGTTGCGAACGACGATGTCTACTCGCCCGTCACTGTCGACGCTTTCCATCGCGTTGGTGACCAAGTTCAAAATGACTTGGCGAATTTCCTGCGAGTTCGCGTGAGCAAACACACCATCCGACGCATCGACAGAGATCTTCTTGCACTTGTACTTGCCCAGTGTCCCGATCATCTCGACGACGTCACTGACCAACGGAGTGATATCGATACTTTCTCGATCGACGTGGCCGATGCGGCTGAAGCTCAACATCCGCTCGGTGATTGACTTGCATCGGTAGGCTTCGCCTTGGATCCGTTGCAGGTTTTCCTGAACGGTTTCCATCAACTCTTCGTCGAGCAACCGTTCATCGGCAGGGTACATCAACAAATCGTTGACGCGTGACTCCAACGCCTCGGCACTCCAAGCGATGGCGGCCATCGGGTTGTTAATCTCGTGTGCGAACCCCGCCGCGAGGAAACCGACGCCGGCCAACTGTTCGTTGCGGATCACTTCGCGCGAGCGGACCTTGACCTCTTCGTCCTTCTCTTTGCAGATCTTCTGAATATGCAACATGCTGCGGCGGAAGCGGTCGGTCATCTGGTTGAGGATTTCGCCGAGTTCGCCGATCTCGTCTTCGCTGCCCATTTCGATACGATGGCGGTATTGCCCGCGGGCGACCAAGCGGGCGCCCATCACCAGGTTGCTGAAAGGGCCGATGACCATCATTTGGAAATACCAGACCATCGCGAGGGTGATGGCCGTGGCGATCGCCAACGCGATCCAGGCACCGGCGATTCCGGCCTGATGCTGCAATTTGACATGGTCACTGAAGCTGGCCATTTGCCCGTGGATCAGACCGAGATGCTGACGCGTTTGGCGGACCAGATTGCCGAGTTGGTCAGACAGCTCGTTCGTTCCGTTTTGAGCGTAAACCGCGACGGCCCGCGGATCCTGTCGCATTCGCTCACAAAGCCGCACGCTGCGTCCGATCGCAACGACCGACTCGCGTTGCTCGCGGGTGTCGATAAGGGTCGAGGACAGCCCGCCGGAGTCGTTCGCGTCGGCCGTGGATTCCACGTGGCTGCATTCCGATTCGAGGAGATCACATTCGCTCGACGAGCAATCCACGCCGATCGCGTCGGCATAGCGGTTGAGCGTCAGCACCAATTCGAGCATCGCCTGGTCAAAGTGAGCTCGCTCCATTTGCAGCCCTGATTCGGCGAGCACCGACGAATCGATCATCCCCTCACGCGACTTCATCAGGCAGATCCGCGTGTTGCTGTCGCGGGCCGCGGTTGCCCACTGGTTCAATTCGGTCGCGTGAGACAACTCGGTCGCGCGGACGCTGATCGCATCGGCGAGCGCCCGGTATCGATAGAACCCCAGCAGCCCCACGACCGCCAACGAGCCGATCGTGCAGGCGAGCGTGACGACACCGAAAAACAGTTTCGTCCGGATCGAGTGTCGCTGCAGCAACCCGGTGACGGGAGTGCCGCGTTTCCAAATCCCTGAGTCCGTGTTGGATTTCGACGCGGCGCCCGGGGGTTGGACGCGGGGGCTGGAGGCTTTGCCAACGGGATTCGGATCGAACGATCCCCAAACGCCCGAGTAGTCGAGATTGTTTGCGTCGAGATCGATTTTGGCGTCGAAATCCATTTCGTCTCGGACGCCGCCGGGTCCATCCGCGTCGTTCGAAACCGACGCTTTTGCGGACGAGGATTGCGTGTCGTCGGTGGCCCCGAGAGGACGAATTCCGGTCTCCGGCTGAACGCGTGAAACATCCCGCGTTGTGGGATCGCCGGTATGGCGAGAATCACCACTTCTGAAAAAGCGTATGCGTGAACGCAAGAAATCTCGAGAACTACGCATCGCTCGGCCTCCCTGGCCCATGACTCGCGTGAAACATCCATGTAACTCGAGGGTGTAGGGTATCGCCGGCCGCATGCGGCATCAAGATCGCTTTCGCGTTTCAAGAATCTCTGCGACCGGTCGATGTGGCGCGTCACAATCGACCGCATGGCTGAAAATAGCGGGCAATTTGACGCGGAATGACCGCCGTACGATTGACCTAATCTTGTGATGCAAATACGCTTTCCGGCTAATTCCCGGTACTGAACCCGGCGCGAGTGAGCGCCTCCTGACGGCGAGAAGCTGTCGACCTGCGGTTTGGGCCGACTCGGATCCCAAATCATGAACCCCCACAGGGACATCTAGCGACGATGGCAAAGAAATCTGCAGCAGCCAAAATGGTTTATTACTTCGGTGCAAAGAAGACCGAAGGCAAGGGTCAATCGAAAGCACTCCTAGGCGGCAAAGGCCTCAACCTCGCCGAAATGACCTCCATCGGGCTGCCGGTGCCTCCCGGATTCACCATCACCACCGAAGTTTGTGGTGACTACTACAAGAGCGGCAAACAGCTCCCGAAAGGCTTGATGGACGAAGTTCACCAAGCGGTCGAGACCCTCGAAGGCGAACTCGGCAAGAAGTTCGGCGACAACGACAACCCACTCCTGGTCAGCGTCCGCAGCGGTGCGGCGGTCTCGATGCCAGGGATGATGAACACGATTCTGAACCTCGGCCTCAACGACGAAGCCACCGAAGGCCTCGCCAAAGCGACCAAGAACGAACGGTTCGCTTACGACGCGTATCGTCGTCTGATCAACATGTACGGCGACGTCGACATGGGACTCTCTCACCACAGCTTCGAAGAAGCGTTCGACAAGATCAAAGCCAAGTACAAGGTCACCGAGGACACCGAAGTTCCTGCCGAAGGCCTTCGTGAATTGTGCGACGCCTACAAAGCGGTCTACAAGAAAGCCGCCGGCGAAGACTTCCCTCAAGACCCGATCAAACAATTGCAACTCGCGATCGAAGCTGTCTTCGGTTCGTGGAACGCCGATCGTGCGATCTCGTATCGCCGCATCGAAGCCGCCAAGGGTAACTCGGAAATCGCCAACCTGATCGGTACCGCGGTCAACGTCCAAGCCATGGTTTATGGAAACATGGGCGACGATTCGGGAACGGGCGTCGGTTTCACCCGCGACCCCAACACCGGACAAAACAAATTCTACGGCGAGTTCCTCGTCAACGCACAAGGCGAAGACGTTGTGGCCGGTATCCGTACCCCACAACCCGTTTCGCAAATGGGCAAGTGGGACAAGGCTGCTCACAAAGAGTTGATGGAAATCAAGAAGACGCTCGAAACGCATTACAAAGAAATGCAAGACATCGAGTTCACCATCGAGAAGGGCAAACTCTTCATGCTGCAAACCCGTACCGGGAAACGCAACGGCATCGCCGCTGTGAAGATCGCCTGCGACATGGTCAAAGAAGGTTTGATCACCGAAGAGGAAGCCGTTCTCCGCGTGCCGCCATCGGACCTGACGCACTGCCTGTTGCCATCGTTCAAACCGACCGCTCGCAACGCCGCCGACGTTCTCTGCCGTGGCCTCAACGCATCGCCCGGTGCAGCCGTTGGTAAACTCGCCTTCACCGCAACGGAAGCTCGCGAGCGTCACGAAGCTGGCGAAGAAGTCATCCTGGTTCGCCGCGAAACCAGCCCCGAAGACGTCGAAGGCATGTCCGCCGCCTGCGGAATTCTGACCAGCACCGGTGGTGCAACCAGCCACGCTGCTGTCGTCGCTCGTGGTTGGGGCAAGTGCTGTGTTGCCGGTGCCGGCGACATTCATATCAATGAAAAAGCCAAGAAGATTACCGTCACCAACGCGGAAGGCAAAACCCGCACCTTCACCGCCAAGGACACCATCAGCCTCGACGGCACGACCGGTGAAGTCATGGCGGGCGAAGTCGAAACCCAAGAGCCGAAACTCTCGGGCGACTTCGCGACGTTGATGAAGTGGGCCGACAAGTACCGCACGTTGAAGATTCGCACGAACGCCGATTCGCCTGCCGACAGCAAACGTGCCCGCGACTTCGGTGCCGAAGGCATCGGACTGTGCCGTACCGAGCACATGTTCTTCGAAGCCGACCGCATCATCCACATGCGTTCGATGATTCTCGCCGACACGGAAGACGATCGCCGTGCGGCGCTTAAAAAGTTGCTGCCGTTCCAACGCAAAGACTTCGAAGGCATCTTCAAAGCGATGAAGGGATGCCCGGTTACGGTTCGCTTGCTCGATCCACCATTGCACGAGTTCTTGCCACACGACACCGCGTCGCAAAAACAAATGGCGGAAGAACTCGACGTCAAACCCGCCGAGATCAAGAAACGCAGCCAAGCTCTGCATGAAGCCAACCCGATGCTCGGTCACCGTGGTTGCCGCCTCAGCATCACCTACCCTGAAATTCTCGAAATGCAGGTTCAGGCGATCGTCGAAGCCGCGATTTCATGTGCGAAGAAGAAGATCGACGCTCACCCGGAAATCATGATCCCGCTCGTCGGTACCTCGGCGGAACTTTCGATCCTGCGTGCGAAAGTCGAAGAGACGATCGAAAAAACCAAGAAGGCGAAGAAGTTCGACGGCAAGTTGGATATTCTGATCGGAACGATGATCGAAATTCCGCGTGCTTGCTTGACCGCCGACGAAGTCGCTCAGTACGCCGACTTCTTCAGCTTCGGCACGAACGACTTGACCCAAATGACATTCGGTTACAGCCGTGACGACGTCGGTGGGTTCTTGCCCGATTACATCGAGCACAAGATCGTTCCCGTCGACCCGTTCCAATCGCTCGACCAAACCGGTGTCGGCCAACTGGTCGAAATGGGTGTCGAGAAGGGACGCAGCACCAAGGGTAAACTGAAGATCGGTATCTGTGGCGAACACGGCGGCGATCCTGCCTCGGTCGCGTTCTGCAACAAGGCCGGACTCGATTACGTTTCGTGCAGCCCGTTCCGCGTGCCGATCGCTCGTCTCGCTGCTGCTCAAGCCGCATTGAACCAAAAGTAGCCTTCTGCCTGAGCCTCGTTCGAGGTTCCTAACGATTTCACGACAAGCCCTCCTCGCGCGTTCGCGCGGGGAGGGTTTTGCGTTAATCTATCGGCCGTGAAATCGTGGCCTCGATCACAGGTCGTGGCCACGGCAACTACCAACCCTCCTGCGAAACATACGTCCCATGTCCGATATTCACGCACAGTACAACGACGTCGAAAAGCTGATCGACGATGAGAAGTTCGACGAAGCCGCCGAGGCTCTCGAAAAGATTCTCGCCGAAGACGAAACCTTCGTGCTCGCGCACCTCGCGTTGGCACGCGTTTACACCAAAACCGGTGACCACGAAAAGGCGGTCAAGCACGGCGAACGAGTCTGCGAACTCGAGCCCGAAGACCCGTTTAACTTCACCGCTATGAGTGTCACGTACCAAAAAGCATGGGCCGGTACCCAGGATCAGGAATACATCCGCAAAGCCGAAGACGCGATGGCGCGAGCCCAACAGCTCAACGCACTCTAGGTCTGTCCGATCGCTCGTCGATCGATAACCACGATCGATCACCAAACAGGCTGCCTTCACCAGAAACGAGGCCCCGAAGCCGTAGCGAAAGTCGCCAACGGTTTGTCGATTTAATTTTGTTAATGCTCATGATAGTCGCCGATCACTCCGTGATCGGTTCATAAGCCAAGCTCCGATCACGGAGTGATCGGCGACACTCTTTAAATCAACAAATCACCAAGACTTTCGGCGATTCACCGGCCTTGCCAAAACTCTTGGCGAGTTTCGCTACTTTGCAATCTGGGCATCAACACGCCATAAGAGCATTCTCAAAAACGATGCTGCCGATCGCCGCGAGTGCTCTCAGTATTCAAAAACCGTCCTTCAACCTTTCTCGTCACGACGCAGTTGCCATGAAACCTTACCCATTGCAATTCAAACCCGTTCTCAAACAAACGATTTGGGGCGGACGCCTGCTCGGCGAACGACTCGGCAAACCGATCGGTGACGAATCCGACTACGCCGAGAGCTGGGAAGTGGTCGACCACGGCGTCGACCAAAGCGTCGTGACGTCGGGGCACCTGGAAGGCAAGACGCTCAAAGAACTCCTCACCGAACACAACGAATGGTTGATGGGAGACGCGGCGAACGACCACTTCCCGTTGCTGTTGAAATATCTCGACTGCAATCGTGTTCTCTCGGTTCAGGTGCACCCGACCGATGAATACGGTGCAACCATGCCTGTCCCCGATCTGGGCAAGACCGAGGCGTGGTACATCGTTGACGCCAAACCCGGCTCGGTCATCTATGCCGGACTGAAGACCGGCGTCGATGCATCCGCGCTGCGTGCGGCAGTCGAAGAGGGACGCGCCGAAGAAGTCTTGCACCAATTCGAAGCCCAACCCGGGGATTGCGTTTTTATCCCCGCCGGAACGGTCCACGCAATCGGCGCCGGTTTGCTCGTCGCAGAAATCCAGCAGTCGAGCGACACGACGTTCCGGCTCTACGACTGGAACCGAACCGACGCGAGCGGCAAAGGCAGGGAACTGCACATCGAACAAAGTATCGAAGTGACCGACTTCGAACGCGGCCCGGTCGATCCCATCCGCGCCGACGAATCGGCAGACGGCTGGCAAACGCTCGTCGAGTGTGACAAATTCAAACTCCGCGCGATCAGCAACGGCAGCGATACCGTAGGCGGCGACAACCGATTCCACATCATCACTGTCCCGCAAGGCAAAGCCACCCTCGTCACCGATTCGGAACGAATCAACCTCACCGCCGGCAACTCAATTCTCCTCCCCGCCGCACATGACGCAGTCACGCTGGAATTAGAGAACGATTCGCTAGTGTTGACGATGACCTAGAGGAACTGCGTCCGGTTCGCTGGTGTTCGCAGCCCTTGCCCCCTTTTTCCGTGCCCTTTTGCCCGCGAACTCTTTACGACGTTTCTTCCATCACGTATCACCTTTTCAAACGCCCGTTGCGATTGGCGATTCGCAGGGTGTTGTCTTGGACATCGATCGCCAATCGGATCCCTTCCGAGGCGGCGAAGAGGGTTCCCACTAGCGCGACGGACGCAAAGATCACCGGCACGGCGAACTCGCTGAACGCGATCAGATCCTGCAGCAAACCCTCCTCGGCACCGATGACCACCGCGACCAGTCGGAAGCAAAGGTAGGGGAACACCGTTGCGATGATGACATACCCAAACAGCCGATAAAGTCGCTGCATTGCCTCGAGAGTCGGATAATGCCGCTCGCTTGGGTAAAGGCCACTCGATTGATTGTACCGGTCGCGAGTTTGCTCCTGACGGAGTGAATCGTCCGCAACCGAATCCTGCTGCGGCGGATCGATTCGGATCCCATCAAGAGGCGAAGCGGTTGCGAACGAGTCCGCCGATACGGCGTCGGTGATCGTCTCGCGTGAGCCTTGGGCGGATGGGGTTTCGTTCGTGAACGCTGTTCACATGTTCCGCCGTGATTGTAGGCAACGATCAAGCCAATCTCTGCGACTTATCGCCAGCCAGAATTGGACTGAATTCGATCACGGTGTCTTGGTATCGCGCAGTCGCATTTGCGCCTTGATCTCTGGGGGAAAATCTTCGATCGATCGGATCTTCATATCCTTGTACTCACACTCGGCGGCTTCGCTTTGGATTTGAATTTGACCGTGCGAAAGTGGCTTGCCCCGAAGCTTAAGATCTTCGAGCACCATTAGCACGACACCGTTGGCGACGTGCACCGATGTCGTTCCGATCGCAAAAATTTCGAGATGATTCCATTCGCCGTGCGGTGCGTCGGGTTCGGCGCACGAGATCGCGTTGCCCTTTTCCAAATACACGTCGCTGTTCGGATCGTACTTTCTGCCTCGAACGCGAACCGCGGCGGTGGTGCCGCCGAGTGCGAACAGATCGCCGAGATCGGTTTCCTGCACTTGATATTCAATGCACGATTTCCAAACTTTCCAGAACGTTCCATGTTTGCCGGTGCAGTGATAGAGGATGCCGTTGTCGCGCAGTCGATTCAAGCGGGGCGGCCACTTCTTGTCGCCCCACCGGAATTGCGTGCTGAAGTGGAAGTCTTGAAACTCGTCCAACGTCGTCAGTCCGCCGTAGATTTCGCCGGTGATGTGCAATACCGGTTCGCCATCGATCTCCTTCACCGAGAACACGTTTTTAACGTCCGCGTCGAGTCCCATCGGCGTTCCCTTGGTCGTGTTCTCCGATTGATAGGTTCCCTCGGGAAGCCCGGTCACGCTCGAATGCGGAATGCCCATCCAAATTTCGAAATTCGAAAGATCTTTGTCGAGAAGTGGACGCCACTGCTGAGCGGAACTGACGTCAGGCAGGCTGAGAGTTGCGAGTAGGACGAGCAGCGGCGCAACGAAGAACGGACGGGGATACATGGGAAGAATCGCACGAAAAGAGGTGGGGAATCGCGACATTTCAATTCAACCGGAAACTCGGTGAGGATGTCGCAGCATGCCTGACGTGATACACGGTTGACGATAGTTCTCGCGACCGGACTGAGCAACCGGGAAGGTCGATGTCGGTGTGAATTTGGTGTCGGTGTGAATTTGTGATGGATCGAAATGGTATTCGGCGGGTCATGCAGTAATATGAGTGCGCTCATGCAATCTGAAAGAACACCGCCGACCGTTCGCCATCGATGGCTGACTCTTGCAACGCTCGTTTTCGCGGGCGAAGCGATTTTCTTTCTGCCGTTCGTGTTGCCACGAGTGTTTCGTCCGACGCTGTTGCCGGTGTTTGACTTAACCAACTTGCAGCTCGGATGGGCGTTTTCGGCGTATGGTGTCGTGGCGATGTTTTCGTACTTCCCCGGCGGCCCTTTGGCGGACCGGTTTGGGCCGCGGCGACTGATGTCGATCGCTTTGTTGTCGACGTCGGCCGGCGGTGTGCTGCTGGCGACGGTGCCTGCATCGCAAACGTTGATGTGGCTTTACGCGTTTTGGGGATGCACCACGGTGTTCCTTTTTTGGGCGGGGCTCATACGCGCGACGCGGCAATGGGGCGGTGCGTTGTTGCAAGGCAGCGCGTTCGGTTTGCTCGACGGGGGAAGAGGATTGGTGGCGGCGATGATCGGTTCACTCGCGGTGTACGGCTATTCGTTGTTGTTGCCGAGCGATCTGGAAACACTCTCATCGCAGGAACAAACCCGCGCGTTTGCCAATGTGATATGGCTATTCACCGGAGTTACATTCACCGCGGCGGTATTGGTTTGGTTGGTGATACCGGATGATACGAGGACGGACGAGAATCATGAACCTTCATCCGCCGCACTGCGCGGCCTCCCACGATGGAATCACGGTCGTTGGAACGGCGTGAAAACGGTCGCTCGCATGCCGCGCGTTTGGATGCAGGCGATA
>JBICHZ010000255.1:0-24390 GCA_043101355.1 Rhodopirellula sp. JB044
GCTTGCATTTGGGCGGACGCGTCCTGACCGAGGCGGTCGGTGGCGTTGTTGAGCGTTTGCTCCATCTGCTGACGGCTCGTGTCGATGGCTCCCCGGAATTGGTTGGCCATGTCGTTGGCGGCGTCTTGGGCCGTTTGGCTGAAGCTCGTGCTCGGCGGGGCGGAGTTGGTGGCCGGGGTCATGCCGAATCCACCGGGCAGGTTCATTCCGCCGCTCTGTGGATCGGGTTTCATGACCGAGGTGGTGGCTGACGCGAATCCAGGAATCGGCCGTGCCACTGACGGGTCGCCCATTGCCGGAATTGGCACGGGGTTGCGGTCGGACGCCGCAATGCGATCGGATGCCGTCGAGGAAGGCGACGTGGATCGATCGCTGTGGTTGGAACCGGCGGGGTTCGAGCGAGAGATGAAGTTCGGTGTGACGCGGGGCACCTGACCGTGGCCGATGCGGATCACCACTTCGCTGACGTGCGAACGAATTTCCGGCGGGATCTGGCTGGAGATTTCTCCGGTGCGAGCGACCTGGTCAACCTTTTCGGGCGGAATTTGGATGATGTATTTCACGCCGTTGCCGCCGTCGGGGGTCCACCCGTAGGTGATTCCGAACGATGCGACCATCAATAGCATCACAGCGCCACTCATGGCACAATCCTTTGCTGTGTTGGTTGACAAGGGATCGCAGAGACAATCCATGCGATTCCGACCGACACAGCCGCTCTCTTCATGAGTCAGCACCGTTGCCGGTCACCCGTGATCAACGGGTTTCACGGCATAGCGTATCGCCGAAGTGGAAACCAGGTAAAGCCCGATCGACTCGGAAATCCGAGCTTTTGGCGAGAAGATGCTGAACGTTCGGTTACCGAAAACGGGACCGAGCAATTGAAACCGCGTGCCGAAGAGCGAGTCTGGATTCGGCGAGCGGGAATGCTAGCAAAGGTTTCGAACCTGACTGCAGAATCATCAGCCGGTCGGCGTTCGCCGCGATTTTTATTTCGAAACCGGGCGATCGTCGACGGTGAATCGATTCACCGCAGAGATTTCGATGGGCTCTTAGTGGCCGTAGTGGATGTGGAAATTGGGGCGAGCCCGGTACGTGGGGCCGTGGTGCCGAGGGTGTTTGTATACCGGTACCGGGTAAGGCCGCGGCGCGACGTATACCGGGGTTTCCACGATCGTTGGTGGTGGTTCGGCGATGATGGTTTCACCGCCGCCGACGCGTGCTTGCTGCATCGCCGAGATGACGGTTTCACTGACACCTTGTTGGTGCAGGGAAATGATGTCCGAGACGACGGGGCGTCGTTGGACACCTCGGGCGGCGATTTGATTCAGGATCAGGCTTTCGCCGACTCCGCTGCGGCTCATCGCGATGACGTCGGTAAAGCTGACCGCGCCGGTGGGGGCCGGTTGGACGTAGACGTTCGTCGGTGTTGCCGATTGAGTCGCGTAGGGTCGCGATTGATAGTATTGCTGTTGGTAGGCGAGGTCTTTGTCTTTGGCATTGCCTAGCATTCCGCCGGCGACCGCACCGATGGCTCCACCGATCGCGGCTCCCGCGCCGGCTTCGTCGTTGTTGTCACCGATGATCGCACCGGCGATCGCGCCGGTGATCCCGCCGAGGGTGGCACCCCGTTGTGTGTTATTCTGAGCCCGTGCGGTGGAAGGCGTTCCGAGTGCCGCGAGCGAAAGAACGGCGAGCGTGCAGCCGACCAATCGGCTGCGTTGGGTAACGAATCTGTTGAAAAGCGAACGATTCATTTTCGTGCCTGCCACGCAAAGGTGAGAGCGAGAGTGTTGAGGGGCGCCATCGAAGGGCTCGGTATTGGCGATGCCTGTCATCGGGCGATTCATAATTGCCGAAGACGGAAAACGACCGCCACCGAAGTATTCCTTGTAAATCGACGCTTCCGGGCGAATCAACCGCAATTGTTTGTCCAATTTTGAGGCTCAAAGCTCGGCGAGGTGTTCGGCTCGTGCGGAATATCGGGGATAGCATGCCCATCCGGCGGGCGCGCCCGAATTTCCTGGGATCCCGGCCTATCCCCTATACTCACGTTCTGGGTGAGACCGCTTCACTTGGGCCACTTTTCTGGGGAAATCGTTCTCGTGTCTATCATCGTTTTGTCCGACGGGACGCACTGGGTGCAGAACGTTTTGGAACATTTGTTCGTCGGTCCGGTCTGGCCCGCGAGTATCTTGGCAGCGATCGTGCTGTCCCTCGTTATGGTCTCGTTGTTAGGCGTGTTCTCGTTCGACTTTGGGATCGACGGTCCGGATCTCGATGTCGATCCGGGAGTGGATGTCGGCGTCGACGCGGATGCGGGAGTGGATCCTGGTGCGGACGCGGGCGGGCATTCCGATGCACATCACGGTGCAGACGGTGCCTTCGGAGGATTCGCCGCCGCAACGATGAAGGCGGTTCATCTCGATCGGGTGCCGTTGATGGTTTGGTTGACTGTGTTCAGTCTGTTCTTTTGGGTGCTCAGCTATGTGTTGTGGTTCGAGTTCGATGTGCGGCGGTATCCGGCGACGTTCGTTTCGAGTTTATTGCTGACGATTCGCAACGGGGTGATCGCGGTCGTGCTGACGCGGTTCATGACATCGCCGCTGCACCGGTTGCTCGTCCCACCGACTCATTATCACGCGAGCAGCCTGATCGGTGGCGTCGCGGTTGTGGAAACGAGTTCGGTCGATTCCACGTTTGGTCGGGCACGCTACAGTACGAACGCAGCCCCGTTGCTGATTGATATTCGGACGTCGGGTGATCCGATCAAAAAGGGGACACCTGTGCGAATCATGACCTACGACGAGGACGCCAAGGTCTACCACGTCGAACCGGCTGAGGTTGCGGTCGCCTGAGAACCGAGCGGAGCGAACAGCCACCGGTCGGCACTCGCCGCGGCTGATGTGAAGACGGCTGCGCAAGTCGCGAATTCGTTACTGACTCGAATTCCGACGCCGCGTGTCGTTCAGAGAACCATCACAAGGAATCAGGGCGTAGCGATAGTCGCCAAGACGATCGGTGATTCAATCGCATTGACGAAACACTTGGCGAGTTTCGCCACTCGAGAACGGTGTAGACGCACCGCTAGCTGTTTGCTTGCCCTTTGATCGTCTGCTGAGCGACTTTCCAGGCTTCAACGAGATGTTCGCCGTATTGGTCTGCGGTCATCAACGCATCCGCCTCGTCGGTTTCGATTTCGATCAGCCAGGCGGCCCCGTACGGATCGGCATTGATCAGTGACGGGTCTTCGAGCACTTCTGCGTTGATCGCCGTCAGGGTGCCCGCGACGGGTGAAAACAGGTCGCTTTCGGCCTTTTTGCTCTCGATCGAACCGATCGTCATTCGCGCGGTGAGTTGCGTCGGCGGATCGACGATCCAGTCGAGAAAGTAGACGTCTTGCAGCAAACGGACCGCGTAGGCGGTTAGCCCGAACCGGAATCTCCCGTTGGTACGAGCAACTGTGCCGGACGCGTCGTTCTCGGGTGCAGGCGATGGTAACGCCCACATGTGGTTTTTGTTGTAGAAAAAATGGGTGGGGAATTCCGCGTCGAATTCACCCATCGCGAAGGTGAAGGTGTCACTCATCGGTTTCCCCGTGGACGTATCCTTGCGGGAAGACCCGTTCGAGTTTGCTGCCCGTGATTCGTTTCCACAACCCGGTTCGTCCGACCACACTTCCGACCCGGGTGACGTTGACCGAGAGGTCATCGGCGGAGAGTTTTTCCAACGTGGAGGCGTCAGACTCCTCGACGGTAAAGATCAGTTCAAAGTCTTCTCCGTCGCTCCAGGCGTGTTCCAACGGCGAGCGGCCGCTGTCTTTTGACATCGCGTGGGCGGCGTCAGAGATCGGGATTTGTTCGATGTTCAGTTCCGCACCCACGCGGCTCGAAGCGAGCATCCGGTCGAGGTCTAAACTGAACCCGTCACTGACGTCGATCGCGGCGTTGACGTTCACATGTTGTCGCAGCCGGTTGGCCAATTCGATGCGAGGGATCGGACGAAGGTGCCTGCCCGAGAGGCTGCCGCCGAGCGAGCCGCTGACGAAGATCGCGTCGCCTTCTTTGGCACCGGTCCGCAGCCACGGTGCGGTGACGGTGCCGAGCAGCGTGACGCTGATCGCGAGCGGACCGTCGTAGGTCGAGAGATCTCCTCCGGCGACGGCGACGTTGAACTGAGCACACGCTTCCAAGATGCCTTCGTAGACCTCGCCCGCGATCTCGGTGGCGTTGTCGGATGGCAGCGAGTGCGTTACCAGGGCTGCCGTCGGGGTGGCTCCCATCGCGGCGATGTCGCTGAGGTTGATCGCGATCGATTTGTATCCGATCGATGCGAGCGGCTGCGAGTCGCTGCGGAAGTCGACACCGTCGATGATTTGGTCGGTGCACGCGACCTGCTGCAGCCCTGTTTTGTCGACGGAATCGGGCGTTGTGGGAGTGCCGGGGAAATTGAGCACGGCGGCGTCGTCACCAATTCCGA
Organism: Rhodopirellula sp. JB044; assembly: GCA_043101355.1. Lineage (GTDB taxonomy): Bacteria > Planctomycetota > Planctomycetia > Pirellulales > Pirellulaceae > Rhodopirellula. Next base: position 4,477 of record JBICHZ010000255.1, read on the forward strand.
CCGCGACCGACGGCAAACTGCGAGTACGTCCACGCAGGTATGCAAGAAAAGACTGTTCCACGTCGAATGACCTGCCTTAGCGGAGTTTGGGGGCGAGACGTAGCATCTCGAGCATCGCGTCGGCGGCCTCGTGTCCTTTGTTTCCCACGCTGCCGCCGCTGCGTTGGATCGCTTGTTCGAGCGTGTTGCACGTCAACAGCCCGAAACCGATCGGACGGCCGCTGGCGATGGATTGATTCATCAGCGAGTCGCTGACGGCTCGGTTAATGTGTTCGTCGTGGGTGGTTTCGCCGCGAATCACACATCCCAATGCGATTGCTCCCACCACGTCGGCGTGTTGAAACGTCTGCTCGACCGCCCAGCACAACTCCCACGCACCGGGGACGCGGATGATCCAGTGGCGGTCTGACGCGATGCCGGCGTTCGTCAACGACTCGACCGCGGCGCCGAGCATGGAATCGCAAATCGCGGGGTTGTAGCGGCTGACAACGACCGCGATACGCCCCGAGGGCAGCGGTCCGGACATTCCGTCGATGGTGGAGGACACGGTTGGGGATCTCTTTGAAAGAAACAGGGAAGGAAGCAATTCTGTTGCAATTGAACAGGAATTGCCGCGTCGAAACTATCCCCTGTCTCGACGATCCGCGTTCCCAATGATTCACCGGCTCGCCGTGGCTTTGCCCAGGCCGGCGATCGTGCGGAGGTTGCTTTCTGCCATCATCCAGGTCCGTGTCGTTTGTCGGAATCCTCGTCGGTTTGATCCGACGGCGACGCCTGGATCGGAATTACCGCGTTGCCGATTTGATGCTGCTCAGCCCGCCATCGACCGCGATATCCTGGCCCGTGATCCAGGTTTGTTCGGGCGAAAGAAGCCACGCGATCAACGAGGCGACATCTGAGGGTTCGCCGAGACGTCCGAGCGGGTGCATTGAGCGGCTGGCTTCGGCCGACCGTTCGTTTTGCCAGACGCGGCCGGTCATTTCGGTTTTGACCAAACCGGGAGCCACGGTGTTGATGCGAACGCCACCGGCGGAGTAGGTTGCCGCGGCTGCACGAGCCATTGCGGCGACGCCCGCCTTGGCCGCCGCGATCGCCTCGTGGCTGGTTAAACCGATCGCCGCTCCGCCGCTGGACATCAGAACGATCGAGCCGCCGCCGGCTTTCTTCAGTTTCGGGGCGACGGTTCGGATCAATCCGAACGCGGTGATCAGGTTTTGGTCGATGACGCTCTGCAGGTCTTCCTTGCTCGTCAGGTGAGCCGGTTTGAGCAGGATGGAACCGGCGAGGTTCACCGCGCCGTCGAGCGTGCCGAAATCCTCCAACGCTCGATCGGTGACTTCGGCGAGCCGGTCCCAATCGGTCGCGTCACAAACCGCGTGGGGCTGTTTGAGTTCGTCGGCGAGAGCAGCGAGTTTGGCTTCATCGCGTCCGACCATCATCACGCGGTCACCCGATGCAACGAGCTGACGACAAAGGGTTGAACCGATTCCGCCGGATGCCCCGACGATGAGGTGGAATGCCATGGATGATCACGCGTTGTGGGTGGAATGAATGGCCGATGTGGGAACCGTCATGACGCCATGTCGGGCAAGCAGGGCCGCCTTACCGACGGTCCGGCGTCTGAGGTTTTCTAGCGGCCTGTCAATGTCCGGTGCATCGCAGACGGTAATGTTTGCGCGATTGTGTCGATTCGATCGTCTGTTCGGCTTTCGACTAACGCACACGGTTGTGCCGCGGGTGGACGCGAATGTGGTCTGCCTGTGCGGTGATGCCGATGAAAAAGAGGCACCTCCCAAATGCCCTTGAGACCATGAGTTTGAATATGTCGAAGAAAGACACGTATCGCGTCGTCGCCCGTGGCGGTGATGGTTCCTTGCAAATCCGCGATTACCCAACGGTCGATCCGCTGATGGATAGCCACGAGCAGATCGGCATCGACGACTGCAGTACCGATTTGGCACTGCGCGGTATGCCCGTCTTTCGAGGATTGATCGGTCCGATGCCCGAGGGTAAGAACATCGTCCGCTACGAGACGCCCGAAGTTTTCGAGATGCTGACCAAAGAATGGGGCATTACCAAACCGAAGAAACGTCGTCGCCGGGCACGAACCGTGAACGCGGACGCTCCGGCCGAAACCGTCGCATCGTAGGCGGATGACTCGCCGCTGAATGCACGCGGACGGCGGTTCCGATCGAAGGTCGTTGGGTATTTGCGATTGTGAATACTGAGCGGCGGGCAGGTAGCGATCCTTACAAGAAACGGGGCGAGCGGGTATTCTCCATCAGTCGTACTGACGGATGTCGCCCTGTTTTCTCGCTCGCCCAGTTGATCGACTATGAATTGGCTCTTCGAACCCGCGCGGATGCAGTTTTGTGAGGCGACGCTCGACGGGCCGATCGCTCACCCGGCGGACACCTGGACGAACATCGGTCCGGTGATTGCCGGGATCGTGATCCTCCTGCACGCCAAACGCCCGCTCGCAAAGTTGCTCGGCGGGGCGGCATTGTGGACCGGAATCGCGTCGGGCTACTTTCACGCGAGCAACACGATCCTCGGTGAAACGTTGGATCTCAGCGGGATGTTCATGTTCATCCTGGCCATCGCGGCGCTCCAACAACAACGGGCGCGGCCGGATCATCCAGGCAGTTCGATGTTGATGGGACTGGTGGTCGTTGGCACGTTAATCCTGACCGTCCTCTCGTCGATCTCGACGGCGTTTGCCAGTCCCATGTTCGCGGCGATCGTAGTGGTCGTGGTGATTCGCGGCCTCTACGACCAGAAGCTAACGCCTTGGGCCTATGCGATGGTGGTCACGTTCTTGGTCGCGTGGGGATTTTGGTGGCTCGATTTTTTGCACATCGTTTGCAACCCCAACAACCATATCCTCACGCTGCACGGGATGTGGCATCTGCTCAACGGGCTCGTCTTTTGGCTCGCGTATCGGCACTATGAGTTGACCATGCGGGATCCGCCTGCGGTTGAGGTGGCAGGATCTGCGCCGGAGAACTCTGCGCCGGAGAACGTCGCCCCCTAAGTTCGATTCGCCGAGACGATCTCACCGATGTCCGCATCGCCCAATTTTTCCACGGAACAATCTGATGGCTGAGAAAAAAATAGTGATCGTCGGCGGTGGTTTCGCCGGAATTAACGCGGCAAAGAAGCTCGGGCGAGCCCGCGACTGTTCGGTCACGATCATCGACCGCCGCAACCATCACCTCTTCCAACCGTTGCTGTATCAAGTGGCGATGGCGGGTTTGGATCCGTCGGATATCGCATCGCCGATTCGGTCGATGTTGAACCGCTACGACAACATTTCGACGTTGCTCGGAACGGTCGAAAGTGTTGATGTCGATTGCCGAGTATTGCAAACCGAAGTCGGAGTGATCCCCTACGACTATCTCATCGTCGCGTGTGGGGCCACGCATGACTACTTTGGACGGGACGAGTGGGAAGACTTTGCGCCGGGGCTCAAGACGATTCCTCAGGCGACCGAGATTCGCCGCCGCGTCTTGATGGCGTTCGAGTCTGCCGAACGGACCAATGACCTCGACGAGCAGAAACGATTCATGACGTTTGTGTTGGTTGGGGGCGGGCCGACGGGAGTCGAATTGGCCGGCGCGATCGCCGAGATGGCTCGCAATACTCTCAAACGTGACTTCAAGACGATCGATGCGAGTCACGCCAAGGTGATCTTGGTGCAGAGCGGTGATCGGATCCTGAAACAGTTTCCTGGCCCTCTTTCGAAGTACAGCAAGGAGGCGTTGGAAAGTCTCGGTGTCGAGGTGCGCCTGGGTGATCGTGTGACGGATATCAATGGCGAGGGCGTGCGTGTCGGCGAGCAGTTCATTCATGCCCGAACGGTGATTTGGGCGGCGGGCGTGAAAGCCAATCCGATCGGCAAATCGCTCGGTGCCGAGACGGACCGGGCGGGGCGTGTCGTGGTGCAGCCCGATCTGTCGATCGATGGACACCCCGAGGTTTTTGTGATCGGCGATCTCGCCGCGGCGAAAGACAAAGACGGCAACCCACTACCCGGTTTGGCGCCGGTCGCGATCCAGCAAGGTCATTACGTGGGGAAATTGATCCGAGCTGAGGTTGCGGGCAAAATCACACCAACGTCACGCCGTCCGTTCCGCTATCTCGACAAAGGGCAGGTGGCGACGATCGGGCGACGACGGGCGGTGATGCAAAGCGGGCGGATGCGTCTCAAGGGCACCATCGCGTGGTTGGGATGGCTGTTGATTCACATTCTCTATCTCAACGGATTTCGAAACCGATTCTTCGTGTTTTTGTCGTGGGCATGGTCGTATGTCACGTTCGCCCGCGGTGCCCGGTTGATCGTTGCCAAGGCATGGAAGAACAGCGGTACCGAGTAATCATTGCGAGCCCACCGTGCTCGGTTATTGGTTCGGAGCTTGACGCTTGTTTAAGCGGCGTCGCCCACCCAACTTCGGATCACGTTTGCAGCGACCTCGGGATTGCCTTCGACGAGATCAACCAGTTCGCTCTTGAGTGAGCCGCCGGTGATTTCCATCTGTTCGTGCTTGCCTTCGTCCTCTTCGACTGGGGCCGGTGGAGCGGGCAATTCGAGCCCGAAGCCTTCGGAGAACCCGGCCGGGTCGGTATCGCCGCCCATGGATTTCATCGCTCCGCGTGCGACGAGCAATGCCGTCACGGCGAGCAGCAACATGGCAATCGATTGCCACGAATCGGCGAGCCAAGTCAACGCGGCTTGGCCGGTGCCTGACGACGCGACTTGGCGTTCGGGGAGATCCGGGTAGTCCCACACTTCGACGAGTGGGAAGCGGTCTTCTCCCGCGGAGACTTCTGGCAATAGTGGCGTGACGGCGGACTGAATCGCGAGTTTGGTCGAGTCGCGTAGTTTTTGCAGAGCGTCATCGCTCAACGCTTCGACGTCTTCAGGTGATTTGTCCGGATTGTCTTGAAGGAAGTTATGCACGTGAACTTGGCGGTAGTAACTCATCGGCAATCCGATCGAGACGCGGATGCGTTTGACCGTCAGCGCCGCGGTGCGCGTGGTCTCGTACTCTTGACCGGCGACCCGGTTGCTCGACGTTTGGTCTTCTTTGGTTTTAGTCGTTTGCGTGGTCGCGTCGATCTTCACCGGGCGATTGCTCAACGCGTTCGCCTGCGTTCCCGGCACACCGCCAGGCATCGGGCGTGAAGATTCGTTCTCGAACTTGCGACGTGTTTCTGAGAGCGTTGTCGGTTGAGCGTCGAACTTCAGGCTCGCCTTTTCACTGCCCATTGTGGGGTCGATGTCGGCGAACGTCTTGACATGAATTTGGCCGTAGCCGGCGAGTTGCGATCGGATCTTTTGTTCGTAGTAGGCTTCTTCTTCGCGGCGTTTCTTCGACATCGGGTCGTCGTTTTCCGAGTCGCCCGGCATGACCGACGCGTTCGTATCGGTGACCTGAACGTCGTCGATGGACATGCCGGCGAACGAGGCGCGGATCATCTCTTTGATCATTTGGATGCGAGCCCGCGGCAACGGGTCGAGGCCTTCGGGTTGGACAACGACGCTCGCGGATTGTTTGCGGCCTCGCGAGAGTCCTAGGCGTTCACCTTTGTCGTAGGTCACACTCGCGGTGCGGATGTCGGCAAACTTTGCGATGTTGTCACTGAGGTCGCGTTCCTTCGCGTGGCCGACTCGGGCGAGTCGTTGTTCGCTCGATTCAAACGGTGTCGATGAGTCGATCGCGGCTTGAATGTGTGAACGTAGTGAGTTCGGCAGGGCGACTGAGTTATCCAACGCGGCCAAGAATTCGCTGCGTTGCTCGGTGGGGATTTGCATTCTCCTGCCCTCGCGTCGCCATCCGGTCAATCCCGCCGCGCCGAACGCCAATTCCGCGGCGTCGAGGTCTTTTTCATCGAGCAGTTTGCCACCGAGCAGGTATTCCGTTTGAGGCGTACTCGATCCACGCACCAAGAAACCCAGGGCGATCACGATCACCGTGACCAGCAACCCCGCGATGATTCGCGAAGGTAACGGCATCGCCAGGAAGACGTTGCGAAATTGGTCGATCAGGTTCTGGAGCATGGGGTGTTAACGGTGGGGCTTTCGTCGAACGGTCGTTGACGCCTGTCGAAAACAGGCGGACTAGATTTGAATCTGCTGGACTTCGCGGTAGGCGTCCATCAACTTATTACGAATTTGCATGAGCATTCGAAACGCCAGATCTGCTTTTTGCACAGCCGTGAGTACTTCGGCTTCGTTCACGTCGCCGCCGGTCAGCAATGAGTTCATCATCGCGTCGGCACCGGTTTGCATCGAGTTGACGCCTTTGACCTGATCGACGAGTAGTCCGGTCAGTCCGCCACCGGTGTCCGAGGTTGGCGTGGGATGACCGTCCGGTGACAGGTTCGCCGGCGACAGTTCTAGCGAGAAACCAGGCGACTTCGCATCACCATACGATCCCGGCATCGTGCCCGGTTGCGGCTGCGCGTAGGACGGCAACGGCGGTGGAGCGATCGGCGGTAATCGTATCGGACCGGACATTCAGTTACGCCAAGATGGCAAGGCGTTGACGGCTCATGTCTTTGCTGATTTCGATCACACCAATGTTGGCTTCGTAGGCACGCGTCGTTTCCATCGCATCGACCATCTGTGTGGTCAGGTCGATGTTGGGATAGGCGACGTAGCCTTCCCACTCGCCTTCTTTGATCGCCAGTGGGTGTTCGGGTTGGTAGCGATAGAGCGGTTCGGATTGATCGACGAGGACGTCCGACACTTTGACGCCCGCCGCTTCGCCGCTTCCTGCCGACTCGTCGGTTTGGAAGACGACCTGGCGTGCTTTGTAGGGGCTCGGGTTGCCGTTTTCGTCGACCAGGGACGAGATGTTGGCGATGTTGCCCGAGATGGTGTTCAGACGCGTCCGCTGAGCGACAAGTGCGGAGGTGCTGATATCAAGGGAACTCATCATGGTTAAGCCCTTTCGGTAATGGCGGCGCGGAGCAGATCGAACTGGTTTCGCATCGTCGAGATGGCGAGGTTATGGAGGTGTTTGTTCTTTGAGATCTTGTTGACTTGTTCTTCGAGGGAAACGTCGCTGCCGTCGTGGTAGACGATCGATTCCATCGCCGAACGTGGGCCGCTCCATCGGTCGTCACGGGTCACGGCTTCGGTGGGGCCGACGTGTTCGATTCGTGGGTCTTTGGCCTGTGATCCGACTCCGGATGCCGAGGCGGCTTCGGCCGACAGGATCGGATGCCCGAGCATGCCCGGGAGAACGCCCGGCCAGCCCGCGAGCGGAGGGCTGCTGTTTTCAATTTCACTGCTGCCCGCTTGGGGGTCACGGATCGAACGAGCCAACTCCGTTTGGAATTCGTCAACGTCCAGGTCGCGGCTGCGGTAATCGGGCGTGCTCAGGTTGGCAATATTGCCAGCGAGTAACTCGTGGCGACGTTCGGTGAATGCGATCGTCTGTTCGAGTGCGCCGATGGTGGTCGCGGCCAACGGGTTGAACATCTCAGGCGGCTCGCCGTTGGGCTTGATGGTAGACGGGCAGCTTTGCCGTGACCGCACATCCGCCTTGCGGGCAGTTTTGCCACGTCAGTTCAGCGGCCATCGCGGCGGCGATCATCGGCAGTTTGCAGGCGCGTTGTTCGACGTCGCAACCCGTGTCGGCGATCTCGATCTCGACACCCGTCGGGGTTTCGCAGGCGGTGATGGTGAGTTCTCCGCCCTCGCTCATTTCGCCGATCGCTTGACGCACGAGGCTGTCAATCAGTTGGCTCAACGAAGACGAATCCACCGGCAAGCGAAGGCTCAGGTCGATGTCGACTTCGAGATGAATCGGAGCGGGATGTTTCATCAAAAGCTGCGAAGCAACCGATTCGACTACAATTGCTAAAGGATGGTTGGCTTCGTTGCCGATCAAACGATGTGACATGGTAGGATTCCGTTTCCTCAAGGTTCCCCGGCGTAAAGGGCCGAAGAAGGTTCTGGCGGGGTGCGAGCATCCGCAGGGCGGATCTCGATGAGCCCACTTTTCAACGCGTCCGTACGTTGCATCTTGGCTGTTAGCGTTTTTGTCGCTGCCACCGCAAGACCGGTTTTGAAACAACGTGTTGTAATCTGCATGTCCGATGACTGATTCATTGCCTAAACGTTGTTCTCGGCGCATATGGGGGCAACGATCGGCGGGCGCGATCGCGGTCGGTGCGTTGTCCGGCACCATGGCAATGTTGACGGATATCGGTTGTTCCTCAAGCACGCCTCCGCCGCAGCGTGTTGATGAACGTGGGCTCAATGAACATGGGCACAATGAACGTGGGCTGCATGGAAACAGGCAGACGTTCCGTGTCGGCGGTCCGTCGATGAACCCGACGTTGTGGGGTCAGTCGAACGAGTTGGTGTGTGCTCATTGTGAGTTAACAACGCGAGTCGATCGCGGAGTTTTGACGGCCGCGCTGCATGGCCGAGTTGAGCAGGTTCTGCCGGCGAGTTCGACGGTTTGTTGGCACTGTGGTGCGCAGTGGGATGTCGAATATCTGAGCACGATGCTCGCGAAGGAGGCGATCCCGCCGGACACGTTTGACGCGGTTGAAGTCGATCTCGAGAAAGTGCAATGTGGCGATCTCGTTTTGATTTATCCCCACGCGGAGCCCGCAACGGCACAGGTCAAACGAGTGTTGGCACGACCGGGCCAGTCCGTATCTTTCGATTCGTCGGGCCGTTTGCTCGTCGACGGCGATCGGCCTCAGGCGTGCTGGAGGTCGGATGTGACGCGGCCCACGGTACCGGTCGACATTGATTTTCACCGCAAGAGATCTCGTTGGTCGGCGGCGATTGAAAAAGGGGACAGTGGATATATTGCGTGGGTTCGCGGCGAGGATCGATCTTGGGAGTTGACGTCCGTCGAAGGATTGCTGATATACGAACATCGGAACGTTTATCGGGGCAATCGGCCCGTCCGCGTGCTCGATGATTACCCGGGCAACCTGGGGATCGATCGGCGATTGTTTCCTGCAAAGCGGTTGTCGATGAGTTTCGAGTTGAATGCGGATGCCCCGTCTGCTGGGAACAATGAGTTCGTCGTGGGGAGCGAATCAGAACCGTTGAAAGTGGACGTCTTTACCGGGTTCTGGACGGAAGAAGGCATTCAGGTCCAACACGAAACAGCTCGTTTGAGTCCCGGTGAAAAAGTTCGGATTCACCGGCGATGCGACGGAGTGATTGATCGAAAGATCACCCAACCTGATGTGGTTGACGAGGATGCGATGCGGCGTCGTTTTCATCAGCATCTTTCGGCAACCCGGCCGGTTGGTGTCTTTTTGGCCCAGCGTTTGCTTATCGCTCGTTCTGAATCCGAGCGGTTTGGATACGCTGTGAGTTCGGCGAGCAAGGCTGCGAGCCTAGTGAAGTCACACGCCATTCTGCGAATTCGCGATTTGAGAGTTCAACGCGATGTGGAGTACCGGGGACTGACACCCAATTCCCGCAAACTCCCATCTATCTCGACCCGGTCCCCGCTTGCTGATGCCACCTGGCAGATGGGTGCGGACGAATGGTTCGTCGTCGGAGACAACGTGCCGCTCTCGATCGATAGCCGCCATTGGGGGGCCGCTCAATCGTCCGAAATTGCCGGTGTTGTAACGCCAACTCGCTAAACCTGCTCAAACGTCGCGTTTCGGCGTTTATGGCAGATTAGTTGGCCGCAATGCGGCGGTTTTGTCGATTGATTTAGCATTACATTGATCTTCCCTCGTTGCTAATATGTTCTTAACGTGAAATTCACAGTGTTCCGTTTAACCGATTTTCCGCTACCAAGGCGCATGTAAAGCGAGCAAAGGGCTGCAAATGATTACCGGATTGTCCATGACCGATCTCGAACTCGCTATCGCAGTGATTGTGATCACGGTCTTGACTTTCCTTGCCTACCGGCTCGGTCATCGATGGACCCTAACGTCGCAGTGGGCGGAGACCGGTGTTCTCGCGGCTTCGGTCGGGATGGCGTTTTTGCTCGCGTGGAGCTATTTCGGGCGATTGGTCTGGGCAGAGGCGATCTCGTCGAGTTCGGTGCTCTACTGGTCCAACGTGACCCCGATCGCGCTCGGGTTCACGAGCGGGTTGGTGGGGCATACGCGGAGCATGCGGCGTGCACTGCGACCGTTGGTGACTGTCTGCCTGATGGGATTGGCCATCGGTTACGTCGTGACCCCGATCGCGCGTCCGGTGTTGTTCCCGTTGACGCTCAACGCCGCCCCGAATTGGAGAAATGGAGTCTGCATGCAGTCCCATGGTGCGAGCTGTGCACCGGCGGCTGCGGTCACGTTGTTGAAACACTTCGGGGTGGATGCGAGCGAGGTCTCGATGGCCGATGCGTGTCTGAGCAGCACCTTGGGGACGGCTCCCTTGGGGCTGTACCGGGGCCTCAAAACGATCGCTGATGAACACGGTCTCGCGGCCCGCGTCGCTTCGCGGGACCCGTCGACTTGGATCGATGCAGGTCAGTTGCCCAACGTCGCCCTGGTGAGTTTCGAGTCGTTTCCTGGGCAGCCGATGGGAAACCGTTTCCTCGGGAGCCGTTTCTCCGGACACGTGATCACGGTGCTCGGCCGAACCGATGGCGGGCGATGGTTGATCGGTGATCCGGCCGTTGGCAAAGTCTCGTGGTCCGATGATGAACTGCGGACCCGCATTACCGGCGAAGCGATCTATCTCGAGAAACAGCAGTAACGAGCGGCGACGGCCTAGGACATGCCCGCCCGTCTCGAAGGCCACGAGAGGTGGTCATTCGCATCAAGAGATACGGGCTCATCCGAAAGAAACGGGACAGGCACTCGTTTTACGACTTCACGAGCGAACCGTCGATCGCGCGGCGCAGTTCACTGCAAAATTCGCCGACAATTTTCGCCGCGGCTTCTGTCGGATCGGCACCGGATTGTTTTGCCTGCTCGGAAGCTTCGGCGATCCGCCGAACGATCGCCGAGCCGACAATCAAACCGTCGGAAATCGGTGCCAGTTGGGCCGCCGTTTCCGGGCTGCTGATACCGAACCCGATGCAGACCGGGAGGTCCGTTTGCTCTCGCAACCAAGAGACATTGTCGACGATATCGGAAGGCAACGCGGAACGTTCGCCGGTGATTCCGGTGACCGAAACGTAGTACAGGAAACCGGTCGTCAGTTCCGCGATTCGGCGTTGGCGTTCGCGGGTAGTGGTCGGTGTGATCAGTTGAATCAAATCAAATTCCGCCTCGCGGCAAACCTTACTCAGCGGTTCGGCTTCTTCGACGAGCAGATCGGGCACGATCGCCCCGCAATAGCCCGCGGCTTTCGCTTGTTCGACATACTTCGCCATTCCGGTTCGATAGATGATCGAGTAGCTGACCATCGTGACGCGTGGCATCGTGACCGGGGTGGGGGCCGCCTGAGAGAGAGTTTCGCCTAACTCGAAAATTTCTTTCAATCGAAATCCCGCATCAAGTGCTCGCTGATAGGAGGCTTGAATCACGGGGCCGTCGGCGATCGGGTCACTGTAGGGGACACCAATTTCACAAAGGTCCGCGCCGGCGTCTTGGGCCGCCCGGATGACCGCGGCGGTGGTTGCGATGTCGGGATCGCCCGCGGTGACGAACGGCATCAACGCTTTGCGATTATTCTTGGCGAGCGTTTGAAAGAGATTTTTTAGTTCCGACATGCCGTCAACTCAGGCGTGGTGAAATGGCGTAGGTGTCAATCATCGGCGGCAGGTAGAAAACGTCTTCGGTTGCTGGGTCGAATCGGGACCGGGCTATCGTAGAGCACGGCTTGCTAGGAAATCGACCGGAAAACGCTACAGGTTTTCACGCGAGACCGAAAATCCGCCGAACGGAATGATACCGTAGATGCCTTCGGTGAACACCTGATTGACGAAGTTATTGAACACCTGGATCGGCCGTTCGGGAACGATCACGACGTCGCCGTCGCGAAGCCAGATTTCATCGGCAGGCGTTGGACGCTTGCCGCGAATCGCTCCGTTGAGATCGAGCATCGTTGAGATCAATCGCCAATCCTCGGCCCGCCGGAAGATCACGACTTGCCGGAGATTACCGCCCGGAAGATGTCCGCCGGCCGCGGCGATCGCGCCGAGCACGGTCGTCGGTGCGGTGAGTTCCTGCCGTCCGGGTTGGCCGACTTGACCGAGCACATAGACAAAGTGCGGCGCCTGCTGCGTCAGGATCGGCTCGACTTCCAGACCGACAACCACCTCAGCGTATCGGAGGTTGATTTCTCGTTTGAGTTGTTCGAGCGTGAACCCCTGAACGTTCACGCCGCCGATGCCGGGCAACCGGATGTGGCCGTCGGGCATGACCGTGACCGTGATCGCTTGTGCGGTGAAACCACCGAGTCCGCCAACCGCGGCACGGATGTCTTCGGCGAGCGTGTTGGTTCGAACCGGCGTCACGTCGATCGCGGGATCATCGTAGAACGCCTCGTATTCTCGTTCGAGCAGCGTGCGTAATCCTTCCACGGTCAATCCCGCTGCTTGGATTTGTCCCAACAAGCGGACCGTGATCGTGCCATCGGGTTGAATCAACAAACCGTTCTGCAGCGTTCCCCGGTCGAGGTCTTCGTCGGCGATCGATTCGATGGAGACTTCGTCGCCAGGCATCAAACGATACTGTCCGTTGTCTTGTCGACGGGTCACGAGGTAGACGATTTGGATTTCATCGCCCGGCCGAATGTGATACTTCGCCAGGTGCTGCATCCGTGACGGTCCCGCATAGCCACCGGGCCCGTACGCGTCGAACCGCATCGGACGCATGTCTTGCCACCGAGCCTCGCTGCCGCACGCGGTCGCGCAGTCGACACCCATCATGCACTTGGGGCATCCGTATCCATTGGGTCCCGCGACCATGGCGGTGCCGCAGGCCGTGCAACCTCCCGGCATCGCAGGGGAGCCGTATGCGAACGATCCACCATGCGACGATGGGTGTGCCGGCATGGTATGAACCTGCGCGACCGCAACCCGGCTCGCCAGCAAAACGACAATTGCCATCGCGAATAGGATCAGTCGTTGGGGGCGGTAGCGATGCGTGGTGATCATGACGGGACGTTGTTGAGAATGGACGGGCAAGGAAAAGGTGGTGGGACGTGAGCCGTTACCACCATTTCTTCAGGCCGGGCAATAGGCGGGAACTGATTCGGCCGTCGCGTTGATCGTTTTCGTTCGGCATCGACACACGTTCGTCGTGCGAAGGGTTCGAAATTCCTTGTTCGGCCGCATGCGGCTGGCCGGAACTGTTGGTTCGATAGGCAGCCGGTGTGGCGTTGACTTGTGGTTGAGCCGGTTGCTCGGGCGTCGATGGCGATCGGAAGGAAGCCGTGACCGCTCGAAAGAACGACTTTGCCGAGGGCGCCTCGGGGCTCGATGTTGTTGCCGACGCGTTGTGGTATCTCATCTCTGTCACAGGCGGATCGGCAGAGGTCGCCGGTTGAGGCGTTTGCGCGACGGCGTGCGACCTCGGTGAACCCGGGATGACACTGTGAGAGATCGACGCGAACTGTTCCGGTGAAACTGTTGTGATCTCCGGTGCACGTTTTGGTTGATGTTGAGGCATCGCCGCTCGAGTCGCTGCGAGTATCGACGATCCGTACTGCGACGATGGCTGACCGCCGTGGGGTGAGGTTTGGAGCGACGTGGTGTTCAAGGCCGCGAGCCGGGCTGCGTTGGTCGGGTTGGGTTGCAACGTCAGGGAATGCCCGAGAGCCCAGCGGGCTTCATCGACCAGCCCGACGTCGGCTAGGTGATGTCCGAGTTTCGCGACGAGGTCCGCGTTGTCGCTTTGCCCCTGCACTGCGGCACGACGCAGGCAAATCGCCGTCGGTCCGGGCAACTGAGTTGGTTCGTTCCGGCCGAGGCGAATCGCGGCGAGCAGGTCCATGGCTTGGGCCGCGAGCAGACTCTGTCCGGCGATCACGCTGAACTGAGTTCGTGCGTAGTCGAGATAGCGATCCACGGCTTCGTTCGCCGTCGGCAGGTCCGCCGAGTGATGTGAGGCCGAGGAAGGCTGTCCGAGTCGCGCGAGTGCCTCGGCCGAATAACGCGCGGTCATCGGCGGCAACGTTTCCCGCACGACCGGTGTTTGGTGGGCGCGGGCTAGGCGAGCGATCGCCTGCTGGCTGCCGTGAGCGAACGGGCCGACGAAGTCTCGCGCTTCGCGGATCGCGCACCGGCCTCTTTGCAATCGGTCAACGCTGCTCGGTTGGTTGCTGGTGTTTTGTCGGGTGTCATTCACCGATCGTTGGCTCGCCGAAACCGATGCGAGGTCAATCGCTTGGGCTGCTTTTTCGAGGGCCTGCCATGCGGACGTTTCTGCCGAGGCGTAGGCGGCACAGTCATATTCCAAGTTCGCTTGGCGAAATAGTTTTGCCGCCTCGTCGATCTGCGACTGAGCGGTTTGCGACGCGAGATAAACCGCCGAGCCGGTCGGTCGTGGTGGTGGTGTCGCCGCGACGAATCGAGAACGTTGCTGCGCCGCACTCGCCAACGATGCCGTCGTTCCGCCGAGAGTTGGCGTCGCGCGGGGAAGGCTTTCATCGAACGACGCCGTCCCTGCCGCCGGCAGTCGTGACGGACGGAGGTTGGTGCGTCCGGCGGTGCGTGATCGAGACTGTGGTTGTGATTGTGCGATGCTCGGCGTTTGCAACGTTGTGTTTGGAAGAGACGGTGCCATCGTCGGCGAACCGGTCGCGTTGCGAGACCCCGAACCGGCGGAATCGGTGGCGAACGACTGAGGTGTGAAGGCGTTCCAGTCCGGACCGACATGAACACGACGAGCGTGACCGATCGTCGAAGCGGCCGGTCCGTCAGAGTCGACTCGAGCGTTTAAACTCGCATCGGCAGAGAGATTCGCCATTCTCGAGTTCGCATTGCCAGGTGAATTCGCATCGGCCTGCCAAGTTTGGCTGCTGTGAACCTCCGGTATCTGCAGACGTGCCTGCGCAACGGGCGTGGTCGTTGGCAAGTTGGCTGTATCGAAAGAATCGGCGGTTGGGAACGAGTTGGCTGCGTGAAAAGAGTGTTCGGATGCGTATCCGCGAGCTTGGTAGTTATCCGCCGCGCTGCCGTAGGGTGCCGGTTCGTACGCGTGCTGGGTTACGAACGGGTTGGTTTGTTGTGCCGATGCGAAGGACGGTGTCAACGCGCAGCCCGACGCACCGACCAGGGTCGCCGACAACAACAGCCTTTTTACGCGGCGGCTTTCAACAACGGTTTGCGGTGACTGATTCATTGAGTGGCTCATTCGGGGCACGAGGCATCGACGGTGATCCGTTCTCTCGTGTCATCGGAACGCTGCCGCGATGAGATGTGATGATTCTGTGGGTCGGTGGGGCCGAATGATCATTCCACGTCGAACAACCGGAAAAACCGTCACAGATTACCGATGTAAACGGATGAATATTTCGCGTGGGGGGTACGTTTCGTGTTGTAGAGTTGAGCGATCTCGATTTTCATCACTCGTTGATTTTCACTCATGTCTGCATCGACTCCGACACCCGGCCCCGCACAGAACCGAAACGGTGACCGTTTCCACGCTAGGAACACCGCCAATTTGAAGGCGGAATTGTTGGTTTTGCACGAGGACGATGTGGTCCGGCATCCGTGCCAAATGGCGGATATCAGCGTCGGAGGGTGCGCGGTGCGAGTCTCGCTCGATCACCCCGAAGAGATCAGCGTCGCAGTATTGCGAATGCAGGATACGTCAGGCGAAGTCGACATCGAGGTGGCCGGTCGGTTGTGTTGGAATCAACAGACGTCCGTCGGCAGCAATACGTTCGGTTTCCAGTTTCGCCGGTTGATGGATGCCAACCTGATTGACCATATGGTGTCGGCCGGTTTGGTGACGCGTCGACAAGAGACTCGTATTCAATCGGGAACCCCGATCCAAGTTCGGCGTGCTCACGGGAAGCCTGCCCTGAGCGAGGCAACGCTCGAAGATTTCTCAACAACCGGTGTGCGAATTCACGCCGACAAAGAACTCGACGTCGCCGAGCGACTGCTGCTGACGACCTCCTCCGGAGCGAGCGGCAGTGTGTCGGTGAAATGGATCAAACCGTGCGGCGACCAATTCGAATGCGGCTGCATCTTTCAAAACCTCAACTCGGCCCGCGCGATCAACGACGCACTGGCTTCGTGAAACGGCCTCGTGATACGGCCTCGTGAAACCGATTCCGCGAGGATCAGTTTCGGCGTTTGGATTTGGCCGTCATGTAGCCGGCATATTCCAGCACGGTGATCCGACCGTCGCCGTCAAAATCCGCGGCGGCGGGACTGATCAGCATTTTGCCCCACTCGGTCGCCGATAGGGCGAGGTCGCCGTTTTCGTCGTACTTCGAGACGATTCTTTTTGCGTATGCCATCACTTTTTCGCTAGGCGGTTCGCTCGGCATTTCCAGTTTGGGTGCCGGAGGATCGTTCGCCGGCGAGCTGCCAGAAGAAGCTCCCAATGACGAACTGCCTGACGAGGAGCGGGATGCCGTGGATGCGAGTGTGCCGGATTGCGGCGCGATACCCCGCCGTGTGTCGCTCGCGGTGTAGCCTTGATTGACGCCGGATTGCACTTCCGATGCCGTGATGACTCCGTCTTGGTTCTGGTCCCATCGGTAGTATTCCGCGACGAGTGAATCGTTCCATTCGGAGGTGTATTCGCTCATGGAGACTTGTCCGTCGCCGTTGAGGTCGCGCTCGGTGTAGAACCGTGGCATTCCTTCGGGCGTGCCTGCCGGATAGACGCGGTAGGAACGTCGTCCTTCAAAGTCCTCGACGATCGGGTCACGGCCCTCATCGTCTCGTCGTCGATCGTCGCGTCCGCTGTCACGGTTGCTCTCTTTGTTTTCACGTTCGACGGCTTCTCGGGTCGCGAGTTCCGATTCGGAGAGTTTGCCGTTTCCGTTTCGGTCGAAGTCCATCGGCGTGCCCCAGAAGCGGCCGCGGCCGAGTTCTTCCTTGCTGAGTTGTCCGTCCTTGTCACGGTCGTATCGCCGCAGCATCTCGCGAGCTTCGGCCAAGTCGGCTTCCGACGGGGGGACCGCCATGATTTCAGCCGCTGGTCCGAAACCGAGCAGCGGCATGTAGACGCTCTCCTGGCCAAAACCGGGAACGAGTGGTTCGACCTCGGTCGGGTCTTCGCTGCCGTTGGACGAACCGCGTCGGTCGTCCCGGTCACCACGACGCTCGTCGTCGCGATCACGGCCTCCTCGCATCTTTTCAAACGCGCTGGAGACCTTTTTGATCGAGATCGGTTGTCCCGGTTTGATGCTGGAGTCCATGGATTGCAAACGCTGGATCAGGAAACTCGCAGGTCCTTGTTGTTCGTCAGGATCGATTTGGCCGTTGCCGTTTCGGTCCAACCGGGACAAGAAACTGCTCGGATCGCCTCCACCCCGTCCGCCCCGGTCTCCTCCACCCGGTCCGCCACCGCGTCCACCAAATCCGCCGCCGGGAGGTCCGCCACCAAATCCTCCTCCACCTCCGAATCCGCCGCGTCCTCCCCGATTTCCTCCGCGGTCGCCGCCTCGATCACCGCCCCGATCGCCACCTCTGTCTCCTCCGCGGTCGCCACCCCTGTCTCGGCCTCCCCTTTGCGCGGCGACTTCGCCGGCAATTATCCCCGTCAAAAAGAGGGCCATCATGCAGGTGGAAAGGCGTGGTAGTGAGCTCGAAAATGTCGTCAACATGTTCGTTTTACGGCGAAAAGCGTGAAAAGAGCTGAGAACGCGGGGCGAAGCAGCGGTCGTTGCCGCGGCCCGTTCGCGTTGAAACCCCGGGCGGGGAGGCTGGGTTTCGCAGGGAATGTTGCATTTATTGTATCCACGCTTTGAGTTTTCTCCGAGAAAAACGGCTTGTCGGGGAGATCTCGCGACCGGAATTACCACCGAACCGAGGTTTCTCTTTCCCTGTCAAAACCGCTATCCTGCCGTCACTGCGTCCATCGCGGCCCTGAAGCGTCGCCGGTGTACGTTTGAATTCTCTCACTCGTTTACCCCCATCGACCCTCGCATCCATGTCTACCGCTTCGATTCAGAACGTTGAAGTTTCCCTTCCCGACGGCACCAAACAGAACCATCCCGGCGACGCGACTCCGATGGACGTCGCACGTGGGATCAGCGAAGGGTTGGCTCGGGCGGTCGTGGCTGCGGAAGTTGAGGGAAAGATTGTCGATTCGTTCCGCCCCCTTGGCGAATTAGCCAACGATGACGGATCGGTGCCGCTGAAATTACTGACCAACCGTGACGCGTCGGCGCTCGACGTGCTGCGCCACTCGGCTGCGCACGTGATGGCTCGAGCGATCATGCGAGTCTACGACGGCGTATCACTCGCGTTCGGGCCAACCACCTCGGGAGGTTTCTACTACGACTTCGACCTGCCCGAGAAAATCAGCGAGGATGACTTTCCGAAGATCGAAGCCGAAATCAAAAAGATCATCAAAGCCAAAGAGCCTTTCGAACGGTTCGTGCTCGACCGCGATGAAGCGCGAAAGCTGTGCGACGACCTGAACCAAGACCTCAAGGTCGAGCACATCGATACCGGCCTCGGCGATCAACCCACCGTCAGCTTCTACCGCCAAGGCGAATTCGTCGACCTCTGCCGTGGACCGCACATTCCCCACGCTGGCATGATCAAGGCGATCAAATTGCTGTCGGTCGCGGGGGCATATTGGAAGGGTGACGCGTCAGGACGCCAATTGCAACGCGTTTACGGGACCGCATTCTTTGACAAGAAAGAACTCGCCGCGTATCTCGAACAACTCGAGGAAGCACGCCGCCGCGATCACCGTGTTCTCGGCAAACAGCACGGCTTGTTCGCGATCAATCCGGAAGTCGGCCAGGGGCTCTGCCTGTGGCTGCCCAAAGGTGCCCGGGTCCGCGTCGCACTCGAAGATTTCCTTCGCAAAGAACTGCTCTCGCGAGGTTACGATCCTGTCTACAGCCCGCACATTGGGCGTGTCGAATTGTATGAAACCAGCGGTCACTTCCCGTATTATCGTGACAGCCAATTTGCGCCGTTGTTTGGCACCGAGGTGGGCGGACTGCTTGATGCTTGGGACACACGACTCGGTGAAGGGAACCTGAGCAGCGAAGATGAAGACAAGCTGATCGCCGCCGCAGAAGTGTTCGGCGTGAAGTTGAAAGACTACAAACCGTCCGCATCGGTTGATGCCAAACGGCAGGTGCTGCATGACTGGCAACTCGTCAACGAGCGTTACCTGCTCAAACCGATGAACTGCCCTCACCACTGTCAAATTTTTGCCGCCGAACCACGATCGTATCGTCAACTGCCGCTGCGGTTGTTCGAGTTCGGTACCGTCTACCGTCACGAACAAACCGGTGAACTGAACGGGATGATGCGGGTCCGCGGTCTGACCCAGGACGATGCACACATCTTCTGCACGCCCGAACAAGTTGAAGAAGAATTCCGCGCGACGATCGAACTGACTCAGTTCGTGCTGCAGTCGGTCGGGTTGAACGATTACCGGGTGCAGTTGTCGTTGCGAGACCCGGACAGCAGCAAGTACGTCGGCAGCGAAGAGAATTGGGACCACGCCGAGGGCGCCCTCCGTGGTGTGTTGCAGCATTCCGGAATGGAATTCAACGAGGAGCCTGGTGAAGCCGCGTTCTACGGTCCCAAGGCGGACTTCATGGTTCGTGACTGCATCGGACGGTCGTGGCAACTCGGAACGGTGCAATTGGATTACAACCTGCCGCAACGTTTCAAGCTGCAATACAAAGGCAACGACAATTCGACCCATCAACCGGTCATGATCCACCGCGCACCGTTCGGATCGCTCGAACGGTTCACGGGGATGTTGATCGAGCACTTTGCCGGTGCGTTTCCGATGTGGCTCGCGCCGGAACAAATTCGCGTTTTGCCACTCAGTGACAAGTCGCTCGACTACGCCGTCGCG